>JBBRVC010000013.1:0-41793 GCA_038247205.1 Bacteroidales bacterium
AAAAAATCACTCACAAAATAAATTGTAAGTGATTGATTATCTGGTTGTCCCGTCAGGTCTCGAACCTGAACTCTTCTGATCCAGAATCAGACGTGTTGCCAATTACACCACGGGACAAATTTGAGGTCACAAATATAGAAAATTTTCTGTAAAAGTATTAAGGGACATTCTAATTTATCTTATTCTGCCAATCTTGACAGTTGTGAAAATTCAGCCTGCCTTTAATTTCAGAGATATTACGGATTTTAGATCAAACTGAAGGTTTATTTGAATTTCTTTGCATAATATTTCAAATAAGCATGGTTAAGCATGACTCCACGAAAACAAGTGATCAGATTTCTGAATCCAGCATTTTCAGCTTACTGAAACCATACTCAGGTATAGTTACATTGTTGATTATTATGGCCTTGCTGGGCAGTGGCATAAACATCCTGATACCGAGGATAATAGCAGGCGCAATTGATGATTTTGCTTCAAATCAGTTTGATACTGAAGCTGTGATTCTTAAATTTATGATAGCCGCCGGAGGAATATTTATTTTTACGTTCCTGCAGAATATTTTCCAGACATTTGCCTCAGAACGCGTTGCAAGGGATTTACGAAGAAAGCTGTCTGATAAGATTTCACATCAGAGTTATACTTATGTACTGAAATCAAATCCCTCAAAACTCCTTACAAATCTGACATCCGATATCGATTCGGTGAAGATGTTTGTTTCGCAGGCTGTGGTCACAATTATATCATCCGTGTTTGTAATAGTTGGCACTTCTGTTCTGCTTATAATGATAAACTGGAAGCTTGCATTGACTGTCATTTCAATAGTTCCGGTTATAGGAGGTGCATTTTTTATTGTCCTGAAGAAAGTCAGGGTATTATTCAAGCGGGGAAGAGAGGTGATTGATTCGCTTAATAAAATTATAAACGAAAGCATTCTGGGCGCAGCCCTGATCAGAGTGCTTAATTCGCAGCAAGCTGAAAGTGTAAAATTCCTTACGGCAAATTTAGAATCACGCAATCTGGGGCTCTCCATTCTCAAATTATTCTCTACTCTTATCCCTGTAATAATGTTTGTATCGAACATTGCAGTGGTAGCAATACTTGCCCTTGGAGGGCATTTTGTAATTGCCGGGACTATGTCACTTGGAAATTTTGCAGCATTCAACAGTTACCTGATGCTTTTGATATTCCCGATTCTTATGATAGGCTTTATGAGTAATATCATTGCAATGGCGACTGCTTCATATCAAAGGATAAATGTAGTTTTATATGCACCGGTTATAGCCGAGACTGGTACTATCAGCAGAGAAATCAAAGGAGATATCCTACTCACTAATGTGTCATTATCCTATGGGGATAAACCAATTTTGAAGAAAATATCTTTTCATGTAATAGCAGGCAGCAAGACAGCTATTATTGGTCCAACCGCAGCAGGGAAAAGTCAACTGTTATATTTAATGACTAACATAATTTCTCCTGATTCCGGATCCATAGAATTCGATGGCATCAGTGCCGGGAGATACACAAAGGACCTATTTCATAGTCAGATAGGTTTTGTATTTCAGGATAGTGTTATTTTCAATATGAGCCTTAGAGAAAACATTGCTTTTAGCGATAAAGCCACAAATGAATACCTTGAAAAGGCAATAGCAACCGCAGAATTGACCGATTTTATAGAATCTCTGCCTCTGAAGCTTGATACCGTTGTTTCCGAACGGGGCACAAGCCTTTCAGGTGGTCAGAAACAGCGAATAATGCTTGCACGTGCCCTTGCCGTGAATCCAAAGATTCTCTTACTTGATGACTTTACATCACGCGTCGACAGAAATACGGAAAACAAAATATTGTGCAACCTTCAAAATAATTACCCGGGGTTGACTCTCATATCTGTCACTCAAAAAATTGCCCCGGTGAGGCATTTTGAACAGATAATTCTTTTGATGGAAGGTGAAATCATTGCCATTGGTACCCACAAGGATTTAAAGGAACAATCACCTGAATATGCCCAGATTTATAGTTCCCAACGTAGCACACATCATTATGAACTATAATTTAAACCAGCCATCTGACAAGGCGGAACAAAAATCGTCGAATATTGCCTCACTAAGTAAGCTGATTGGTCTTATTGGAGAGGAGCGCCGTAATCTTATTATTGCTTTTGCTGCTATTTTTTTAAATGCGGGATTGAGCCTTATCGGACCATATCTTGTTGGTTATACTATCGATACATACGTTCAGGCCGGGAAATACCAGGGTGTTCTTGTATTTTCGGGTATTTTGCTGGCTTTGTATATTTTTGCCTTTATTGTGAACTATATTCAGATGCGGATGATGGGAGGAATTGGCCAACGCATGCTCTACAGTCTTCGCAATGCAGTATTCAATAAGCTTCAGGAGCTTCCGGTTGATTTTTTCAACCAGAACAAAGCCGGTGACCTTATTTCGAGGATTAATAATGATACCGATAAAGTAAACCAGTTTTTTTCACAATCACTTATGCAATTTATCGGTAGCATAATAACGATGACAGGTGCCGGTATCATACTTCTGTTAATAAATCTTCCTTTGGGTCTGGCAGCATTATCTCCGGCTCTTATTGTCTGGATTTTTACCATATCAACCTCCCGATGGGTCAAGCGACGTAATGCAGAGAGCATGAAGAGTACCGGCAACCTGAGTGCTGAGATCCAGGAAAGTCTTGCTAATTTTAAAGTTATAATAGCTTTCAATCGCCGGGATTATTTCCGTAAAAGATTTGAAGAGGCAAACACGGAAAATTATACAAAATCAGTTCAGGCAGGAATAGCCAATAATGTATATATGCCGGTTTATAGTCTTGCAGCAAATATTGGTCAGTTGATAGTACTGTCTCTTGGAATTTACCTTATCATGCAAGGTAGTTTTTCAATTGGACTGCTTATCAGTTTCATTGCCTATGTTACAAACTTCTATAATCCATTACGTCAGATGGCAGCATTGTGGGCCAGCTTCCAGGTTGCAATGGCGGGTTGGGATCGTATTTCACACCTGTTATCCCTTCGGACTAACCTGCATATAGCTGAAGATAAGAGCAATGGCGAAGTTAAATCATTTATTCATTTTGGAAATGTCTCCTTCAGGTACCCTAATGGTAAGGAGGTTTTGCATAAGGTAAACTTTGATCTGGAACGTGGTAAGACATATGCTTTCGTAGGTCCTACCGGTGGTGGAAAAACAACTACAGCCTCACTTATTGCAAGATTGTATGATGCAACTAAAGGATATATATTGCTGGATGGCAGAGATATACGTTCATATCCTCCCGAAGAACGAACCGGGAAAATTGGTTTTATATTGCAGGAGCCTTTTCTTTTTTCCGGCACTGTAAGGGATAATATTTTATATGGTAATATTCAGTATGTAAATCATTCCAATGCTCAGCTGAAAGAAATTATCTCAGAAGCAGGGTTGGATAGTCTTCTGGAAAGATTTGATGAGGGACTTGATACCAGGATAGAGGTGACAGGAGATGCGATCAGTGTAGGACAGAAACAGCTTATTGCCTTCATGCGGGCGGTGCTTCGCAAGCCTGAAGTCCTCATTCTGGATGAGGCTACTGCAAATATTGATACTGTAACCGAACAGCTTCTTGAGAGTGTTTTGAATAAACTCCCGGCTTCTACCACCCGGATAATAATTGCTCACAGGTTAAATACAATTGAGAATGCTGATGAAATCTTTTTTGTAAATACCGGTAAAGTCATCCGTGCCGGCTCATTCAATGATGCAATCAATTTGCTGTTGCATGACAAAAATGAAAGCTGAAATATTGTAAATTGTAACAATTGTTACAATTATGGTTTAGTATCATTTTTAACCACTTTAGCCCAAGTATCCTTTAGCTGAACAGTACGGTTAAAAACAAGTTTTGAACCTGTTGAATCATAGTCAACACAGAAATATCCGAGTCTCTGGAACTGGAACTTTTCGAGTGGTTTTGAAGATTTCAGGGAGGGCTCCATTTTACACCCTGTGAGCACTTTAAGTGAGCCAGGATTTATGAATTTCCGGTAATCATCCTCTTTCTGGCCGGCCGGATCTTCATGATTAAAAAGCCTGTCATATAATCTGACTTCAGCGTCAACAGCATGTTTTGCTGAAACCCAGTGGAGAGTTCCTTTTACCTTCTTTTCCGAAGAATTGCCTCCGCTTCTTGTCTCAGGATCGTAAGTACAGTATACTTCTACGATCTCACCAGTGTTGTCATTCTTTTTCAGACCGGTACATTTAATGATATAGGCACCCTTCAGTCGTACTTCCATGCCCGGAGCCAGACGGAAAAATTTATGAGGAGGTACTTCCATAAAATCATCTTTTTCAATGAAGACCTCCCGGCTGAAAGGAACCTCCCTTTTACCCATCTTCTCATCTTCCGGATTGTTGATAAGCTCAACATTCTCAACCTTATCTTCAGGGTAGTTGGTTATTATAACTTTCAATGGATCAAGTACTCCGAAAACACGAGGAGTTTTAATATTAAGATCTTCTCTTACAGCATGTTCGAGAAGTGATACGTCATTTATTGCCTCAACCTTGGTGTAGCCAATCATATCCACAAATCTTCTTATTGCTTCCGGGGTATAGCCTCTTCTTCTTAAACCACAGAGGGTTGGCATTCTTGGATCATCCCAGCCTGAAACCCTGCCTTCCTGTACAAGCTCAAGAAGCTTTCGCTTGCTCATCATAGTATAGGTTAGATTCAACCGGTTAAACTCAATCTGTCGTGGCCGGTAATCCGATGTTTTCAGCTGATCAATAAACCAGTCGTAAAGCGGTCGGTGTACTTCGAATTCAAGGGTACAGAGTGAGTGGGTAATTCCTTCAAAATAATCACTCTGACCGTGTGCAAAATCGTACATTGGATAAACCATCCATTTATTGCCGGTACGATGATGAGGTGTTTTTATTATTCTGTAGATGATCGGGTCACGCATATGCATGTTCGGGGTGACCATATCGATCTTTGCCCTGAGAACCCGGCTTCCTTCATCAAATTCACCATTATTCATCCTCTCGAAAAGGTCAAGGCTTTCATTTACGGATCTGTTACGATATGGACTCTCTGTTCCCGGTTGAGTCGGACTCCCTTTCTGCGCCGAAATAACGTCAGCTGGCTGATCGTCGATATAAGCTAGATTTTTCTTAATGAGCTCAACAGCAAAATCATACAGCTTTCCGAAATAATCTGATGCATAAAACTCCCTTTCTTCCCAGTCGAAGCCAAGCCAGTGAATATCTTCTTTTATGGAGTCGACATATTCAACATCTTCTTTTGTAGGATTGGTGTCGTCAAAACGAAGATTGCATTTACCACCGAATTTTTGCGCCATCCCGAAATCGAGGCATATGGCTTTTGCATGACCGATATGAAGGTATCCGTTTGGCTCGGGAGGGAAACGCGTATGTATCCTTCCTCCATTCTTGCCTTCTTTAATATCCTCTGCAATGAACTGCTCAATAAAACTTACGGTGGGCTTTAGCTCGTCTTTTTTTTCCTCAATCATCCTGAATTAATATTTAAGAATACAAAAATAGGATGAATTTAAGATGATGACTCTAAAACAGGTTGATATTTCTTTAAATTATTTTTTGGGAGTTAAATAATCCTTAAGAGCCTCAACGTATTCGGTGAATTTTTTCCTTCCGAGAGGAGAAATTTTGCATAGTGTCTGTGGGTAGTTATTCATAAATTTCTTCTCAACAATAATATAGCCTGCATCCTTTAGCTTGCTTATCTGAATGCTGAGGTTTCCTGCAGTAGCTCCGGTCTGTTCCTGGATATAGGTGAACTCACCTGCTTCAGTACTTATAAGTAACGACACCACTGCCAGCCGGAGCTGGGAGTGAAGTATCGGATCGAGTTCTTTAAAGCGCGTCATTATCTACCTTGTTTCTTAATTTATATCTCAGACTCATTCGCCTGTCATCATTTTTTCTTCGGTTTCCATGATATTAATAATTAAGTAAACATAAATATATTACAAATATAAACTAGTTTATCATATAAACCAAATATTTATTATTTTTTTTGACAATCTGGAATCATATAGAAAATCATTACTTCTTTAGGATCGGGGCAAATAATTGATTTTCAACCATCATAAAAAAAAGACCGGCTTTTGCCGATCCTTTTGTTTTAGTAAGTTATTCTATTTTAACTCTTGAGTGTGCGGGGAAGCTTTCCTTCTCTCCAGTGTTCTTCAATTTTTTCCAGAGTGACATTCTTTGTTTCAGGGATATAGAAATAACCCCATACCAGTCCAATTATACCAACAAGTGCATACAGAAAGAAAGCACCGGCAGGGTTTCCAATGTCCTCACCATTCAGCACGATACCTGAACCCTCTGTAGTTAAACCCCTGACAATTTTGAAAAATGTAAAAGCTACCACTCCATTGAACAGCCAATTTGATAGTGCTCCGATACTTGAGCCAATTCCTCTTACGCTTAACGGGAATATTTCTGAGATGATCAGCCATCCGAGAGGACCGAGACTGATTGCAAAGAATGCAATATAGACCCAGACCAAAGATACTGCAAACCATTTAATTGATTCGCCTAAGGTTGCCTGCAAAGCAAAACTGGCACCCATAGCAAGAAGAGCAATAATCATACCCGTTAATCCAATGAAATAGAGCTTCCTGCGTCCTAACTTATCGATAAGAAAAAGAGAAAGGATTGTAAATGCTACATTCACTACACCGACACTTACAGATGCCCATACTGCAGCTTTTGCATCTGCAAAACCGGCCATAAGGAAGATTTTCGGACTATAGTATATAATAGTGTTAATACCCGTAAATTGCTGAACAAACATTATTCCGACAGCAATTATAAGTGGTACCCTTAACCATTTCTTAAAGATATCATTCCATTTAATTTTGTTTTGCCTGTCCGCAGCCAGATCAGCTTTCATTCTTTTGATAACATCTTCCACGAGCTGTGGTTCTTCAACCATTTGCAATACCTCACGGCATTTTACTTCGCTGTCCTTGCTTATCAACCACCTGGGTGTTTCAGGCAGGAAGATCATACCGATGAACATTATTAATGCAGGAATAACGCCTACGTAGAACATTGGTCTCCAAACTGTTGTGAAGGCGGGATCGCCATTCGGGACGGCAAAGGCAGAATCGCTAAGGTAAGATACCATGATCCCGATTGTAATCATAAGCTGGAACATTGATACAAGTGTTCCACGGCTTTTTGTGGGAGAAATCTCTGCAATGTATAGTGGCACAGCGAAAGATGAGACACCAATTGCAATACCAAGAAATAATCGGGCAAATACAAGCATCATGGCACTTGGAGCAGCACCTGACCAGACGGCCCCGACAGCGAAAATTACCGCTGAAGCCAGAATTACTTTCTTTCTTCCGATGATGTCAGCGAGCCTTCCACTGAACATTGCTCCGATAACTGCCCCAACAAGACCGGCAGTTGTTATAATTTCAATCCAGTTATCACCTATTCCGAAAGCCTCCTGAAAAAAGGGAATTGCTCCGGAAATTACCCCGGTGTCAAATCCGAAGAGTAATCCTCCGGTAGCAGCTACTGTAGCTATCACGACTACAAGTGCCTTGTTCTGTTTGTTACTTTTTTCTACCATAATTATATAAAGCTTTAAGGTTTCACCTGGCATTTAAATTCATTCGAGAATAAATATAAAACACATTTTTTAATAATCCATTTCCAAACAGAATTTTATACCTTCAACTAAACATTATTATGAGAAATAATAATTGATTAATTTTAGAACAATATTTTAATTATAGTTTTGTTCATTGGTAGACCGATGGCGGTCAACTAGTTTAATGCGAAAAGAAACTTAAGTTTGGGCTTAAGCATATCTTTGAAATAATTTGTTATTTATTAACTGATATTTTGTTTTATGGGTCTTATACAGATAGAGAACATGGAATTTTACTCATTCCATGGCCATTTTAAGGAGGAGCAGATTGTAGGGAACAAGTTTCTTGTGAACCTGACGATAAGAACCAATATGGATGACCCGGCAAAGAGCGATAATTTAAAAGATGCAGTTAATTACCAAAGGGTTTATGAAATAGTAAAAATGCAGATGGAGTTTAAATCGCATCTGCTGGAACATATCGCGGGCCGTATACTTGATGCCCTTTATGAGGAGATGGAAGGCATTGATAATGTTGTGGTTAAAGTGTCAAAACTGAACCCGCCGATGGGAGGGAAGATAGGCTCAGTAAGTGTTATACTGGAGAGGTGACAAGTCATTTTCCACCTGCATCTCCTGTCAGGGACTGTCTGCATTTAGCGCATAAGCTATGACTTTTCTGATCAATATCTTCAACATATGTGCCTGATCTCATTACACAAACAGGATCGTAGCAATGGATAAGTCCAAACATATGACCCAATTCATGAATAACTTCTTTACGAAACCGGTCAGCAAGCAAATGGTCATCAGTTTTGATACCATACCGTTCATTGCTTAATCTGAATAATGATACAATGCCCGACCGACCATTCAGGTAGGCCTGACCGAATATGTAAGTCAGAATGGGAATAAAAAGATCTACATTAAACAAACCAAGGACCTTAATACTATTGGAGCCGAACTCATTGTCAATTTTCTCAAGAAGCTTATTCCCATTATACTGCCTGCGTGAAGGATCATAGAATTCACTTAAATCGATATAACCTTCCCTTGTTTTCACGGGTATTGAAAATTCACGCTCCACTTCCCAGGCAACCAGCTCAAGAAGACCTTTTTCAAAAGGCCCGAAAGATATTAAGAAGATATTTTCCAGATTCATTCACGAAAACTTAGGTGGAAGCCCTTAATGTTCTCAGATCAGGGATATTATTCTGTCTGACTTAAATCGTATTTTCTTATTTTATTGTACAGTGTTACCCTGTCAACTTTTAGTGCCTTTGCCGCAGCAGATATGTTCCAGTTGTATTTTGCAAGAATAAGGATGATATGGTTCTTCTCCAGATCATCAAGGCTTTCAACAGAAGTGGTAACAATGTCTTTTTCCAAAGGAAGGTCTTTAAGACTTATCTTTTTTCCATCACCGACTACAATTGCTCTTTCAATCATATTCTCGAGTTCACGGATGTTGCCGGGGAAGGAGAATTCCTCAAGGCGTTTCAAGGCTGCGACATCTATCCTGATTAGCGGGCGGTTCATCGAGTTGCAATACTTCTTAATGAAATAGTCAACCAGAAGTGGAATATCTTCGATTCGTTCTCTTAATGGAGGTACATTAATATTTACAACATTCAACCGGTAAAAAAGGTCTTCACGGAATAATCCTTTCTCAACCATCCCTTTCAGATCTCTGTTGGTTGCACAAATCACCCTGAAATCGGAAGTTAATTCCTTGTTTCCACCTACACGAACGAAACTTTTAGTCTCCAGAACCCTTAATAATTCAATCTGCATCTTTGCCGGGATTGTTGCAATCTCATCAAGGAAAATTGTCCCACTGTCGGCCATTTCAAACCTCCCTTTACGGTTGAACACGGCTCCGGTGAATGCTCCTTTTTCGTGGCCAAATAATTCACTCTCCAGTAAACTTTCGGTCAAAGCCCCGCAATGCACACTTACAAGGGGAAAGAATTTTCGCGGAGAATTGGAGTGGATTGCTCTGGCTACAAGCTCTTTACCTGTGCCGCTTTCGCCTGTAATTATTACGGAGGCATTTGATTGGGCAACACTTTCAATCTCCTTCAGAACGCGATGCATTGATTCACTATTGCCAACCAGGTTCTCGACATTTTCAAGCGAAACAACTTTTTCTTTAAGTATTTCGTTTTCTTCCTTTAATGAAATTTGTTTTGAAGCATTCCTTATCAGGTGCGAAAGATCGTCAGGATCGAACGGTTTGGTAACATAATCAAAAGCACCATCTTTCAATGCCTGAACCGCTGTATCAACTGTTGCAAAGGCAGTCATAATGATTACAATAGAATCTTTCCTTAAAGATTTTATGCGTCTTAGCATTTCAAGCCCATCCATACCAGGCATCTTAATATCTGCCAGAATAATATCAATATTATCTGCTTCAAGGATCGAAAGGGCTTTGCTGGCATTTTCTGCACACTCAACATGATAGCCATCTTCAATAAACCAGCTGTACAACGAATCTCTTACCGAATCTTCGTCATCAACAATCAGTATGGATGTTTTTTTTGGCATAATTATTTCTTAAGTCCTTAGTAATGGCAAAGATATGGATATTGTTGTTCCTTTTCCGTGTTCAGACTTTACATCTGTTTTTCCCTTATGACTCTGGATAATTCCGTGAACTATTGCCAACCCTAATCCGATACCGTTTGCCTTCTTTTTCGTGGAAAAGAAGGGTTCAAAGATATGAGGAATATCCTCTTCTGAGATGCCAACACCGTTGTCAATTATTTCAATACGAATATGATTTTCGTCGGGATTGCTTGTTCTGAGAAGAATTTCACCATATTCGGTAACTGCTTCCATAGCATTAACCAGAGTGGCAACACAAACCTGCTTGATCTGGTTTGCACTGCAAAATATCAGATCCGTTTTTGCAGAAAAGTCTGAAAGGAAATGAATATTTGCAACTTTCATTGAGTGTGACATCAGCTCATAGGTGTCAAGTAAAATTTCGTGAATATGTTTTGGCTCAAAATCATTCTGGTCTTTTCTTGAAAAGTCAAGAAGGCCTTTTACAATATCACCGCATCTTTTAGTTTCATTCTCTATAAACTTAAGGTGTTTAAGCATTACCGCTTTCCTGGTATCATCAAGTTCGTTGCTACTTAACTGCTTGGAAATCAGTTTGGTATAAACAAGAATTCCCGATAACGGATTGTTTATCTCATGGGCAACTGAAAGAGATAATTTACCCAGAGAAGCAATCCTTTCAATGTTGATGAGTTCATTCTGAGCCTGGCCGAGCTCCTCTGTTTTTTTCTGTACTTTATATTCAAGTTGCTGTGACCAGTTCTGAAGTTCATTTGTGGCACTCTGAAGATTATCGAGCATATCGTTAAATGCGTAAGAGACCATTCGCATATCTGACAACTGATTTTGAGTAGTTCTGAGCCTTGTACTTTTGTCTCCCCTGGCCACAGCTTCACTTGCCTTTATTATTGCATTTAAAGGATTTTTGATCTTCTTGTTTGTTAGGATTATTAAGAAAGTAACCAGTAGGAGGGTCATAATTGAGGCCAGCAGAAAATAATCTTTTGTCGATTTGTCAAGAGCATTATCGAGCCCTGATAGGGGAAATTTGATAAATAGTGAACCCAAAACTTCCTCATTCTGGTTATGAGCATGGCATGAACTTGTATAGCATGACTCTGAATTTAGAATAGGAGATTTAATAAGTAGATGCCTGATATTGTTATTATTATGATTCATACTGCACTCACTGTCAACATCTATGATCCGGTATGATTTCTCTTTTGTCGCAAACATTTCGGAAATATTGCTGTGGCAAATCTTGCAGTCAGGGTCGCTGTGGTTTACTGTATCATTACTAATCGAAGAGAAAACAAGATTATTTTCGCTGTCGTACATATTCACATCATCCACTCCGGACATTGTATTAATTATATCAAGAGTTGATTGAAGTGATGTTCTGTCATTCTCGAGCATGGAACGATACAAAGCCCCTTCTACAAGAGATCCGATATTATTTCCATTTTCACGGATAACAGATTTCATATATTCCTCATTTACCGAACGGAAAATGAGCCAGAAGGATACAAATAGAAAAAAAGATGAAATTGTGAAGATAAATACTACCCTCCCATAGATTGAAGAACGAAATTTTACATAACCTTTTAGAAGCGGAATACCATAACCATTTTTAACCGCTTTTTTTCTGAACAAGTTCATTGTAAAATTTTAAATCATTATCCAATGCTAAATTAGTCCCAAATTTTTAAACGGGTTCTATAAAACTGTTTATTTTTTCACCAATTATCACACTGTTTCTCAGTTATTGTTAGAGGGTGTCTAAAAAGTTTCTTAAATCAACTTAAACCTTCCCCATGCCCTTCCCTGCAGTCTGGCTCCTTCGCTATAATAGCCCACCGGGCTATTTCTTAACGCTCGGCCCACTTAAACAAATAAGTGCAGGAGAGTAGTTTCAGGATAGTTCTTTAATTCTCTTCTGTATGATACATGTTTCCAGGATCTTAGCCCTCCCCTTTTTGTTTAAGGGGAGGGTTGGGAGGGGTTATTGTCAACATAGAAAATAGGCTCTATTGGACTTTGAGATCCCCACTTTATTATATACAGGTTAAAAAATCCTTTTGAAAATCACTCCAGACCTCATCAGGCATTTCGGATAATGTATGGTCTATTATTTCACCACCATCCTGCAACACAACTTTTGATACTCCCGGGGAATACTTACTCACTGATGCCGCGATGAAATCCTTAAATCTGACAAGCTCTTTCGCAGCCCAATCGGTAGCTTCACCTGCCATGTAATATGAATTGGTTTCGGATACCCAGCCGGAGGGTTTAATCTTGTACATCCATCCTTTGATATAGGGATCATCATTCAGAATTTCCGGTGTTTTACCAAGAATTGAATTGACATCAATTATCTCACCTGAAACTGGTGATGAAATTCTCAACAGTTTGCCGTTTGAATCGATTTCGGCGAGAATATCGCCTTTTTTAATCGTGTCTCCGGATTCTTTAAGATTTTTATACTTTACTTCACCGGTAATGTGAAGAAGAAGATCATCAACACCTATCTGGGCTGTTCCTGATTTTTCGAGATAGGCCCATGTATGATTACTGCTGAAAAGTATTCCTTGAGGAATGTTCAGTGCATTCAAAGTAAGTTTCCCCAGATTTTTTATATGCTGTGTAACTTTGACTTTTTTGTTAAGCACTATCCAGAAGGGAATAAGTATTGCAAAAAATGCAAGTATTGCGAGATACTCTATCCCTTTGGTTTCGAAAATGTTGTTGTAACTGAATGAGTTCATAAATTTATTTTTAGTATTATGACTGTGATTAATCTTCTTGCCCTACCCATGATGGAGGCTCTCTGTGTACAGGTAACCGGTTAATAACCCATCTTAAAATCCATATTTGAGCAAAAATTACTGTCAAGGTCACAACAAACTCCATCCACGATGGAAAATAATGTGTTGATGCATCCCATCTGTAGCCAATTATGCTGACATTAAGCCTGTTCATTATAACCCCTACCATTGTCAATATCGATGCGATTTTAATTAATAGGATATTGTTTCGGCGAAAACTATAAAAGAAAAGCATCATTGGAATAAATACAAATCCTATAATTTCAAGTAGAAACCAATAACCCATTGGTGTATTTATCAGATCCCAATGTTTGCCATGCAGGAATACGATCACCTGAAGAAACATGTAAGCAAACAGTGATCCGGCACAAATTCTTGATAATCCATGCACTATTCCGTTATGTGTCTTTAGTTTTTTTTCAGTCATCTCCTCAGAAAATACTCTCTTGCTTACAGAACCTTCAAATATGACCATTGATAATCCAGCAAATATGCTTGAAACCAGGAAAAGGACCGGGATAAATCCAGAATACCATAATGGATGTATTTTTTCTTTCGCCATCAGAAAAAGTGCTCCCAAACCTGACTGGTGAAGAGTTGATAAGGTAATTCCAAAAATTACAGCTCCGATAGTCATTCCGGAAAGGATTTTTCTGGCGTTGCGGGCTCCGAGCCATTCTGCTATTGCCGGTGAAAATTCAATCAGCACTGCAACCATGTAAAGCAAAAAGTGCCAAGCTACAAGAAACAGTACAGAACTTGTACCAAAACTATTACCAATAATCGGATTTATAATATTCCAGGGGCGGCCAAGATCAAGGATCAGGGCACCTGCATAAAATAAATAAGCCATGAAGCCATTCAGCACTGTAATTCTCACAATTGAATGATACTTCTTCATATTCAATATATAGACCATAAATGTTACTACATATGCGCCTCCGGCGAAGGCAACCCCGGTAACTACATTAAAGCCCTTCCACAGACCCCAGGGAACTTCCTGAGTAACGTTTGAAACAGAGCCAATACCATTCCAAAAGCGGTACGCAATCAGAATCAGACCAACAATCATGATCGGGATGGAAATTATATTGAAAGGAGTAAGCCATTTTCCTCTTGGCTTCATCTCGCTTAAAATAAAACGCCACATAGATTCTCCATTATTATCTTTTGCACCTGAGGATACTTCACTATTCATTTTTATTCTTCGTTAGAGTTATTATTGTTTTTTGTTGCCTCGTGAATTCCGAGTAATAATGGTGGGACAAGGATAAATACAGCTGGAACGCTGTAAAGGAAGCCTTTAGTCAGGGCAGGATATGAGGAATTCTGCAGGTTGGTATTGAATCCAATTTCATTATGAGGTGCCGGTGACAGGTACAAGATGCCGGTTCCTCCTGCAATAGTTTCACCATAGATCTCAGGAACGTAGCTGTCAGGATTCTCTGCAATCCTCTTTCTTGCTTCTGCAATAAGCTCTCTTCTTGTTCCAAATGTTAATGCTTCTCCGCATGCTTCAACACAAGCAGGGATTTCGCCTTTTTCAATCCTGCCGTAGCAGAGGTCACATTTCTGAATCTTTGGATTGGCGCTGTGATATTCAAATTTTGGAACATCAAACGGACATGAGACCATGCAATACCTGCAACCCATACATTTATCCGCTTTCCAGATAACCGGACCTTCTTTAGTCTTAAACATGGCTTGTGTGAGGCAAGCTGCAGCACAAGCCGGCTCATTGCAATGCATGCATTGGTTTTTGACAAGTACTTCGCCTTTTGAAGTATTGTAGATATTAACCGTAGTTCGTTGAAATTCTGATGTCTTTCTTACAACACCAGCTACCATTTCATCCTGAGGTTCAGGGAGACCATTTGTTTCTGCGCATGCTATTTCGCAAGCTCTGCAACCCATACATTTTGTTGAATCATATAGGATTGCCTTAAATTCGATATCACTTTCTTCTTTTAATTCTTTACCGGATGTTTTTCCTGTGATTAGGGTAAGTCCTGCAACTCCTGCTGCTTTAAAGAAATTTCGTCTGTCTAAACTCATCGTTCAAATTAAGAATGTAAAACATAATTATTAAGTTTATTTATCTCGAAGGGTCAATAAATTTTGTTTGAAAATCTTCCCATACTTCAGGACCAAGGTCAGCCAGTGTATTGTCTGTCAGCTCGCCTCCATCCTGCAGTACAATATGTGCATATGCAGTTTTATTTGAATTTACCGTCAGAGAAAAAAAGTCTTTAAGCCTGGTAAATTCAGTTTTAATCCAATCTTTATATTTTTCGCTCATGAAGAGGAATTCTGTCTCACGAATCCAGTTTCTTGGTTCAACCATATAAATCCAACCTTCCGAATAGGGTGAAGTATTTAATATTGAGGAATCTGTTAAAAGTGCCTTGTTTATTTCTTTGATAGTGCCTGAGACAGGGGCATGCATATCTATTTGTTTACCATCTCTGATTATTGTGATGATCTTTTCGCCTTTTCTTATCATCTCACCCGGTTCCCTCATTTTAATCCGAGTGATTTTTCCTGTTATATGTTGAATAAAATCATCGATCCCAACGCGGACATTTCCGTCTTTTTCAAGAAAAGTCCAGGTATGTGATTTATCGAAATATAAACCTTTAGGAGCTGCAATTATGTTCTCGCTGAGGGCGGCAGAAACACGAATGGTATTATCATCAGAGATTTTTACTGACCTAACACCTCCGGTTACCAGTATTAAGATTAATCCGGCAACAATAAATATTGAAAAGAAGATGAGCCAAACCCATGCTGTATTTGGTCTATTATCCTGAATAACAGTAAATTCATTATTCAATAAAGCATTCATGCTCAAAGATCTCTCGACGCCTGCAAGATCTGCATAACCGTTTGCAGTAAGGATCTGTCCTCCCTCCGATAATATCCAGCTTAATAAAACCAGTGTATTTTTATCTGCAGGTTTTTCCTGAGAAACAGCGTAGATATCTCCACATAATGAATTCGGGTATTTACCTACCCATGCGCCCCTTGCAAGTGAACCAGGATTCTCATAGATCTTTTCAAAACTATCAATAAAGCCATTCCCGTTTTTATCAATAGGTAATAGCTGAAGATTCTGAATAATTTCATTTGAATCACTCTTCCTTATGTCGGAAAGTCTGCAAAATCCTATTGCGTAAATATCTTTTTCAACTGAGTTTATGAGATCAGAAGTTGTCATCACCTTTATACCACCTATGGTTCCTGCTTCTATTCTGCCAAACTCCTCCATGCCGCTTATAACCGACATGTTATCAATCATATATAATGTTGCGGCGTTAGATTGTCCATTATTCAGCAGGGATGCCCAACTTTCTTTTCCCTTATTCTTAAATAGCTTGATAAACTCTTCCGATGAAATCCCTTGCCTGGCTATTTCAATCAGCATTGGATTCTTTGAATTTATGACCGGCACAATAACATCATGGCCGATAATCATATTCCAGGTATTGTTTCCGGAATTGTTATCCGATGTAAAAACTATATTGCCGGCCTGGATGTTTTTCTCTTTAGCCTGTGCCACCGATATACTCAGTCCTGGATTTGATTTCATAAATTCTGACACCCATTTATTGGTAATGTCAGAAAGTTCAGGAGAACTGAATACTTTTAATGTATCCCCTGAGGAAAGATCAGAAGAAGCTTTCAATTGTGTTTCACTCATTAAAAGTAAAACTCCGATGATTAAGGTTGATAAGTATTTCATGGCATTAAAAATTAATTGTGTAATGAACCTTATTAATTCTGGAACTTCAATCAATTACAATGCCAAACATCGTAAATATCATAATATGAGTATATTACAAAGATGGTGGTAATTATTATACATATAGAAGTGTTGAATAAATACACATTTATTTACCTGTAATTAATTAAGAATCTGATTTACAAGGGATATAGTATTGTGTATAGAAATTAATCACTGTTGAAATATGCAACACTTGTGTTTTAATCACTGGATAAATCTACATTTTAAACATTTTTGTTTCTTACATTTCATGTACCTTATGCAATGAATCATGAAATATAATGAGGATATTATGTAAATACTACAACCACACTCAACCCTAACTTTGCAATAAATTTCTATTAAAAATTAAAATTTAGCCAGATGAAAGCGAAAATGTCTATTTTCAGAAATACTCTTTTTATCGTTCTCACGGGGATATTACTTATTTCCTGCGAAAAGGATGAGGATGAAGGTAGGGAGAAGGATTTAGTGGGCACCTGGAACTCGGGAGCTTCCACATTTAACACAATGGTAGGTGATAAAACATTATCACAATATTTCATTGATGATATGGGGATGACCACAACTGACGCCCAGCTCTACTCCAATCTGTTTACTGTTACATTGCAACAGTCGTTTACAGGTACTCTTACCTTTAATTCAAACAATACTTATACCTCTAATTTTGGGGGACAGGCAGATAGCGGGACATGGAGCCTGAGTGCTGACGGTAACGAACTGACCATTGATTCTTCAACTGGTGATCCGATGGTTCTTACAATTGAAAGACTTACTGCTAATGAATTAAAGGTTCACTGGACTGAAACCGAATCGGAAGATATCAACGATGATACAATTCCTGAGACGATACGAATAGATATGAATATGACGTTCACCAAGTAATGTATTGGATGTCATACCACTCATCCTTTTAATAACAAAAATCCCAGCACAGTGGTGCCAGGGATTTTTGTTAATCGGATGATACTTCAACTTTCATATATTTTCTGATATTTTGCAGGCTATCAATCTGACGGGGAGTCAGATTTTTTTTTGCCCTATAGTATTTTTTTAATGATTTGACAAAATCAAACTGGCTTGCAGTCAATGATGACTTATTCATTTCCAGGTAGTTAAAAATATCTTTTATCTGATCCATTATATTTTGGTTTATTTTGGACAAGTATACCTTAACTTTTGCAACCAAAAGTTAAGTTAATATTAATAATGCGCTAAGTTTTCTTCATGATCTTTTTCATCACTTAACGAATGCCTCATCTAATAAATTTGGCATCTTTTTTGATTTATACATTTTGTAAAGCCTCGTTTAAACACAAATCATTATGATTGCCTTGGGTTTATTAAAAATTAAAACATCTAGAAATGAAGAGGAACCAGGATCTGTCACCCGAATTCGATGAGATCATTTTCGGGCCATCACTCCACTCGTCGAGTCTCCGGTCGTGAAATTGATCCTGTTGTTGTTCCCGATCCCGGACCCAGGATCTTTGTGGAAGAGATGCCTGAATTTCCGGGAGTGGATGCTGAACTGCTAAGGTTTGTCAGCGCCAACCTGAAATACCCTGATGAGGCGGTGAATAATAATATTCAGGGCAGGGTAACCATAAAGTTTGTAGTAAATGTCAATGGCTCGGCAGACAGGATAGAAGTTATTGGTCCGGTAGATCCACTACTTGATAATGAAGCAATCAGAATAGTTAATTTACTTCCCCGCTTTAAGCCCGGAAAACAAAACGGAGTGGCAGTTCCGGTCTGGTTTACAATACCGGTTGTTTTCAGGATAAAATAAGTTTTTAATGTTGAAATTGGAAGAAGGTGCCTAAGGGTACCTTCTTTTATATACTTTCCAGATTTAGCAAGATATTAAAGGTATAATCTAAATAGCAGATAATAAATAGAATAGTGATACTTCGGCTTCTTGTTTTGAGGGATAGAAGTAGGGGTTGGTTAAGAAAATATGGGATGATTTGATCCAATGATAATAATTAACACAAAATTTATTATTTTTGCACTCCACTTATGGTCGGTTAACCGAGTGGCTAGGTAGCGGTCTGCAAAACCGTTTACGGCGGTTCGAATCCGCCACCGACCTCAAATAAGAATCCTATTTATGTTGATTACCAATGTAATGGGATTTTTTATTTGCTATTATGTGCAGCCATTGTGCAATAAATATAGAAACTGCCCTATTTTGAGGCTTTTTAGCCCGCAAACAAATCCTTAATACTTCTGACTTATTTCTAGTTTGTAAAACCTGCTATAGCCATTGATTACTTTTGCCACCTCGATCATCTTCTTGCCCTGTAGAGAACCTATAGTCCCTGGTAGATGAATTAAAATTTATCAAAAAAATGGTGGTCCCCATTAGGATTAACAACAATCCAAAAATTCTGATTATTTTCATACATATCATTTTTATTTTAAAGCAAAAGCAATGTACTTGCCACCAGGCTTAAGCCCTCTTGCTCCTCCTGCCGCTATTACTATGTATTGTTTACCATTTACCTCATAGGTAATAGGCGTCGCAAAGCCACCTGCAGGGAGTTGATATTCCCATAACACTTTTCCTGTCTTTTTGTCAAAAGCCCGTATCTTCTCATCCCTAGTACCCGCTATAAAAATAAGGCCTCCGGATGTTACAATAGGAGCTCCATAACTTTCGGTACCTGTTATGGGGATGCCTTTTTTTGTTAGCTCAGGAAATTCTCCCAGAGGAACACTCCATAAATAATCACCAGTATTAAGGTCTATAGCATTGAGAGTACCCCAAGGTGGCTTAACACCGGGATAACCATCTGGATCAAATAATTTTATCCATTCTTTAATAACATAGGCAGGTTTAAATCCAAAAACTTTATTCTTATTTGCAACCGGGGCACTTACTTCCCTGTCATCACTAAATACTTGCCTGCCAGTTTTTGGATTTAATATGAAATTAACTATTTCGGTACGGTCTTGCCCTGAAAGTCGCTGAAACGAGGGCATCCGGCCAACTCCTGTTTTTAGTATTGATTGAATTTCATCAATAGTGAGCCTGGCTCCAATATCAACCAGGCTGGGAAATTCTGTTCCAATTCCTTTTCTATCCTGCCCATGGCATGCTGAACAATTTATTGCATAAAGTTCATTCCCTCGGGATAGCGAGGCAAACTCTTTATTGCGGCTTGCTGTATCTATCATAATTGTTACCCAGGGATTATCATTGGCATTTTGATAAAAAATACCATCAGGATCTACGGCATTACCGCCCCATTCTGCTCCTCCGCTATAACCAAAAAGCAAAGTTCCTTTTGTACTTTGCGGGGTAAATTTATTATCTGAGCGATATTTCATAAACTGATCTTTTGTGTACGCATTTGCCTCAGGAGAAATATCTGAAATATCTGCCTCTGTATAAATCTGCCTTGAAATTGGTAGCGGTTTTAAAGGATACTTTTGCGTAGGCCAAGGGTATTCTCCTGGAAGTCCATTAGTGGGAACAGGCCGTTCTTCTACGGGAAATATAGATGTCCCTTTATCACGATCAAGCACATAAACCAACCCATCTTTAGTCGCCTGAACAACAACATCAACCATTTTACCATTGTGTTTAATAGTGGTAAGGTTGGGAGGGCAAGGGTGGTCACGATCCCAAAGGTCATGATATATGGTCTGGTAATACCATTTCATTTTACCAGACTCTGCATCCAGTGACATAATACAGTTAGCAAACAAGTTGCTGCCCTCCCGGTCGCCCCCATAAAAATCAGAGGATGGCGAACCGGTACCAAAATAAACGGTACCCCTTTTTTCATCTACACTTAACCCACTCCAATTATTTGCACCTCCAATTTTTGTATAAGCATCCTTTGGCCATGTATCATAACCTAATTCCCCAGGTCGTGGTATGGTATGAAATACCCACTTTAATTTACCTGAAATAATATCAAAGCCGCGAACGTGACCAGGAGCTGCATCTCCCGATTCAGAAACACTCGAACCAGTAATAAAAGTGTTTTTATAAACTACCCCTGGGCTGGTTGCTTGCACAGACAAGGTTTGCACATCCCGATCCAGACCAATAGAAAGTCCTTCGTGGAGATCCACTTTTCCATTATCGCCAAAACTGGAAACAACTTTACCATCTTCAGCATTAACCGCATAAAGGCTGGGGCCAACTGTAAATAAAATGCGCCTGTCGTTTCCTTTTTCCCAATATACGACACCACGGTTTACGTTCAATCTTTGTTCCTTTGGCTCGAACTTCCAAATTTGTTCACCCGTTCCCGCCTCTAAGGCAAATAACTTAAGTTCAGGTGTAGTTCCATAAAGAATTCCATTTACCACTATGGGCTGGCATTGTATCTCGCGAACTCTCTGTGGATTTAAACTATTAGTGTTGACAAGTTCTGCTGCATTATAAATCCACGCTACTTCTAAATTCCGAACATTTCCAGTATTGATTTGATCTAATGGTGAATAACGATTACCTGCCTTATTACCTCCATACACAGGCCAATCCTTACCTACTTCCATGGAGGTCTCAGAATTGGTACAACCCGCTATTAATAAAAGCCAAATGATAAAAGACAATAATATTTTATTCATCTTATTTTAATTTATTGGTTGGTAGTGTCTTACAACATTATCGCGGTGTACGCCAAGGCTACAGCCCCTGTCGATTATCGTTCAAATTCAATATTACTCTTCCCCATAAAAGGTTTTTGTTCGTTTAAAAATACAATAATTTTATGCAATTCTAAACCTCGGAGAACTACATTTTGTTGTTAATTTCAATAGATTTTGAAAAATCTATTCTGTTGGCTATTCATTAAACATTGTAACACTCGGAAGAGTACACACAAAGGACGAAGCCAATAATGATGGTTTTTTTAAGTCATTTTATCTTACAGAAAGCGGAAAATTACTTTCTGTTTTCAACTTAACTCCCGACACGTATTTTTATAAACCACTAGAACGTCGTCAGACGATTATTGTACTACAACACAGCTACATCATTTTGTTGCACCGGACCAGAATTATGTTCTCATTGGTTGTTGACCAACCTCAATAGTTTGAATAAACAGGAATGAAAACCTAATACATTAGGTCTTCATTCGGTGCGGAGAGTGAATCTGCTTGCAGATATTGATTTGCCTGTTCCTCACATAACTCTCATTGTTTAGTTCCTTACGTATTTTTTAAACTTCTTTTGTGCATTTTTCCTTGCCTTCATATTATGCTGAGAGTAATATGTTTTATTAATCGGGAGTCGTTTGCTATCCTGTAGCATCAGACCCTCAAGAGATGTACTGCCTGTCCTGACTGAAGAGCATGATATACTCATTAAGACAAGGGCTGAAACGAGCAATAAAAAAATTAATCTTTTCATAACCTGTTTTTTATTGAATTGTCTTGGAAAAAGAATCAATCTTTTGTACGCAAAAAATTCCTGAAGGTTACATAAATAAGACAAAACATTTCCTTTTATGTACAATAAAGCCTCATTAGTCAAAATATAGCACTACACGTCAAACAAAATACACGTTATGTCAAAAGGCAGAAATTAGGAATGGAAGGGAAAAAGGTTGCTGCCTCCGGAAGATAGAGAGAGTAGAGTACGGGGAGACTAACCGAAAAAGGCAAAAAAAAGGCAGCCAAATGACTGCCTTTTTCATATTTATACAATAATTCTATTGCAACAGGTTACCACTACCTTCAGATTAATGATGCTTGTTCTGTTTATTCAAAGAATGGAACGCCTTTGATAGCATATTTTCTCATTGCTTCTTCGTTAATTTCGACGCCAATTCCTGGTTTGTTCGATACTTTAACAAAGCTCTTGTCAACCCAGTCACCTTCATCAAAGGTTACTATTTCCTTATACATAGGGTTGGTATGGAAGTATGATTGCCACTCCATAATTAAGAAGTTTGGTACCGAGGCGCAAACATGCGCACAAGCCATAGCACCCAGAAATGATGCAACCATATGTGGGGCAAAAGGTACATAATACAGATTTGCTAGATTGGCAATACGCTGACCTTCACCCAAGCCGCCGCATTTCTGAAGGTCGGGCATTACAGCTTCAACACCGCCTATTTCCAGCAGCTTCCTGAACCCATATGCCAGATAGATATTTTCACCACCAGCAATTGGTGTTGAGGTTTCCTGAGAGATGAGTCTGTAAGCCTCAATGTTATCCGCAGGAATTGGTTCTTCAAGCCACAATAGATTCAAAGGCTCCATAAGCTTGGAAACTGCCAGGGCAGTATTCAAATCATACCTTCCGTGCATATCTACAGCTATATCGATTTTTGGGCCAACAGCTTCCCTGACAGCGGCAATCTGGCTATACATTCTTTGCAATTCACCCGGGCTGGCAGTCCAGTTATATCTGTCGAATCTTTCAGGATCTCCTGCCTGGTCTATATCAAACTTAATGGCATTGAATCCCATATTTACTGCATTAATAGCAGATTCAGCAAATTCTTTTGGCAAAGGATTGTTAGATCTGTAAAGAGCTGTATCGCTGTATACCCTTACCTTATCGCGGAATTTTCCACCAAGTAACTGATAAACAGGAACATTAAGTGCTTTTCCAACCAGATCCCATAACGCCGCTTCAATCGCGGAAAGTACGGCAACATACATACCTGACTGTGCCCCTCCGAAAAAACCACCTCTTCTGATGTCTTCAAAAATCTTGTGTACATTTAAAGGGCTTTGACCTCTCAGCCTTCTGGCCATGTTTTGAACCAGGTAATAAGTTCCGGAGATGGCATCTACGCCTTCACCGCATCCCCATATATCCTGATTGGTATATATTTTTACAAAAAGACTTCCTCCCACATAACCACATTTAACATCTGTAATTTTCAGATCAGAAGGGGTGGAAGATTTTTTAGTATCTTGTATAGCCTTCTCAAAACCACTTCCAAAAGCAGCCAGAGGAGTAACAGTCGCAGCGGCAGCAGCACAGGCAGCTTTGCCTAAAAATGCTCTTCTTGAATCCATGTTTTTCATTGTCTTGGTTTAATTATTTAATTTATTGATAGTTGGTTACATATGCCAGGGTCTTCATTTTATGAAATTCTAAGATGCCGGCAAAAAAATTAGCTGGAAGATTAACAATTATGGTTCTGATTTAATTAGAATATGAGATTTAGTTATTTTATACCTTGCCAATATACTAAGAAAAGAATGTACCATATCATTACCGATGTTTTGAAAGATCAATTTTTCAGAGTTTTAACATCTTTTAATATAAAATCAAATTTAACTCAGGGCTTTGCTGAAAAACTACTTCAACTCTATCCAAACAGGTGCGTGATCGCTTGTTTTTCCCCAACCTCTTACATCACGATCAACACCTGCTGCTGTAAGTTTGCCTGAGAGGTGAGGGCTAAGCAGAAAGTGATCTATTCTTAATCCTGCATTACGAATATATGAATTGCGAAAGTAATCCCAGAAGGTATAAATTATTTCATCAGGATAAATCTTACGGATAGCATCCGTCCATCCCTGATCAACTATGGTTTTGAATGCCAATCTCACCTCGGGACGAAAGAGAGCATCATCCAGCCATCTTTCAGGCTTGTAGACATCAAGCTCAGTTGGCATAACATTAAAATCTCCTGTAAGTACAACAGGTTTGTATGTGTTAAGGAGCCAGGCTGCATGTGTAGTCAGCCTCTCGAACCAGCGCAGTTTATATTCGAATTTTGGTCCAGGAGTTGGATTCCCGTTTGGAAGGTACAAACAACAGATAAGTACTCCGTTAACCATAGCTTCGATGTACCTGCTATTACTGTCCTCGGAATCTCCGGGGAGTTCCCTTCTGATCTCCTCTGGTTGAGAATTTCTTGCAAGGATTGCAACCCCATTCCAGCTTTTCTGACCACTCCACACAGCATTATACCCGGCATCTTTTAAAGCTTTCTCAGGAAAATTTTCCTGGAGGGCCTTTAATTCCTGCAGGCAAACAACATCAGGCAGCGATTCACTAAGCCAACGCAGAAGCACCGGTAGTCTGCCATTCACTCCATTAACATTATATGTTGCTATTTTCATTCTTATTGTGGTTATAACTACAAAGTTACATCAAAAATAAGGATCGCAAAGCTATAATACAGTAATTCAGATAACTGTAAGCTTTGCGATTATTATTACGACTTTTTAGACAGGGGGTTAATATGTGGAATTAATTCCTTTAAATACCCTTGAATTATTAACCGTTGTAAGGTGACCCTGCCATATAAGCTTTCCCGGAGTGGTTCCGGTAATTGTTGCCGATGCGTTGTTGGCTGAATTTACTGTTAACAGAACATTATAGCTTCCAATGTTTGAGAGCAGATTAAATCGCACCGTATAACTTAAATTTTTTGGATCTCTTTTCATTTCCCAACCCCCGATACTTCCTTCAGCGGTTGCGCCTCCGACATTATTTGACCCCCTCCTGAAATCTGATCCGGTCTGCAGTACTCCTGTTACTCCTTCAATTTTAATAAAATTCAGCGTTGAGTTTACAGGTACTCTGAAGCCATATTTGTCGGCCAGATAGTCGGCTTCCAGAACAAAACTTTTTGCACTTAGAAGCGAATCAAGGATCTGATAATTTGCAGCCATGGCAGAATTTCTTATCTCTTTCTTTTCCTGCCTGGTTAATTGCTGTGCAGTTATAGAACTCCACGATAATCCTAGCAACAACAGGATGCTAATTATATAATTTCTATATTTTTTCATATTCAACTGATTTAGATCATTAAAGATGGACAAAATATGTGCCAATCAGCCTCAGAAACAGAATTTTAACATTTTGTTAAGTTATTAAACTCATAAAGTGAAAAACCTACCAATCTTTATAAGAATGGTAGGTTAATTCACGACTTCACACAACTGCTATTTTTTTATCATTCAGATCAACGAATTCATAGCTTGGGACTGCGGAATAGAAATATGGCATGCTATACAAAATAAGAGAATCAAGCCAACTGATATATTGGATATCTGTTTCGGAATAACTATACCATTAAGAAAATGAACATTTTATCTTCAGAAAGGTTTTGTATTACAGGGGTCGTATACTTTCATCAATAAAACTAAAACCATGAAAAACATTTACACATTATTTGTACTGATCCTTTTTCCTTTTACGGGAATAAAGGCACAGATGCCAATAGAGATGTCTGACGCAACGCTAAAAGTTGGCAGCAGTGATATTCCGGTTTTGTCGGTTATAATACCGGAAGCTGATTATGAAAAAACACTTAAGGAATGGACTAAAATGCTGGAGTCCGGAACCAAGTCAAATGTTGTCCAGAATAATAATGAGATGTCAATTTTTGGTGCCAGAATAAAAGATATCTCAGATGATCCGCTGAATATCTATAGTATCCTGACAAATGCAGACAGTGTCCTAACCCTGCAGGCGGCTTTTGAAGTAAAAAAAGATGAGTTTATTCAAAGGACAGTCAATGATGAAGATTATTCAAAAGCAAGAAAAGTTATTTTTGATTTTGCAAAGAAACAATATATTGATGTTGCTGATGAACAGCTAAAAGTTGAAGAAAAGAAATTAAGAAGTATGGAACGAGAGCTTGGATCGCTCGAAAAAGATCAGGTTAGAATGGAAAAATCTACCAGGGCAAATAAACAGCTCATAGCAGAAGAAAGGGAAAAAATTGAACTTCTCAATAACGAACTTGTATCACTTTCAACTGAGATAATGGGACAGAGTAATAAACAAGGCAGTATGGCTTCGGGTGAGGTTACAGAGAAGAGTTCTGACTATCTTAAGGATCTGGAGAAGCAGAAGAAGAAAACCTCAAGGGATATCGAAGCCAGTGAAAGGAAGATAAGCAAGGCAGAAAAGGAGATAGAGGATAATCAGCGCGATACGCCCAAAAATACTAATCTCCAGGAGAGTGCAAGAGATGAGGTGTCAAGACAGGAGGCTATCGTTCAAAAATATACTGATAAACTTAATACAATAAAAAACTATAATTAAATTCTGGTAACATTCAATAAATCATTTTTCGTGTCATTCCGCCATCAATGATGATATTTGATCCATCATTGAAATCACTCCCTTTGCCTGTCAGATAAAGGCAGGCCCTGGCTACATCTTCAGGTTTTCCAACCCTGCCGGATAGATGCTGTTTATGATCAGCCTCACTAAGACCATTATAATCTCCTGCCTCAATCCACCCGGGGCTAATGCAGTTTACCTGTATCCTGTCAGCTGCAAATGAAACTGCCAGGGCATGAGTAAGTGAAACAATACCACCTTTAGATGCTGCATATGCTTCTGTATCAGGCTCAGACATAAAAGCTCTTGTTGAAGCAATATTTACAATTGAGCCTCCACCACTCCCTTTCATGAACTTCGCAGCTTCGCGTGAACAAAGAAAAACACTTCGGAGATTTGTATCAATTACTTTATCCCATTCCTCAACCGTAATATCGTAAGGTGACTTTTTATCAGATATACCGGCGTTATTGACCAGAATGTCAATTCTGCCAAAGAGATCAACTGTTCTCTTCATGAGATCTTTGATCTCATCAGGTAGGCTTACGTCAGTCTGTATGAATTTTGCAGTACCTCCCGCTGAATTTATTATTTTTTCCATTTCAGATCCTGATTCCGGATTTATTTCGGCCAGAACAACTTTTGACCCTTCAGAGGCATAGACCTTAGCAATACACTTTCCAATTCCCTTTCCTGCCCCTGTAACTATAACTACATAATTCTTGTAATTCATAATTTACTTGTTTGGTTTTCACTCCTAATACAAACCAGCCGGTATGCCCCAAGCCGTGAGCCGCATGTCGTAAAGCGAGTATCAATATGTTCTGGTCATTGATGTTGGAACGACAATTATAAAATCAGCCTGACCTAAAGACTCTTCTCCCAGAGTGCTGATATCATCCTGCATTACTGTTTTAATAGTTGTCATGATCAAACCAGGGTGATACTTATTTAAATACCAGATAATTCCCATATAACGGTCTGAGTGGTAACTCCCGTTGAAATGAATGGCCATCTGACCGGTCTTCCTGTATTTAACCAATGAACTGGCCATTGTAGCATCTTTAATTGCCTGTGCTTTTGGCAGGTTTTCAGATACATGTCCCTTTGGCCCTCCCTCCATAGTCAGCATATCTTTATAACACGGGAGTTCAGGATCATAGGGCACAGGCAATGGGGCAATATACCTGATGCCTTCGTCCGAAACCTTTTCCAATGCTTCGAAACCTCCTGATGCAACTATGGATGCATACCTTCGCGGAATATTTGAAGCTATAAAATTAATACCGTTTTCTTTGGCAAAAATAACCAATGGCTTATAATCAGTTTTGTAATTATTCCACAACCTTACTTCGCTTTCAAAAGATGACTCTTTAATTAAACCCGAAAAATATTCATCGATAAGAAGCTGATTGTCAGTCTCAAACATTTCTGCTGCCAATATGATGTTCTTACCTTTTTCTGCAAAAAGGCTTTTCGTAATTTCAAGTTCAAGCCAGTGAGCAATAGGGTTGTCATGTAGTTCCCCAAAAAATAGAATGTCAGCTCTCCCGGCCGATTTAATGATATCGCCATAATCAGCTTTTTTACCATCTCCGGTAAAAACAGCGTAGGCAGGTTTCTTTTGTGACGAAAATGCCAAGATAAAAAGGACTGGCAGGAACAGAAATGTTTTCATATAAATATTTTTAGCTTCTGCATAATATATGCAAAGAAATGAAAAAGAACTTAACTGTGGATATAACACAAAAAAAGGCTGCCTGTTTAGGGCAGCCTCATTTTTAACAGGTATTTATCTATTGAATTCCAAAACGATAGCTGAATTTAATAAGAAATACATTATGTGGTTTGTTTTGATCACCGTCAAACAAGTCTCCCAAATCCCGGAAGTATTCCATATCACCTGTGTCGTTTGAATAACTCCTGGTCTGGCTCCACACGAAAAATACGGTCGATCCCGGATTATATTCCCACCTTACTACCAGGTTTGACAGAAATTCCTGAACATTGAAATCATTTTTATTAAAGGCATAATCTGTTGTTCCGTCAAGATTTTCATCGATGTTGTAAGAATCTTCACCATTAAAAGATAACTGTGCAGGTGAAAACGTCAAAAACCTGTCATTATATCTGGCGGCGGTTGGATTTGCAATGACTTTATGGTCGAAATATTTTCCTGTTGCAACAAATGGCTGTCCCCAGTATTGAAGAGTCAGATCGGGACTCAGGTTCAGGTTGACCCGGAAAGATGTACTGATTGTTTTACGATCAATACTCGCAAATACATACTTGTCTTCATTTCCATATTCCGCTCTTTTAACGTACTGAAGATCGGTAAAAGAATTGCTAAATCCCGGACTAAGTGCAACTGACAGATAATTAGTAGGTTTAAAGGTTAATCCAACTTCAGTATGGAATGATCTTGAGTCGTTCATTGTACCCTTTGAACCATACATAAAAAAATCCAGAACCAGTTTCTTCCTGTTATCGGACGAGAAGCCCAGACGTCCGCTTTTAGCACCCGGCATTTTCATTATAGGACCTCCACGAAGCATACTGGTTGAAAAATTACGACCCCTGAAATTTCCACCGGTAAATACATTCCAGTAGTTCTTAAGGCCCATAGATGCATTCCATTCAAAACCATGTCCAAGATTATCCCCTCCAAAATTCCAGATTGAGAATACATCAAAGTTTATATTGTACCGTCTGTAGATCCATTTAGGCTCCCATTGATTATAACCTGCCCATAACAAGTTAAGTGTTTGATCAGCTTCGCGTATATATCCCAGATCATTGGTCTCAAAACCGGGTGTTTTCCAGGTTGTTGCATACATAAAGTTCCAGTGTCCGTTTTGCTTCACAAGCTGTATTCTACCACCTGAACCTGCCAGGGATGTACGGGTTGTGTCAAATTTAACGTAATCATTATCAGGGCGTTGATAATATCTTGCAGATGATCGCTGAGTATTCACAAGGGCTTTTGCCGAACCTTCGACAAGACTAAATGCGGCATTGATATTGAACTTCCAGTTCTTGTCTTTGAAGTACTGTGTAAAATCGGCACCTCCGGAATAAGCTGCTTTATGCATAAATTCGCTGAGATTGGCATCAAGAACCCTGTTAGTGCTTGTAAAAATTCCACCAATAATGGTTTTTCCTTCATTAATATCTTTCTGGATCCTGCCTACCATGTAATTAGTCAGTGGTTCTACTGTCTCATACATTCTTCCACCTACAGTATCTATTTCAGCTTTTTCTTCTGCTGTTACCGCTTCAACAAATCCGACTGAGAGACCGTCTTTAGACTTTCCGGTTAGCTTAGCTGCTCCAAGGATTGTAGAATACGTAGGAACATCCGAATTCCAGTCATCATTAAGATCCGGATTAACATGAGGCTTACGGCCTATCCTTCTGGAATAGAAAAGGTTATCATTCCCAACATCTCCATCGCCAATGCCCAGGCCAAAGTTGGTTATGTTATTGCCCTCAATAAAAAATGGGCGTTTTTCTCTCAGGAAAGTTTCATAAGCTGAAAGATTTACTTCCGAAGGGTCTGATTCAACTTGTCCGAAATCAGGATTAATGGTAAGGTCCATGGTCATATTATTTGTGACTCCGATCTTCGCATCGATACCGCTATTCAACCCGAATTTTTTCCCATTACTCAGGAATGGATTTCCGGGTTCAGCTTTAAAGGTTTCAGCCTTGCCAACACCATAAGGTGTTACATCAAATATTTTTCTCGGTTTTATCTGCTCGAGACCTGATAATTCTCCGAAAAGATGAACAAGCCCAGGACTATCCTTGGGTATGTGCTGCCAGAAAGTGGTTTCATTTTTCCGGTATAGTACTCTTGCCACTTCGAGTCCCCATGTATCCCCTGAATTTTTCTCAAATCTTACCTGGCTGAATGGAATTTTCATTTCGGCAACCCAGCCATCCTCATTGATTGTTGTTTTAACCCACCAGTTTGGATCCCATGATGAATCTTCTTTTTCGCCATCGTTGATAAACATCTGGTCATATTTTACACCGCTGGAGCTAATTCCAAACAAAAAGCCTGTACGCAGATCATGGAAGCTGTCGAATATTACACCTACAAGGTCTCCATCAGGATTGTCACGACGGGTGAGACGATTTACAATACTATCCGGACTGGTGTCAAATGCCTTGAATGCAGCATAGATGTTATCTTCATCAAAAAGGATTTTAAACTCAGTCCTCTGTGATGGCTTAGCTCCATTATATGGCTCATGCTGGGTAAAATCATCGACCCATTCACCAACTTCCCAGGCTGATTCATCCAATATTCCGTTTATAACAGGAGGTGTGTTTATTTTTGTAGCCTGATATTTCTTTTTAACTATTGGTTGTCCGGAAATCACCGGAATAAGTAGTATAAGGGTTATAAAAGCCAGAAAAATCTTTTTCATTTTAAGTTTTTGTGTGGGTGGGTTCACTTGTAAGGACGGATGAACAGACAATTTGATGCAAAACTGCAATAAATTATTTTTAATAAAAGTGATTTTTGTCGTAAACCGGATGGATGACTACCTAAAATCACAATTCTGTAGATAAAATGTTTCAGATTTTATGATGACCTTAAACTAAACTATTAACCCTGGTCGTAGAGCTTAATAAATTCATATTTGTTTCCTGAGTGTTCGAGAAATCTCAGGAAATCAGTCATGGAAATGACTAACGAGGCAGTATTTATATTTGGATGGAAAGCAAGATAGTCGTAGTCTTTAAGTTTCTCATCAATAAACAGACAAACATGATTTTCAATATCGTTAATTAGTCCGAAAGGGGTAACGGATCCGGGTTCGACACCAAGATATTTTTTCAAACGCTGGTCAGAAGCAAACGATAGTTTTCCCTGTCCAAGCCTCTTCTCCAGATCATGAATATCAAGCTGACGCAGATGTTCGAGAATTACAAGGTAATGCCGGTTGCCTTTATGATTACGGAAAAAAATATTTTTGCAGAGACCAGAATCATAATCTCTCCAATGTACTTTGGCATCTTCTATTGTGGCAAGAGGGGGATGCTCATGGTATTCAAAATCAACAGATAATTTTTCCAGTAATTCGTAAAGCTCCTTTTGTCCCCTCATCGGGTCTTTTTATTTTGAAATATATGAGAATTCCATTTCAGCCAGTTGAGCAATATCCATACCGGCTTCCTTCATATCAATATCCTCAGCATCATGATACCATTCAACTTTTATGGGAATACCTGATTGAAATGCTTTTTTGAGCTCCAGAAAAATATCGTAAAAAAATTTAGCGGACGTAGAATTAAAATAAGTGAGATCAAGTTGAAATCTTAGTGGATTCTCAAGGGTGAATTGATTATGCCCGTCTGTTACAATCTGGTTAACAAAGGCTTGCATCCAGTTGATTACAGGATAGTATAACGCCCTCACATCTTCAGGAGCGGATGTGCCGGAAATGATAAATATGTTTTCCCCCGGCGAAAACTGAATCTTCGGAGTGTTCTGAGATGGTTTGATGTTCAGGTTATCCATTTTCTTTCCCTTTGTACAAATTTGCAATATAAATTTTTTAAACGCAAATGTATGTTCAGTGGTTATTAAAAATAATATCATTCAGGCATTCAGGAGAATAACCGTTGTCTTCAATGAGATTTTCACCCCGTGAGGCTTCCACGGCAAGAAAATCGCATCTGACATTCTCCGCATTAGTTGAATGTCCTTTTATCCATACGAACCTTACATTGTGCTTTCGATAAATCTTAAGAAATCTTTTCCACAGGTCCGGATTCTTTTTGTTTTTAAAATCTTTTTTCTCCCATTGAAAAACCCAGCCTTTTTCGACTGAGTCGGCAACATATTTCGAATCGGTGTAAATAACAACTTTACTTCCGGGAATTTTAAGTGCCTCCAACCCCACGATAACACCCATCAATTCCATTCTGTTATTCGTGGTAAGCCTGAACCCTGCTGATTTTTCAAGCCGGTGTTTGCCAGAAAGCAATACAACACCGTATCCTCCCGGCCCCGGATTCCCACTGGAAGCCCCGTCGGTATATATTGTTATTTCACCTGGCATGAGGCAGAACAATACCCGAATTTGTAAGGAAGAGTTTTATTGCAATAGATAATAGTATTACACCAAATACTTTTTTTAGAATCTGCAAACCTCCTGCTCCGAGCATCTTTTCAAAAACAGAAGTCAGTCGTAATACCATGTATATCACCCCCATATTGAGAATCAGGGCTATTAGAATATTTATAGTCTGATATTCTGCCTTAAGTGAAAGTATGGTTGTGATCGATCCGGCACCCGCGATTAGAGGAAACGCAATGGGGAATATTGAACCGCCACCCTTGGAGTCGTGCTTAAAAAGCTCGATTCCAAGAATCATCTCCATGGCTATCAGGAAGATAATAAAGGAGCCCGCAATGGCAAATGATGATACATCAATACCAAAGATGCCAAGCAAGGGGTTACCGATAAATAGGAAAGCCAGCAAAATCAGAAACGAAACCAAAGTTACTTTCGCTGTTTTTATCTCACCCGATTTAGCTTTTATGTCGATTATTATTGGGATTGATCCCGGGATATCAATTATGGCAAAAAGAACCATAAAAGCAGCAAGAATCTCAATTAAGCTGAAATGCATTTATTATCAATTTATTGTAAAATTAAACAGAACCCGGACAATTCACAAGAAATTGTCCGAGGAACTGATCAGCCTATTCTATGATTGTCATTTCATCAACCAGGTGTTTTGCACCTGCGAACACATCTATTGTCCACAAAACATACCTGATATCCACAACAATGGTTCTCTGAAGCTCTGATTCATATGCAATATCACCGCTCATGGCTTCCCAGTTTCCATCGAAAGCAAGACCAATAAGCTCACCGTTAGCGTTCATAACAGGGCTTCCTGAATTTCCGCCTGTAATATCGTTGGTGGTAAGAAAACAGACTGGCATGTGTCCTTTAGGAGATGAATAACGTCCGTACTCCTTTTTATTATTGAGATCAATTAGTCTTTGTGGTAGATCAAATTCATAGTCTCCGGGAACATATTTGTCAACAACTCCCTGCAAAGTAGTATAATATTTATAGGTAACGGCATCTTTGGGATCATAATCCTGGATTGTTCCATAGCTCATACGCATTGATGAGTTGGCATCGGGGTAAAGTGTTTTTTCAGGAATCATTTCCATTAAAGCTGCAGTCCATAATCTGCGCCCTGCGGTAAGATTTTCGTCAAATTTGGCAAGGTTACCTGATACTTCCAGTGCTACTTTATTGATAGAAATTGCAGTTGTGTGAACCGGATCAGATAAGAGGGTTTTTAGCGATGGTTTATCTAGAAAAGCCATAAGTTTTTCCTCACTTGCAAATATCGATTTGGCAAACATGTCATCGACAAACCTGCCGACATCACCCTTGAATTTTTTGTCAACTGCATTGGTATAGAAATCAGGCTGGAATTTACCCGGAACGTCCACTCTGTAGAGAGAGATCAGTGCCTTCATAGCCTTTTTATCAGTAGATGGGTTGTAATCCTTATAAAAATCACCGATGCTGTTTTTAATTGTAGAAGTAAGACCTGCTAATTTTGTCTGGTCTTCTGACTGAAAAGCATTTATCAAAGCCGTGGCGATCTGGTTCAACTGAAGGATCTCACAACCCTGTAAGAAAACTTCACTGATATATTGCTGTGCATTCTGAAGTTCAGCTCTTCCTTCAATTGATGATTTGATCAGGTTCAGTGCTTCGCCATACTTTGCTTTACGTGCTGCATCTGCAGCTACCCAGGTATTAAACTGATTTTCAAGCTCTTCTTTTTTAGCAATCACTTTAAGTCTTTCAAGACCCTTGTTCTGGCCTATGGAATATTTCCAATAGTTGGAAGAACCTGAGTATTTGGAAGCATACTGGATATTCACTTTCTGGTCAGCTATCATATCTTCCATCCACTTCTCCTGTTTTATTCCACGGATCTTTATCCTGTTAGGATTTGTAATTTTAAGGATCTCATTAACTTCAAATGAAGTATAGTATCTCTGTGTTCTTCCCGGGTAACCGAGGATCATTGCGAAGTCATCCTTATTCAGGTCTTTTATTGAGACCGGCAGATGATACTTTGGTTTCAGAGGAATATTCTGAGGCGAGTAAGGAGCAGGTTTTCCATCAGGCCCTGAATACACCCTGAATACTGAAAAATCGCCTGTATGACGTGGCCATTCCCAGTTGTCGGTATCGAAACCAAATTTTCCGATTGATGACGGAGGTGCTCCCACGAACCTGACATCAGTAAAGCGCTCATATATAAGCAGATAAAAATAATTTCCACCATAGAATGATGATACTGAGGCTCTGTACCCTGTGTTTTCAGTTATTTTTTTCTCAATTGCAAGTCTTGCAGCATTGATAATAGAGGTTCTTTCATTTTCAGTCATTCCTTCTTTCACATTTGAAAGAATAAGCTCTGTTACATCCTCAATTCGAACAAGAAATGTGACTGCAAGTCCGGGGTTTGGCAACTCCTGTTCTTTTGACATAGCCCAGAATCCGTCCTGCAGATAGTCATGTTCAACTGTACTGTGAGATTGTATTGACGAATAGCCACAATGATGGTTTGTAAGTAAAAGACCCTGTGATGATACAATTTCACCGGTGCATCCGCCACCAAAAATTACTATTGCATCTTTAATGCTTGTCTGATTAACACTGTAAATATCTTCAGAGGAGAGCTTCAGTCCGAGCTCAGTCATCTTACCGATATTCAGTTTCTCTATAAGTGGCAGCAACCACATACCTTCATCAGCTCTGGCCTTGAAACCTAAACTGATACAGAGGATGATTAAAATGGATAATATTCTTTTCATACTAATATAAAAAATGATTTTTATGTCTCTAAAGCAAGCCGCAAAGATAATTTTAAAATTGAACAAGGGCAACTCAGAATTCTAATTCAAGTTGGGTATCGAACAAATGAAAGGATTTTCTATGGTAAGGGGTAATGCCATATTTAAGGATTGCAGCTTTGTGATAGGGCGTCGGATATCCTTTATTTGTATTCCATCCATATTCCGGAAATTCATGATGGATCTTTTCCATGTATTCATCGCGGAATGTTTTAGCCAGGACTGATGCAGCCGCGATTGAAAAATATTTACAGTCGCCCTTGATTATGGTCTCATGTTTAATGTTTTTGTACTTATAAAATCTGTTTCCGTCGATAAGAAGAAGCTCAGGTTCTTTATTCAGCCCTTCAATGGCAATATGCATAGCCTTGATTGAAGCTCTCAGGATGTTTATGACGTCTATCTCAGTATTATCCAGGGATGCTACTTTCCATGCAATGGCGCAATCCATTATTTCTACCCTGAGGATATCCCGCTGTTTTGCAGTTAGTTGCTTGGAGTCGTTAAGTATGGGATGCTTGTAATGTTTTGGAAGAATGACCGCTGCTGCAAAAACCGGACCGGCAAGACAACCTCTCCCGGCCTCATCACAACCAGCCTCGGAGAGATTGCGATATAAATAAGACTTTAGCATGCGGATTGGTATGATTAGAGAGGGTAAAAATATTGTTTTTTTATCTTCCGAAGTCTAAAAGTTTAAAATTTTGTATGAATGTTTTTGTATACCTTGTTGGTTTCGTCATATTTATGCAGAATTGTAAAAAAAAACTATACATTTGGTTTCAGGATTTATACAGAATGGGAAGGGGATTTTACTTTTTATTTTTATTGATATTTGGAGCGTGGGGTAATTTGTTTTCTCAGCAGTTATCAAATCAAGTCATTGTATCTGCTGCAGGAGTGGTATCAACATCAAAGTTTAGCTTTTCTCAGACCATCGGAGAAAGCATAACTGATATAATCACATCTTATGATTTTACACTTACACAGGGATTTCAGCAACCGGGAGTAAAACTCACAATTGTAAATCCACCTAATGGAAACGGCGTGAATGTATATCCTAATCCCGCTACCGATTATATTAAAATTGAGCTTTTTGGAGAAACCTCCCGAACATTTTTGATTGAAGTTTTCAACATTAACGGGAATACAAAATATATTGAGAAGCTGGCATTTGATGATAAATTCTGGTTTATAAAGGAATTAGATGTAAGTGACTTTTTATCAGGAATTTACCTGATCAGGATTACCAGCGAGGACAAACTGATCAGCAGAACTTTCAAGATTGAAAAACTTTAGCAGAAATGATGATTTCCGGAAAAATGAAGAGAATACTGTTTTTTCTGATAATAGCCCTGTTTTTTGAAGGGATAAATGGGCAAACCCAGTTACCAATGGGAATACCCTACCAGGCAGTAGCAAGGGATAACTTTGGAAAAGAACTGGCCAGCAGGCAAATTAATGTCAGGTTTTCCATTTTATCAGAAACTCCGGTTGGACCCCTTGTATATCAGGAACTCCATTCAGCGGTTACCACTTCAAAATTTGGTGTTTTTTCACTGATAATTGGTAAGGGTCTGAAATCCGGAGGCTCAGCAGCTGATTTTTCTAAGATTGAGTGGTCGCAGGCTTCTCATTTTCTAAAGGTAGAAGTGAAGTTTGAGAACGATTACATTGACATGGGAACAATGCAGTTTCTGGCTGTGCCCTACGCACTCTATGCCCAGAAATCGCTTGAACCCGGACCACAGGGTCAGAGAGGGGAACAAGGGCTGCAGGGTAATCCGGGTAATCCGGCTACTGATGATCAGACACTGTCTTTTGACGGAAGCATGCTTTCCATTTCGGGAGGGAATTCTCTTACATTAAATGATCTGATTCAAAATCTGACTGTAATCAATCAGGCTGATGGTACTTATCTTGGTATTTCACGGGCAAACTCGGTAAAGCTTGCCACGATTGAATCTGATGGAGACCCTAAAAATGAAATTCAGGATCTTACAATAAATGCCGATAAGCTTAAGATAACAAATAATGCTCTGGCAACGGAATGGGACCTCACAAGATATCTCGATAATACTGATGCACAGTCGTTAACATGGGATCCTGCTGCCCGAACTTTAGGTATTTCAGGCAATGTAGCAACAATAAATCTCACAGAGTTAAAGAATGACCCGGATGCAGACCCCACAAATGAGCTTCAGGATCTCACATGGGATGTAACAAACAGAATAATCGGCATAACAGGCAGAGCGGGTGTTAACCTCTCGGAGCTTAAGAATGATGCGGATGCCAGCCCGACAAATGAGATCCAGGATTTGCAGCTCGCAGGTAATAATTTATCAATTACAGGCAAGACCGGAGCGGCAGTAATAAATCTTGGCACGTATTTGGATAATACTGATAATCAGACATTAACATATACTGAGTCGACTAATTCGCTAACAATCGACAGAGGTAACACCATTTCATTAGGAAGCCTGGTGGCATTTAGGGCGAAGAAGACTACTTCGGAAATTATGCCAAATTTTTTAACAGATTATGATTTTATTACCGGAGCTCCAGAATTTAACGATGGAGGCGGATTTAACTATTTGACAGGACTTTTCACAGCTCCCAGTTCAGGCATTTATACATTCAATGTAAATTATGTTGCTTCTGGAACAGCCGATTCAAGAATTCTTAAAATATTTTTGAATGGGTCATTTTACGAGACTTTAAACACCGGAATTACTGGAGGGTCAACAATATCTCGCCAGTTAACTATGAAACTATCTGCAGGAAATACTGTTAAAGTCATAGTAAACGTTGGAACAGGATATGATTCTGGAACGGGATCATTTTCTGGTTATAAGGTTTTTTGATACCTTATCTTTTTAACTTTCTGAAATCCATTAACCGCAAAGACCGCAAAGTTTTAAATCCTAAGGTCGCAAAGAGGTCATTTACAGATTACCTTTGCACCCTCTGCGTCTTTCCCATACGAGCGAGCAAGTATGGCTTTGCGGCCTTTGCGTTTAACGGATTTTTCTTCCCCTGATAACCCTGAAAATGATAACACAAAAAATCATACCTGCTATTACTCCGGTTATATTGCTGAGAATATCATAATAATTAAAACTCCGCCCCGGGATAAGCTTCTGATGAAATTCATCAACGATTGCAAACAAGAAAATACTGACTGTCACGATCAGACCTTTCTTTAATCCCAAACTGAATCGTTCACCGGCAAAAGCCAGAAAAGTAAGAAATGTCAGTGCTCCGTATTCCAGAAAATGAATGAGATAATCCAGCCTTATCTCATTATTTGCAGTATGTAACTTTAGTGAAGGTATTGACGGAATGGACGAAACAATTATTATTGCAAGTATCCATGCAATAAGAAGATATCTTGAAAATGGCTGTAACAGAATAATCAGTCTTACCATTATTTATATAACCTATTTAAAATCAGCATAATAACAATTTGCGACAAATTTAATTGTTGTCCGAAAATTACTAAAAACTTCATACCCGGCAATAGATTCGCTGCTTTTCAGGGTATGTCACTGTAATATAATTTCACTAAATTTGCGCAAATCTTAAACAAAAATGATAACTAACGAACAGATAAAGGCCTTAGCGGAGCGTCGTGATGCCTTGAGGAGGTTTCTTTGACGTGGATGAAAAACTAGTTCTTATAGCTGAAAAAGAAAGTGTTACACAACAACCCGGATTCTGGGATGATTCTAAACGGGCAGAAGAACAACTGAAGGTAATTGCCAGTTTAAAAAGCTGGACCATTGATTTTGACAAGGTTAACAGCGCTGTTGAAGATCTTCTTGTTATAAATGATTTTTACAGGGAAGGAGAGGCTTCTGAAGATGATCTTGAAGAAGTGTACAATAACTGCCGATCATTGATCGAAGATCTGGAAGTCCGCAATATGCTCAGAAATGAAGAAGATCAGCTGGGCGCAATCCTGAAGATCAATTCTGGTGCGGGAGGAACAGAAAGCAATGACTGGGCTGCAATGCTGATGAGAATGTATCTGCGTTGGGCTGAAAGAAATAATTATAAGGTTAAAGAGCTTGATTTCCAACCCGGAGATGAGGTTGGCGTAAAATCAGTGACAATTGAAATAGACGGAGAAAGGGCATATGGTTATCTGAAATGTGAAAATGGAGTTCATCGTCTTGTGAGGATCTCACCATTTAATGCCCAGGGAAAGCGTCAGACCACCTTTGCATCGGTGTTTATTTCCCCGCTGGTCGATGAGAACATTAACATCGAGATCAACCCTGCAGATATTACATGGGATACTTTCCGGTCGAGTGGTGCAGGCGGGCAGAACGTGAATAAAGTAGAGACAGCTGTTCGGCTGAGGCATCATCCATCCGGAATTGTCATCGAAAACCAGGAAACCAGGTCGCAGCTGAATAATAAAGAGAATGCCCTTAAGATTCTTAAGTCGCAGCTGTATGAAATTGAATTGAGGAAATTGCTTGATGAAAAGGCTAAAATTGAAGGTGAGAAAAAGAAGATAGAATGGGGTTCACAGATCAGATCATATGTTCTGCATCCCTACAAGATGATAAAAGATCTCAGAACAAGCCATGAGACCGGTAATGTACAGGCTGTACTTGACGGCGATCTTAATCCATTCATCAAATCATATCTCATGGAATTTGCCGGTAAATAAGTTTAACATTCACAGATGATTTATCTCATTAAAAAGTCATTGATGAATAGTTTAATTTGCAAAAATATTCATCATAAGTAATGGCAAAAGGAAAGAACTTATTTGATCATTTCCCCCCGGTTATCACAAAAGAGTGGATGGACAGGATTGCTGCCGACCTTAAGGGAGATGATTTCACCAAAAAACTGGTGTGGAAAACAAGTGAAGGGTTTGATGTTATGCCTTTTTATAGGAAGGAAGATCTTGACAATCTGCCACATTTAGATACACAGCCTGGTGAATTTCCCTTTTTGAGAGGCACGAAAAAGACTGACAACCACTGGCTGGTACGACAAAATATCGTTGTAACAGATTATCTGGAAGCAAACCGCAAGGCTCTTGAAATCCTTATGAAAGGTGTTGACTCACTGGGGTTTATCATCACTGATCCCGAATCGGTATGTGAAAATAATTTCAATCTGCTCCTAAAAGATATTGTGACGGATAGCATTGAAGTAAATTTTTCATGCAATGGCAAGGCCAGAGAAATTGTAGATCTGGTCATCCAAAAAGCCGGAAATGAACCCAATGGAATTCGCGGATCCTTTGAGGCTGATCCCATCGGTAAACTGATGTTGAAGGGATCATTGTGCATCCCGATAAATTCAGGCTTTGACTATCTGGCTTCGGTAACCGAAGCAGCATCGATCATTCCCGGTTTCCGAATCATCAATGTCAATGCTTCCAATTTTAGTAATGCAGGCGCTGATATAGTCAGTGAGCTTGCTTTTGCTCTCTCAATGGGCTGCGAATATCTGTCTCAGCTGACCGAGAGGGGTTTAATGTCCGGTGTTGCTGCTTCGAAGATGCGTTTTACTTTTGGAACGGGCTCCAACTATTTCGGAGAGATAGCAAAACTACGGGCTGCAAGGTTGCTCTGGTCGGTAATTACCAAAGGATTTAAACCGGAGAGCATCGATCTTTGCAAGATGGAGATCCATTGTGTGACAAGCGAATTCAATAAAACAATATATGATCCGTATGTGAATATGCTGCGTACCCAGACAGAAGCCATGTCGGCAGTACTGGGCGGCACCGATTCACTTACAATTGAACCCTTCGACAGTGCATTCAGAAATTCAAATAACTTTTCTGAGAGGATAGCAAGAAACCAACAGTTGATCCTTAAAGAGGAGTCCTATTTTGGCAATGTTGCCGATCCCGCAGGCGGTTCTTATTACATTGAGAACCTGACAAGCCTTATTGCAGATAATTCCTGGAAACTGTTCCTGGAAATTGAGGAACAGGGTGGTTTTCTCCAAGCTCTGCAAAACGGGTTCATTCACAATATTTTA
>JBBRVC010000014.1:0-39906 GCA_038247205.1 Bacteroidales bacterium
TATGGCGCGTTACAGAAATCTTGTACACGCTCAATGGGTGCAAGACCTTATTTCGGGTAAGAGACCTGATGGTATTGATAATAAAAAGTATGTAATTGTGCATGCGCATTACCGTAACCGTAATGCATACCTCAGCGGACATATTCCGGGGGCTATTGACATGGACACACTTGCACTTGAAGCTCCGGAAACATGGAACCGCCGTACTCCGGAGGAGTTAAAGCAATCGCTTGAAAATCATGGCATTACATCCGGCACAACAGTAATTCTTTATGGCAAGTACATGTCGCCTGACAAAACCGATCCTTTTCCCGGAAGTGCCGCCGGAGATATTGGTGCAATGAGGTGTGCCTTTATTATGCTTTATGCGGGAGTGAAAGATGTCCGGGTATTGAATGGAGGTTTTCAGGCATGGGAAGATGCCGGATTCGGTGTCTCGTTTACCGACGTACCAAAAATTAAAGTTTCTGACTTTGGTTCTGTAATCCCTGCCAGGCCCGGATTGGCCGTTGATACTCCGGAAGCAAAAAAAATGATTGCTTCCAGCGACAGCGAATTGGTATGTGTTCGTAGCCGCACAGAATATATCGGTGAAGAAAGTGGCTATAATTATATTGAAAAAAAGGGAAGGATTCCGGGTGCAATCTTTGCAGACTGCGGATCTGATGCTTATCATATGGAAAATTACCGGAATGTTGATCAGACTACCAGAGAATTTCCGGAAATCTCAGAGATGTGGAGAAAAAGCGGTATTACTCACGATAAACATCTTGCATTTTATTGTGGAACCGGCTGGCGGGGAAGCGAAGCTTTCATAAATGCCTGGCTTATGGGATATCCAGGAATTTCAGTATATGACGGGGGATGGTTTGAATGGAGCAGTGATCCGGAGAACCCTTATGAAGTGGGAGTTCCGGATGTTCAGGCGTCGAAAAAATAAAAACTGAAAGAATGAAAGATTTAGAGATATTAAATTCAAACGGCTATAGTAAAAATACCGGAACCGATACAGGCATTCAGTTATCTGAAATAGCTTCTGATACCCTTAGGGGTTTATCAGCAAAGCCTAAATATTTATTATCAAAGTACTTCTATGATAATGAAGGTAGTCAAATCTTTCAGGAAATAATGAAGATGCCCGAATACTATCTTACTAACTGTGAGTTTGAGATATTCGCAATACATAAGGACAGTATTGCTGATGCTTTTAAAAAGGGACATAAAGCCTTAATTATAATTGATTTGGGCTCGGGGGACGGAATTAAAACCAAAATTCTTCTACGATCTCTCCATAAAAAAAATGCGAATTTTAAATATGTCCCGGTAGATATAAGCAAGATAGCAAATGATGAACTGTATGAAAGCCTTAAAAGGGAGATGCCTGTTATAAATGTTGAACCTGAAACGGGCGATTATCTAAGTGTGCTGGGTAGTATGCATTCAGATCAGGCAGGCGGAAAAGTTATTCTTTTTCTGGGTTCAAATATTGGTAACCTTAATGAAATTGAGACACATGCTTTCCTCGAAAAGATCTCTGAATTTACGCATAGAGGTGACAAACTTCTTATTGGCTTTGACCTTAAGAAATCTCCCGATGTAATCATGAATGCCTATAATGACTCGCACGGAATTACCCGCAATTTCAATCTTAATCACCTGGTGAGGTTAAACCGGGAATTGCAGGCTGATTTTAACCTTCAGAAATTTGAACATCATACAGAGTACAGCCCGGTAACCGGAATGGTAAAAAGTTTCCTGGTATCAACCGAGGAGCAGGAAGTATATTTAAGAGCACTGGAGGAGAGGTTTGAATTCGGAAAATGGGAACCCATATTCATGGAGCTATCGCGAAAGTTTGATATCAGAAACATTGAAGAGTTTGCATCAGCTCATGGATTCAGAGTTGACCGGCATTTTACTGATCAACGGAATTATTTCGTGGATTCATTATGGACAAGAATCTAAATTCCGGTATTCACCATCGTAAACCCCTAGGGATTTGCAATCAAGTAGTTAGTTCTACCTTAAAAGCTTCAATCTGAATCAGCGCCTCACTAACTTCAGTAACCGGGAGATTGCATGTTTTGTTCCTGCAGATATAGATTGTGGTTTGTCCCGGAACAAGCTTATTTGCAAGCAATGACAGTGAATTATCACTTTGCCCCCCTGAAAAAAGGACATTCGGTAAATAGTATCTGTCGAATTCTCTCCTGTAACTTTCATAGGCATCACCTACTATAGCTACTTCACAGGGTGGATTAACAATCCACGAGATAAGAGTATCCCAGTTGCCATAATATGCTCCGCCGCTTAAAGCATGCTGTTTTACCATAGATGCCATGCTTCGGGACATTTTCAAATACTCATCATTATTAAAATAAGTGCCGAGCAAAAACAGATTCTTAGCCATTGAGGAATTGGCTGAAGGAATAACATTGTCATTTATTTCCGTTTTTCTTGCAATTAGAGGAGGATCAAGGTCTGATGTATAATAGAACATGCCGGTCAGAGGATCAAAAAAGTGTGTTATGGTATATTCTGAGAGATTTGCGGCCTCACGTAACCAGTTTTCATTAAATGTGGACTGATACAAAGAAATAAATGCTTCAATTGTGAAGGCGTAATCATCAAGGTATCCGTTGACTGATGTTTTTCTTTTCCTGTAACTTCTTTGAAGTCTGCCATCGGACTGTTTCATATTCTCAAGAATAAAGCTTCCATTCATTAATGATCTGTCCAGGAAGGATTTTTCTCCAAATACCTTGTAGGCATCAGTATAGGCTTTCATCATCAGCGAGTTCCAGCCGGCAAGTATTTTGTCATCTGTTGCAGGGCGTCGTCTCCGGGATCTTGCATAAAATAATTTTGTTTTCGCTGAGGTTAAAATTTCGGAAAGCGCATTTTCCGTTATGTTATGTTTTAGAGCAATCTCACTATCGGATGCTGTTCTGAAACAAATATTTTTTCCTTTCTCCCAGTTTCCGTCGCTTGTGATGTTAAAGTATTCCAATACTATAGTAGCATCATTTCCGGCTATCTTCTCAAACTCTTCTTTCGTCCAGATATAATAATTACCCTCTTCTCCATCACTATCGGCATCAATGGAGGAATAGAATCCTCCTTCAGATGAAGTAAGTTCCCTTTCAACGAATTCAATGGTTTCGAAAACTACTTTTTTATATAAAGGTATTCCGGTTGACTGATATGCTGCAGCATACAGACTCACCAACTGTGAGTTGTCGTATAGCATCTTTTCAAAATGAGGAACCCTCCAGAAAGCATCGGTTGAATACCTGGAAAAACCTCCTCCAAGCTGGTCATAAATGCCTCCGAAAGCCATTTTATCCAAAGTATTTTTCACGGCTTTTAATGCATCCTCTTCACCGGTCATATAATGATACTGAAGTAAGTAAAGATAGCCTGCAGGCAAAGGAAATTTTGGAGCACCCTTGTAACCCCCGTTTACAGTGTCAAAACTCTTCTTCCAGTTATTAAATGTATTTCTCAGATCTTCAATTGAAAACACGGTCGGGTATTCCGTTAAAGGAATATGATCTTCTGACCTGACTCCTGCGGTCAGATTTTCTGCCTGTTCCTCTGCCTTTTGCGGGTTATTCCTGACGAAATCTGAAACCAGTTTTAATACTTCGATCCATCTGTCCTTAGGAAAGTATGTGCCACCGTATACCGGCCGGCCGTCAGGTAGTGCAATAATGTTAAGTGGCCAGCCTCCGCTGCCTGTAAGTAGCTGAATAGCATTCATATACACCTGATCAACATCAGGACGTTCTTCCCTGTCTACTTTTACGGAAATATACCTTTCATTCATTACTTCTGCCACAGCAGGATCTTCAAAGCTTTCGTGAGCCATTACATGACACCAGTGGCAGGCTGCATAACCGATACTTACCAGGATAAGCTTATTTTCATTTCTTGCCTTCTCAAGAGCTTCTTCACCCCAGGGATACCAGTGAACCGGATTGTATGCATGCTGCAGCAGATAAGGACTGCTTTCATTAATAAGCTTATTGGTATAATGGTTTTCATTCATTGTCTTCTCCTGATTCATACTTATACAGGATTAACAACCAACCGTGAGGAAAGTTTGAGGCCGGGGCAGAACTAAATGGGAGTTACCCTATTTTCAGGCCCATCTTTTACATTGCCTCTTTTGTTCCATTGCACAACCTGAAACTCCCGCCATATATATGAGAAAGGATAAACAAGGATATGCATTAGCCGTGTGTAAGGTAAGATTCCAAAGAATATAAATGTTGAAGCAACATGAATCTTAACAATAACAGGTAGAGCAACAACTGCAATTGTATCAGGCCGGAATGCCAGGACTGATCTTAAGTATGGCGTCATTACCATCGCAAACCATGATGATCCCCATCTGAAGAAAAATGCTGTATATAAGCCTGTTATAACAATAACAGATAAGACTGCAAAGACTATTATATCCATTCTGGTTGTCACAAGACGTATTCTTTTTATTTTCGACCGCCGGACAATCAGAACCACAAGACCGGAGAGAGCTGTGATTCCGAAAGCAAGTGCCGTTGTTTCAAGTATATACAATCTAAGTGGTCTTTCGTTCCATGCAAGTACTAACCCGGGCATTAAAAAGCCGATAAGGTGCCCTATAAGCAGGATTATAATACCCCAGTGGAATGGCCTGCTTCCAAAGAATAAAATTTTGCTTTCAAGCAACTGGCTTGAGAGTGAAGTTATCTGGAAGCCCTTGTAAATGTATCTGATGATACCACCAAATATCAGTGACCCCAATGCCAGGTAGGGTAATAAAATGAATAAAAACAGTCCGTTCATATCAGTAATAATTAGTGGTAGTCATCCGGAATATACTTTTCGCGATGGAGGTTGAAATGTTGCTTTTTCCAGGAAGTAAAATCAAACTGTTCAAACGATGAAGAAGGGTAATCTGCCTCCATAATTGCAACAAGGATTTCAAGCAAGCCTTTGTAAAGATTTTCAGTATTCAGGAATTTCGAAATCATTTCTTTAATGCTGGGTATGAGAAGCGAATAAACCATCTCTTCGGCCAGATTTTCATCCTTCAGCTTTGTCAGGAGTGTCAGGATGTTGGGTAGATGATCAGGCAGCTCCGTTCCACAATCATTACCTGCTTTTTCCTGTTCCCCTTTTATATTTACCAGAAAAGTTCCCCTTTTATGATCTTCGCCGAAGAGGATGTACCCTATGTCGAGATAACACATTGCCTGTACATCAAAGGTGCTTATGTAATATTCCTGCTGGAAGGCCAGAGACCTTTCATGAACATGAGATGTGAACAGTTCGAGCCTTGGTAAAAGGAGTGGATTATATGTTATTATGATGTTTTTCCATTGCCCTGCACAAACCAGAAGTTCATTTGTCGGGTATCTGAACATCTCTGCCAGAGCGGTATAATGGGTCAGGCTTCTCATAATCCTCTTTCAGGTTTATTTATAAATCCAAAACCGGTATTTGCTTTCCTTAATTGAGTTTCTTCGATTGTTTCAATTGCTTCTTCCCGATGTGCAGGAGGTATAACAAACCTGTCGCCAAAATACGCCAATGATGTCAGCCTGAATATAGCGTCGGCCGAATCTGCTGTTAACCCGGCATCTCTGAGCGCATTGCCTGCTTCTTCACTACTGATATCTCCAACTGTTACTGCACGGCGGTGAATCCGCACTGCCATCAGTTTTTTCAGCGTGTTTCTGACAATGTCAACCTCTCCCGCACTGAACAGATTTGCCAGGTACTTCATAGGTAGTCTTGAGCCTTCAATAATGTTCCACAGCGATTCCGATGTGGTATTGTATATGTTGTTTCTCACTACCCCAAGCGCAGGAAGCAGAGGCAGAACGTAGAAAAGGTTCGGAAGAGTACGGAACTCCGGATGAAGGGGCAGAGCAAGCCCCCATTCCTTTACAAATTTCCATACAGGTGATTTTCTGGCTGCCTGCATAGTGGATTCCGGGATGCCTGCTTTTTTTGCCTCATGGATCACCTCAGGATCATTTGGATCAAGATAGAGATCAAGCTGATTTTTAATCAGGTCTTTATCTTCTGAAGAGGCAGCCTTTTCAATTTTTGAGGCGTCATACAGCAAAACCCCCAGATATCTTATTCTTCCCACGCATGTGTGCATGCAGGCGGGAACCTGACCTGTTTCGACACGGGGATAACATAGTATGCATTTTTCAGATTTCCCTGAGTTCCAGTTATAGTAAACTTTTTTATACGGGCAGCCGGTGACACATAGCCTCCATGCCCTGCAGACTTTTTGATTTACAAGTACAATGCCGTCCTCACCTCTTTTGTAAAGCGCCCCCGACGGGCATGCAGCCACGCATGAGGGGTTAGCACAATGGTTGCAGATACGAGGAATATAAAACATCACCATTTTTTCGAGCTCAAAAAGGGCATCACGATCTTTTTGACTGAGATTTTTCAAATTAATATCATTACGGGCATAAAGAGGAGTTCCACTCAGATCATCGTCCCAGTTGGGGCCATATTTCGGGGTTATTTTGTCGCCGGTGATCAGCGAGACAGGCTCAGCTGTGGGCTGATCATCACCTTCGGGAGCATCAATCAGCTTCTCATATTGATAGGTCCATGGTTCATAGTAGTTATCCAGATTAGGCATATTGGTATTATGAAAAAGTACCTTCAGTCCTTTAAATTTTCCTGCACCCTTCATTCTTACCGAATCACCTTTTCGCTCCCAGCCACCTTTGTATAGTTCCTGGTCCTCCCATTTGAACGGATAACCGGTTCCCGGTTTTGTCTCGACGTTATTCCACCACATATACTCTGCCCCTTTTCTTTCTGTCCATAAGTTTTTGCAGGCAATGGAACAAGTATGGCAGCCAATGCATTTGTCGAGATGAAAAACTGTTGCTATTTGCGATCTTACATCCATGGAAAATAGTCTTAATAGTTAAAAATTTACCGCTTCCATTTTCTGAACCAGAACAAAAGTATCCCGAGTCACTCCGACAGGCCCCCAGTAATTTATATGGTAAGTAAATTGTCCATATCCGCCTGCAAGCAGGTTTGGCTTAAAATGCAATCTGGTCAGACTGTTATGCCCACCCGCTCTCCTGTTCCCGCGTGATGGTGATTTTGGAACTGAATAAGTTCGTTCCGGGGCATGGTATACGATGCAGATACCCGGGGGGATACGTGAACTTACGCAAGCCCTTGTACAATAAACACCATTGTCATTCAATACCTCTACCCAGTCATTATCTTTAATATCCATATCTGCTGCATCTTTCTCGCTAAGCCAGCATGGCTCCATACCTCTTGAAAGAGTGAGCATGCGGAGAGTGTCGCCGAAAGTGGTGTGGATATGCCATTTTCCGTGAGGAGTAAGGACATTAAGCATCCTGGCTTTTCCTGAAGCTACTGTATTGCGCAGATCGCCAAGAAGTTCAGGTAATGGAGAAGGCTTGTATGTAGGAAGGTTTTCTCCAAAAAGGATGTAGGCTTCATGATCAAGATATGAGTGCTGACGGCCGGTCAGCGTTCTCCATGGAACAAGATATTCGGTATTCAGGGTAAAGGCTGAATATGATCGTCCCTTATCCATCAACCCCGACCAAAGAGGAGAATTCAATAACCGCCTTGGCTGGGAGACCAAGTCGTAATAATTGCAAGTGTTTTCACTGTTCACAGGTTTAATTGCGGTGAAATCATTTCCTGTCTTATTAGCAATATCATCGTATGCCCTTTCACTGAGTTTTCCGTTTGTGACAGATGAAAGCAGTAAAATGGCATTACAAGCCAGAACATCTTCTTTAATTGAAGGATATGCTTCGCCTCCGATGATATTGACATGGTCTTTCTTCTGAAGAAGCTGTTCATAATAATCGCCGCAGGGATATGTAATCCCATGTGCTCCGAGCCTCGCGGCATTTTTTCCCAGACTGATATACTTCTCATAAAGCCTTGTATAATCTCTTTCTATCGGTATAATGTGATGCATTGTTTTTCCCGGAATTGCTTCACATTCTCCTTTTGACCAATCGCATATTTTCGGCTGCGATATTTCTGCCGGGGTGTCATGGTCAAGAGGAACATTGACTATATCGAGAACCGGTTCGGGGAAATGTTTTTTTGCCACCTCGCTTGTAACTCGGGTAATTTCCCGAAAAATTTCCCAATCGCTTTTAGCTTCCCATACCGGTGGAACTGCAGCACCAAGGGGATGGATAAATGAATGCATGTCGGTGGTATTCAGATCAGCCTTTTCGTACCATGAAGCTGAAGGCAGAACAAGATCTGAATAAAGAGCGGAAGTATCCATTCTGAAGTTCAGGTCGACAACCAGATCCATTTTTCCCTGAGGGGCTTCTTCTTTCCACTCAACCTCTTTTACAAATTTTCTGGCTGCCTCATCGGCAATATCGTTATGATGAGTTCCAAGGTAATGTTTCAGGAAATATTCATGTCCTTTGGCACTCGAAAGTATTGCATTTCCACGCCATATATACCACACTCGGGGAAAGTTTACTTCTTCATCAGGATTTGAAACCGAGTAATGCAACTTCCCATCCTTTAACTGGCTGATAACAAAATCGTTAATGCCTTTTTCGTCTTTTGCACCCGCCTCAACTGCTTCGCGGGCAATATCGAAGGGATTACGGTCATACTGGGGAAAAAACGGCATCCAGCCGTTCTTTACCGACTGAACAATGATGTCGGCAGTGTGCCTGGCCGAAAAATCATTTTCAGGCACCGTATTGTAATCAGCCTGGTTTCCATCATATCTCCACTGGTCGGAATGCATGTAGTGCCAGATAGGTGCCTGTTGAAACCTGACCGGTTTCTGCCAGTCTTTGCCCGACATGATGGCAGACCAGGAATCAAGAGGGGCAAGCTTTTCTTGTCCTACATAATGGTTCAGACCCCCTCCGTTTACTCCGATGCAGCCCGTAAAAATCAGAGCAAGGGCAGCAGCCCGATAAATTAAATTGCTATGGTACCACTGATTTACTCCGGTGCCTATAATGATCATGCATTTTCCTTTTGTTATTTCCGCAGTAGTAATCCATTCTCTGGCAAACTGTATTACAGTTTCCGCACCTATCCCGGTATGGATTTCCTGCCATGCAGGGGTATATGGAGAGGAGGCGTCGTCATATGAAACCGGGTAATCTCCTCCTAAATTTCTGTCTATACCGAATTGCGCCATCATCAGATCATAGATGGTGGTATAAGCAATTTTTCCGGATCCGGTTTTTACATATTTTGCAGGGACCCCCCGTTGTCTTTTCTGCTTCAATGAGAACTCAGTGAAATCAACAGGCAAAACATCATCATGCCGTCCAAGAAGGGTGAGTACAGGGTTATAATCTGTACCCTTTTCTCCATCAATATAATTCAGGTTCCAGTTACCTTTTTTCTCCTGCCACCTGTGACCAACACTGCCTGAGGGACATATAAAATCACCTGATTCTGCGTCAATATTAAGAAATTTCCAATCGCCGTTTTCAATATCAGAATATTTGCTGAGGATATTGGCCCTCAATAATCTTCCTGGGGAGTAATGACCGTTGTCATTAACTAATTCTACAAGATATGGTCCATCAGTATATTTTTTTGTGTACTCAATAAAATATGGAACCTGTTTATCCCTGTGAGCTTCTTTCAGAATCACATGAGTAACAGCCATCCAGAATGCACCGTCCTGTCCGGCGTGTACAGGGACCCACTGGTCAGCATATTTTGAGACCATGCTGAAATCGGGCGAGAAGACAACAGTTTTTGTTCCATTGTACCTTGCTACCGAAAAGAAGGGGACATCAGGCGTCCGGGTCATTCCAAGATTGGATCCCATTACTGCAATGAATTTGGCATTATACCAGTCGGCACTTTCACCAACATCGGTTTGTTCCCCCCATATTTCAGGGAAAGCATTTGGCAGGTCGCAGTACCAGTCATAAAAACTTAGATGAACGCCTCCGAATAACTGAAGAAACCTGGCTCCTGCAGCAAAACTTATCATTGACATTGCCGGGATCGGAGAAAATCCAACCACCCTGTCGGGACCGTATTTTTTTGCAGTATAAATATTAGCTGCCGCAATCAGCTCCAGGGCTTCATCCCAGTGAATTCTCCGAAAACCTCCCTTTCCACGTGCCTTCTGATATCTTTTTCTCTTTTCCGGGTCGTTCTGAATGTTCTGCCAGGCAATTAGAGCGTCCCCTGTTTTTTCTTTTTCTTCATTGAACATATCGAGCAAAACGCCCCGGATCAATGGGTATTTAACCCGTACGGGACTGTATATATACCATGAAGCGGATATGCCTCTTTGACAACCTCTGGGTTCATACGGTGGAAGCGAGCTTTCAAGCAGGGGATAGTCGATAGCCTGTGTTTCCCACACCACAATACCCTCCTTTACATAGACGTTCCAGGAGCAGCCGCCGGTACAGTTTACACCATGGGTACTTCTTACTACCTTGTCGTGCTGCCAGCGGTTTCGATAAAACTCCTCCCACTTTCTGGTTTGAGGAGATATCATATCTTTTATCCAACTCATTGGTAAACTATTAGTTATCAAATATTTGAATCAGGAATATTTCTGTTGTCGTAAAAGATAAAGATGTGAACAAGTATAAACAAGGCAGTGACAAACCCAAGTGCAAAAAACAGAGATCCTCCGCCACCCTTTATCTTATAGGCCATATTTCGTTCATCGACTGCTTTTAACAGAGAGATCAATGCCCGGACCTCATTCTCTGTAAGAGGATGATTCTGCATGGCAGTCTTCATTACTGGGAATGGTGGATTTATAAGTATGGCAGTTATACCGGCAGGTCCCAGTTTACTGTAGGAGAATGTCAGGTCAAGTGCGATATTCCCGCCGCCATAAATTGACTGATCTCTGATGTTGTGGCATGACATGCATGGCGCTCCATTACTGACAAAAGGTGTATTGCCATTAAAGAGAGATCGCCCTTCAGGTACCATTTCAACCGTATACAGACTGTCAGGTAGCGCACCGGGCTGAGTTTTGACAGAAGTCAGACTATCACCGGCAGTCAGGCTATCACCCGCAATCAGACTATCACCTGCTGCCCGGCTGTCTGTGGAAATTATCTGCTGACCTGCAGGAGCTGATGCACCCTGATCTGTTTCTCTGATGTATTCAATTATGCTCAGGATCTGTTCATCGGTGAACTTATTATCTGGCATTGGGATCTTGTTGTATTCATTATATATCGCAACGGCATTAGGGTCTCCTGCCTTGATCATCGTCTGCGACGAACGTATAAAACTGACCAGCCAGTCGGTCTCCCTCACATTATATATTCCGGTCAGATCGGGCCCGATAAGTCTGCCCTGATTTATTGTATGACAGGCAATACAAACTGACTTATATAATTCTTCCCCGTTCGGTTGAGCAGGTACCGGTAACTTGATCAAGAATAGTATAATGAAGGTCGTGAACAGGGAATTCCTTTTCATATAAATTATGATTTAGAGTCGTTACCCACGGATTTTACTAAGTTACGAATTTACTCCGAGACCGGGATTATCAGTAAGTCAAAAAATAATTTTTTATTCAGATCATATTCAGGTAATAGGGATAGAATAACCGGAGGAAATTTGTATCTTAGGGTTTAAATACTGTTAAATATTTAACAAAGGAAACATAAGAAAGTTTGAGGGATCACTTGTAACTACTGGCACTGATAAAACATGGATTTGAAATGGAAGATAAACTTAAACATTTCAAAGGAACGCCGGGCAGAGGTTTGACCGGCACCACCCTAGGATTCTTTTTTGGATTTGCAGCTGTATCATTATATGGCCCGACTGCCATAAAATTCAAAGAGGCCATGGATCTTAGTCCTGGCTTAATGGGATTGCTTGTGGCGATTCCTGCCTTATCGGGATCATTACTCAGGATTCCCTTTGGCGCCTGGGTGGATACCACAGGAGGAAGAAAACCATTTCTGATCTTACTCGCCTTATCAGTTATTGGTTTGGGAGGTGTAACTCTTCTTCTGAACCTCGCTTATCCCGACAACATGAAAGGTTTGTATGGATTGATCCTCTTCCTGGGGATGCTAAGCGGATGCGGGATAGCCACATTTTCAGTAGGTATAGGTCAGACATCATACTGGTTTCCAAAAAGAAAACAAGGGATGGCGCTGGGAACATATGCAGGATTGGGAAACCTGGCTCCGGGTATATTTTCCTTGATTCTTCCGATTTTCCTTCAGCATTACGGCTTCATTTCGGCTTATTTTGCCTGGTTTATTTTTCTGTTAACCGGAACCATAGCTTATTTTTTTATCGGAACCAATTCTTCCTATTTCCAGTTTCGCAAAGCGGGGAAATCCGATTCTGAAAGCCGGGAACAGGCAAAAAATCTTGGGCAGGAATTATTCCCCACCGGAAATGTGAAACAAAGTCTGTTAGCTTCGGCAAAGTCGAAAAATACCTGGCGGCTGGTGGCTTTGTATTTTACAACATTTGGCGGATTTATTGCCCTTACAGCCTGGTTTCCTGTATACTGGAACCAGTTGCATGGATTTTCACCTGTAAAAGCGGGTCTTTATACCGCCATCTTCTCAATAATGGCCTCTCTGACCCGTGTTTTGGGAGGTTCAGTTGCCGACAGACTCGGAGGAGAAAAGACATGCCTGTACTCTATCTTCGCTGTACTGGCAGCTTCAATAATATTGACTTTTACAAAAGAAGCAATAACAGGGATCTCAGCAATAATGCTTCTGGCTTCTGGCATGGGGGTGAACAATGCAGCTGTATTTAAATTGGTTCCCAGATACATCCCAAAAGCAATTGGCGGAGCTGCCGGCTGGATAGGAGGTCTCGGCGCTTTTGGAGGATTTGTTATTCCCCCTCTGATGGGTGAAATTGTAAATATCTATGGAAGAACAGGTTATGCGTATGGATTCATCATATTTTTTCTTCTTGGCCTCTTCAGCCTTTATACTGTTATAATCTTATTAAAGAAGGCTAAAGTAACTCTGGAATGAGCCATAATTACTTCAGTTAGGAAGAATTAAACACTCCGGCCATCCAAGTCACTTTCCTAAAGAACTAATTGCTATTTTTGAGGTTTAATATTCTGGGAGTTAATTTTACGATATAAATTTTAATGAAAATTCTAATACTTTGCACTGGAAACAGTTGCCGCAGCCAGATGGCTCAGGGTTTTCTTCTGTCATTTGATAAACGGCTTAAGGTTTTTTCCGCGGGAACTGTTCCTGCGCGTAAAGTTAATCCTACTGCCGTTACTGTGATGAAAAGAGAGGGAATCGACATCAGCAAGGGTAAACCAAAAAGCGTTGAACAATACCTGAATGAGGAATGGGATTATGTTATTACTGTATGTGATAATGCCAATGAAGTGTGTCCCGTCTTTCCGGGAAAGGTCAGGAACCGGTTGCACCTCGGTTTTGATGATCCTGCAGAGTTAAAGGGCTCATATATTGAAATTCTGAACGAATACTACAGGGTAAGAAATGAGATCAGGGACGAGTTCTACAAACTTTATGAATCGGAGCTGAGAAGCAAAATATAAAGAAGCGTTGAGCGGAGAGCGGAGAGGAAGAGAGCAGAAAAAAAGCGCAGAGCGGAGAGCAGGAAGACAGAGCAGAGAGCAAGAATGATATAAACCTTTACTTTTATGAGTACCGACGGGATGAAATTAGTACTGCTCGCAATCTTTGCAATTGCGATGGCTCATTTTGAGGGTGTTGTTGTTGTTTATCTCAGGAGAGTTCTGGCAATGACTGATAATGAATCGAATAAAGAGTCACTTGACAGGTTTTCCAAAAGGAATCTTACTATTGAAATGACCCGTGAAGTTGCGACAATAGTTATGCTTGTTGTAATAGCATACCTTGTGGGAAGCACCTGGCTTGAAAAAGGAGTATATTTCCTCTGGACATTCGCCTTCTGGGACCTTTTCTATTATTTCTCGCTGTACATTCTCATAAAATGGCCCCCTAAACTGACAACCATTGATGTACTCTTTCTTATTCCAAAACCATGGATCGCCCCTGTGTGGGTGCCTATAGGAATTTCCTCCCTTACAATTGTGACTATCGCGACCCTTTATCTGTTTAATATACTTTAGAGAGAATCAAATACAAGTGTCCCAAAGTCCGAAAAATTCTTCCAGGTACAAAATAATATTCCGGTCGCTCAAATACAGGAACTACCGCCTGTTCTTCAGCGGTCAGGGAATCTCACTGATCGGAACATGGATGCAGCGTATTGCAATGCCATGGCTTGTTTACCAGATGACAGGATCGGCACTGCTCCTTGGGGTGGTAAGCTTCGCCGGACAGATCCCGACATTTGTTTTGTCTCCTTTTGCAGGAGTCCTTACCGACCGGCTTAATAAATACCATGTGCTTCTTGTTACACAGATCGCGTCATTAATTCAGGCTTCAGTTCTGGCATGGCTGGCCCTCTCAGGTTCAATCCAGATCTGGCAGATTATTGTTCTAAGTGTTGCTCTGGGTTGCATTAATGCATTTGATGTCCCATCGCGCCAATCATTTGTAATTGACATGGTTGGCAAAAAGGAAGATCTTGGTAATGCAATCGCTCTTAATTCATTAATGTTCAATGGTGCCAGGATCATAGGTCCTTCCATAGCGGGGATAATCCTGGTATCCACAAATGAGGGTGTCTGTTTCCTGATAAATGCAATCAGCTATATATTTGTTATCGGTTCTTTACTTTCAATGAAAGTAAATCTGGTTGTAGTCAGGAAGAAAAGCTCTGAAATATTCAATGAACTAAGGGAAGGACTGAGCTACACATTCGGATTTTCACCAATAAGACACCTTCTGATACTGCTTGGGATAGTAAGTCTGATGGGGATGTCATATTCCGTTCTGATGCCTGTTTTCGCAAAAGAAATTTTAAAGGGTGATTCACATACATACGGATTTTTGATGGGTGCAGCTGGGGTTGGCGCTCTTCTTGGTGCAATATTTCTTGCTTCCAGGGAAACCGTGCTTAAACTTGGACGAATTATACCATCAGCCGCCATTCTTTTTGGAACGGGTCTGATTGTACTTTCATTTACAAATATCTTTTACTTGTCAATGGTTCTGATGGTTTTTATTGGTCTGGGGATGATGCTTCAGACTGCTGCCAGTAATACCGTATTGCAAACTATCACTGAAGATGACAAACGGGGGAGGGTGATGAGCTTTTATACCATGGCAGTAATGGGTACCGCACCCTTCGGAAGCCTTATGGCGGGAGCTCTTGCAAAAAGCATTGGAACACGTTATACCATGCTGTTTGGCGGAGTTGTAACCATTATCGGAGCCTTGTTCTTTCTTAGAAAATTACCTGAATTGAAAGTAATGGTTAATCCCATTTATGAGAAGATGGGTATTATTCCTGAAGTGGCTAAAGGAATTCAGAAAGCAACAGAACAGGCTGCCGAGCCCGGTTTGTAATTCGCAACCGTGAACTTCAGTCAGATGTCTCAATCATCAGAACAAAATGGACTATGGGAAAAATTTCATCCATAGACTGGAACAGGGTCTCGTTCTGGTAAAAAGGCATAGAATTATGGAATAATGAGTTATTCTTATAAATTTGATTAAAATATTTAAGAGATACTCAAAACCTATCCGGAATGAAACATCCTGGCGCTAATTTTCGACTTTTTGTTTTATTTATTCTAATTATTTTCCGGCAGGTCGACTCTTACTCAAAAATCAGTTATCCTGCAATATATCTGACGCAGGATACCTCTAAACAAAAAAAATCGCTTCAACAACCCACATACACAACAAGCAGATTATCAACTGAAAAACCGGTTATTGACGGTAAACTGGATGATGCCTGCTGGAAGGCGGGGACCTGGGCAGGTGATTATAACCAGTTTATTCCAAACGAAGGAGCTCCACCTTCGTATCCCACTGAAATGAATATTCAGTATGACGATAAAAATATTTACATAGCTTTCAGGGCATATGATGGTGAGCCGGGGAAAATTGTTAGAATGGCGGGGGTCCGCGATGAGATTGTCGGGGACATGATGGGAGTCACTTTTGACAGCTACCGAGACTATCGTACCGGATTTGAGTTCTCTATTTCGGCCTGGGGTCAGAAAGTTGACCTGGTATTGTTTAATCCGATGAACTGGGACTTTAACTGGAATGCTGTGTGGAAAGGAAAAGTTGGGACCGAAGACTCCGCCTGGGTGGCAGAGATTGAAGTTCCTTTAAGCCAGCTCCGTTACAGCAACAAGGAAGAACAAGTATGGGGCATGCACACCTGGAGATGGATCTCCAGGTACTCAGAGGAAAGCAACTGGGAAAAGCAATCCAAAACCGGTCCTGGTATGATATACAACTTCGGAGAACTGAAGGGAATCTCGGGATTAAAAAAATCGCGCCGGCTGGAGATAATGCCTTTTGTTCTGGGTGATCTGAAAACAATGAAGGAAGAACCCGGGAATCCTTTTACAACGGATGGAAGATTATGGGGTGGCAACATTGGTTTGGATGCAAAGATCGGATTATCAAGTAATTTCACGGTTGACCTGACAGTGAATCCCGATTTCGGGCAGGTTGAATCTGACCCTTCGGTAATTAACCTTACCGCTTTTGAAACATTCTATGATGAAAAGCGTCCGTTTTTTCTTGAAGGATTAACAATATTCGATTACAAGTTTGACGGACAAAGCCTGTTTTACTCTCGAAGGATCGGCCATTCTCCTTCCCTTGGTCTTCGGGGTAATGACAGCATGTTCGTGGATTCTCCGGAAAGAACAACCATACTCAGTGCCATAAAATTCAGTGGTACCACTTCAAAAGGTCTATCTGTCGGACTTATCCAGAGTTTAACTGCAAATCAAAGCGCACATATAAGTGATATTGAAGGCAATCGCAGCACACTGCAGGTTGAACCCCTAACCAATTATCTGGTGGCACGGGTACAGAAGGGTTATAATGCCGGAAATACAGTTGTAGGGGGGATTCTTACCTCGGCAAACAGGTTTATTAACGATCCCGGTCTTGAATTTTTAACACGTGAGGCCTATACCGGAGGATTGGATCTTCTCCATCACTGGAAAGACAAGGAATTTTACCTTGACACCAGGTTCATAGGTAGTTATGTAAACGGTACTACTGAAGCGCTTAGCGCTCTACAGCAATCTTCTGCTCACTATTACCAGAAACCCGGCAGCAGTTATCTTGAATATGATACAACCCGTACAAACCTAAGCGGGATTGGCGGTAAATTTGAGATTGGAAAAGGTTCAAAAGGATTCTGGAAATACTCCACAGGAGTGACCTGGCTTTCCCCGGGGCTGGAACTTAACGACCTGGGTTACATGAAATCAGCGGATGTAATCAATCAGGAAAACAAAGTTTCCTATCTCATTACAAAACCGGTATCTATCTTCCAGTCATATGATATTGGCCTGGAGCAGTTTAATACCTGGAATTTCAATGGTGATTATCTCGAATCAGGGGCAACGCTGTCCTTTAGTTCTAGGTTTACAAATAACTGGAGCCAGGGAATACATGTAATTTACCATACAAAACAGCTTGATACAAGAATACTCAGGGGCGGACCGGATATGATACTGCCAAAAGGCCTTATTTCTTTTGGTCGTATAGGAACTGATGAATCAAAGAAACTGATATTCGGGTTCAACTATCACCTTGGAAAAACAGGTGATAATTCATCCGGAAACTATGAACTCAGTCCAAATGTGTCAATTCGACCGATTCAGGCACTAAAGATCGGGGTTACTGCTAATTATGCAGGTAATCACAACAATCTTCAGTATGTAACAACAAGAAATTATTGGGGTGGGAAGCGCTATATTCTTGGGACAATAGATCAGAAAACGCTCGGACTGATATTGCGTCTTGATTTGAATATCACTCCGGAATTTTCCGTGCAGTATTATGGAAGTCCCTTTGTTTCAAGGGGAAGCTATTCAGATCTTAAGCGAATAACTGAGCCTGATGCAAGAGATTACAACGACCGTTTTGCAATTTATGGAAACCAGGTTCTGTCCGATAATATGTACCGGCTGGATGATAATAATGATATGATCACAGACTATACCTTGGTAAATCCGGATTTTACTTTTTACCAGTTCCGTTCCAACCTGGTAGCAAAATGGGAATACCGACTTGGTTCTTTTGTCTACCTTGTATGGTCGAGCGACAAAACCGGCACATCACCAATGGGAGATACTTCAATGAGTGATTCATTCAAACAACTAAGGGATTCCTTCTCCAAAAATGTATTTCTGATTAAATTAAATTACTGGTTCAACCTGTAAATGTGAACCTCTTCAACCAAAAATATGGGTATTACTTTAAGAAACATCAGGCAGACAGATAATAAGGATCTTGCAGAGCTTATCCGCACCGTCTTTCGCGAATTTAAAATTGATCGTCCGGGTACAGTATATTTTGACCCTACCACCGATGATCTTTATACTCTATTTCAAACCCCCGGTTCTGTTTACTGGATTGCCGGGGATGATGGGAGGATGGTCGGAGGATGCGGGGTTTATCCGACACCCGAACTGCCTCAGGGATGTGCCGAACTTGTTAAGCTCTATCTTCTTTCCGACCAGAGAGGAAGGGGTACAGGTAAAATGCTTCTCGAAAAAAGCATAGAATCAGCTAAAAAACTGGGATATAGTCAATTATACCTGGAATCACTTCCCGAGCTTGGCAAGGCAATAGGACTTTATGAAAAAACCGGTTTCAGATTTATAGCTGCACCAATGGGTGACTCGGGTCATTTTGGCTGCGATATCTGGATGATTAAAGATCTTTAAGACACTGTTTCCAAAGTCACAATACGGAACAATAAAACAAAACAGTTGTTAATTTATTAACACATTTCCGATTATTGACAACCAATAGATTTTAATGAAAAAAAGAGGTTGCCCGATTGAGCAACCTCTAAGAAATTCAGGTTTGGGTTAGTTGTTCTTTGACCCTTCTGTCATCCATGTAAGTATTGTATTTTTCTGAGTTGTAGTTACGCCCGATGAAGGATGACCATTATTGATCTTACTATAGATCTTACTTGTCGTAGGAGACGCCGGGACTACATATCCGGCATTGACCATATTTGTGTAAAATGTAGAAGAATTTGATGAGGGTGTCCACTTATGTGTATGACAAGTATTGCAAAGATTCAATATTGGAGCAACATCTGCTGAAAAAGATTTCCCTGATGTTGTTGCTGTCACTGTTGTAAAACTCCAGGAATAATTTGAAGCCATAGAATTTCCTGCAGCATCCTTTACACCTGCTGTGATCGTTACCGTATACACAGTATTATTAGACAATGCCGCTGAAGGGGTGAAAGTGGCAGCCGATCCTGAACCTGTAACAGTCCCTGCAATAGTTGTTGATCCTTGCTTAAGGGTAAATGTTGAAGATGTTACAGTTGACTGGTTCATTGCCTCACTGAAAGTAACCATCGGCTTATAGTTCACTGCTACTGAAGTTGCGTTCTGAGCCGGAGAAACAGACAATACAGTTGGAGCAGTAGCGTCTGTAATAGAAGCAGTAGTAAAGCTCCATGTGTAGTTTGCGGCCAGTGTATTTCCTGATACATCTTTAGCTGCTGAGGTAATTGTTGCTGTGTACACAGTATTATTAACAAGAGCTGTTGTTGGTGAGAAAGTTGCAGTTGATCCTGAACCCGTAACTGTACCCGGAACAGTTGTTGCTCCTTGTTTTAGAAGAAATGTTGAAGAGGTTACAGTTGATTGATTCATAGCTTCACTGAAAGTAACCATCGGCTTATTGTTCACAGCTACTGAAGTTGCGTTCTGAGCCGGGGAAACAGACAGTACAGAAGGGGCTGTCTCATCAGCCAGGGCAGATGTTGTAAAACTCCATGTATAATTTGATGCCAAAGCATTACCGGAAACATCTTTAGCTGCTGTGGTGATTGTTCCGGTATATACTTTGCTTGCCTGAAGACTGGTAGAGGGGGTGAAAGTTGCTATGTTATTTGAATATGTTATCGTACCGGCTACTACTGATGTTCCTTGTTTAATTGTAAATGATGCGTTTGTGATGGTACCTGCATTCATTGCCTCGCTGAAGGTTACCGATGGCATAGTGTTGATCGCTGCAGATGTTGCATTTACGGACGGCAAAACTGAAAGGATAGTAGGTGCGGTAACATCAGCAACTGCTGCTGTTGTAAAAATCCAGGTAAAATCTGAAGCCATTGCATTACCGGCAACATCCTTAGCTGCCGTAGTTATAGTCCCTGTATATTGGGTGTTGGCAGAAAAAACTGAAGATGGGGTAAATGTTACAACAGTCCCGTTAATGGTAACAGTTCCGGGGATCACCGTTGTTCCCTGCTTGATAGTAAATGATGAAGAAGTTATTGTACCTGTGTTTAATGTTTCACTAAAAGTAACAGAAGCTATAGAATTAGTGGAAATATCAGTTGAATTATTTCCCGGAGTAGCGGATAATACTGTAGGTGCAGTCAAGTCACCCGCAGGAAGCGAATCTTCCTTTATCTCATATTTAGTGCAGCTGCCAATAAAAAGAGCTAAAGACAAAAGTGCTGCGGAGAATATACCCTTTTCTATTCTCCTTCTTGAATTTTTCATTTCTCTCATAGGTTTAATTTTAGGTTCCCTTACACTAATAGAAATTTGGTTTGTATGTATAAAAACAGGAGTATTTCAATGATATTGTAATTTTTTTAGCCAATTGACTGTCAGGTTACTAAAATTCTTTGCTATTTTATTGACATTCAGTAGAAAACCATTAATAATTTAGAATCATTCTAATTAAAAATATATAACGTATTGTTATATAATTTATTACGATGATTAAACAAGATTGTTTAATTTGAAATCCATATTTGCAGCTTTATATTGGTCTAAACAGGGTGAATGTTTTTCCTTCTCAGTTTGCTTTAAATGCCTCTGTTTTTATAGATTCCCTGATATAAGTCAAAAGATTTCTGAAAGTCTCTGAAGCTTCTGAGTGTTCCGGACCCTCAGGCCAGTTAACCCGTGGAGGAAAGGGTCCGATTAATTATACATAAAAGAAGAGACTGCCTTATAGACAACCTCTTCTCAAAAAGTATTCTAGTTGTTAATTGTTAATTTTTAATTTTTAATTAATATTATAGTTCTTACCATATATTTTGTATCATTTTTTAGTGTGATTTTAACAAAATAAATACCCTTCCTCAGTGAGCGAATATCTGTGTTCATTGAGTAAGTGCCGGGTTCCTGATATATGTTAGACACCAGCGATCGTATCGGAATACCCATGGAGTTGAAAATTCCCATGTTGAGCATTCCTGAAACAGGCAATGTATAGGTGAATGTGGTATTGACCGTAGCAGGATTTGGCTCTGCTTTAAGCTTGAGAAGATTCGGAAATCCGAGAGGATTTATCTCAACATTATCCACTGTCAGATCAGCCCCCGGGATTTGTTTAAAATCGCCATTTGCCAGCTCATTCAGGATGTTGGGAACTAATCCGACCGTCATAGTCTTTATATCGGTGAATGCCAATGTAGGTAATAGTGTAAGTACAACAAGCTTTTCACCTGCAGACACATTAACCGGAGCTATCGAATTCCATCCTATTCTCAGTTCATCACCGCTTATTTTCCACGTAGTTGGAATATTGCTCTTAGTCACCTTTACACTAACTACTTTAGCCAGATTGGACGGAATGTTAAGTATCAGAGAAACTGCTCCTACCTGCATATCTGAAGTTGCATAAATCGGAAGATCGAACAATTTCAATGACGGGAAAGTAAGTGTATTACCGCTTTGATTTATTTGTAAATTTGAATTTCCATTACCAGTTAAATCGGGATCAAAGCTTCCATTGAAATCTCCCGTACACATTGCAAGAATGTCTAACTTTGTTTCAGGGGTGGTACCAACAGATACTGTTAAAGTAGGTGGATTGACTGCACCTGAACCTATTGCGTTCCAAAATACCCATGGCCCTTTTGTAAACCCTGTTCGATTAATGAAGCTATTCTGAATTGCTGTTGCATCCGGATTGGTAATATTGAGGTCCTTATTAACATCGCCGGAAAGGAACATGACGTTGGGAATAGGAACGGGTGCTCTTACCCAGGATTTGACACTCCCTGCATCGGTAGAGTTAATACCTCCTGCGGTAGAATTATGAGTTATTATAACAGGTAGTGAGCCTGATTTAACTCCGGTAATTGTATAGACACCTGAAGCATTTGTGACTGATGTTATTCCTCCTACAGAAACAGTTACACCACTTAATGGATCTTGTGTTAGATTGTTGTACTTTACCGTACCAGTAACAGAGCAGATATTTACTGTAAAAAGTGCGGAATTTGATGTAGTAGTACCATCAAAGTTGGTTAAAAGACATCTGTACTGACTGCCACTTAAAGATAATGATACAGTATTTATTTTCAAAGCTGAAAGTGTTACACCTGAATAAATCATATCGTTTGCAAGTGGGGTCCAGGTTAAGCCATTATCCTTACTTACCTCCCATTGATAAGCGATAGAGGTTGCGCTTGTTGCAACAACTGAGAATGATGCGGAAACGTCTCCATTGCAAGCATTCATAGGTGAAGGCTGCGTAGTGATCTGTGGATATCTCAGGGCAGATGGTAGAATCGGCAACGGGCGCATCATACTCATATCCTCATGATCAACGATATGACAATGCCATACATAACCAGGTCCTTCGCTCGGATCGAATGGGAATAATAATTGCTGAGGAGTGGCATTAAGTGGCCTGTCCGTGGGAGCAACTCTTACTATGAAAGTGGTTACTTCTCCAGGCATAACGATAATGTTATCTTTCCATCCTCTTTCTTCAGGCTTTGCAGGGACGGCCGGACCGGTAAAGAATGGACTTACTTCAGGATTACCCCCGATAGCATTATCAGCATTAATCTGACTGTACGGGAATGGAGTTCCTGCGCCACCAGGGTATCCTAAACCTGCAGGGTATTCTGGAACTTCAGGACTATTTGTTGCCCATGCAGCTGCATAAGAATTCAGATACGCGACATCGTCGATTGGTCGCCGGCTGACAAGCTGCCATTGGAGAAGGTGTATATGAATTGGGTGTGCATCGGCTGAGACATTAATTACTTCGAACTTTTCTGTAGTACCTTCGAGTTGAAATTCTGATGGACCTCCTGCTCTGTACGGGTCAATAGGATATATTGAGAGCGCTGCATCAAAATAGGTATTATTTACTAAAACAGCCGCAGGACCTCCGTCTGCGCTCACCTCATTCAGAATTATTTGCCGGTTAACATCTGGAGTAATATTTATTCCCCCGGCAAAATCAGTAAGCTTTATAAGTGGATTAACTGGTCTGAGATTTGAAGGAAGAAGGCTCTTGTCTGATCCGGCAATTGTTGGATCAGCAGCTGATACCATCTCACCGTTGACAATGAATTGCATTATCCTGTCAGTAATTCCCGGGATAACCGGATCTCCAGCCGGATAAGGTGACCCTGCTTTGTTCATCAGTGTAAAAGTTGTACCGGGGGTGATGCCGGTAAAATCAACGATCACATCATATCTTTGGCCCGGAGCCATTACAAGTGTTTGTCCCATAGCGGGATCGAGGGTTTGAGGAGCTTCGAGCAATCCTCCCTCTCCTCCGATTACCGAAATGGAAGGTCCGGTTCCGATCATGTCTCCTGTTACAGGATCAATAACAGCAAGCCACATATCCAGAAACCTTGCGTTGCATCCTTCAAGCATGCGGAACCGGTATTTACGGGGAGCCACGCTCAAATATGGCCAGGATTTGCCATTGACAGTCATTACATCACCTATAAACTCAGGTGTCCAGAATGGGTGTATCTCAGGATTTGGAGGGTCAACAGGCCAAAAGAGTCCGCCGGTAACATTAAACATACGGTCCTGAATTGCAATCTCAATTTCAGGAAGATATGCATTAGTACCATTAAAGGTAGGGGAATATTGAGTTCCTGCAGGGGTATTTTCCCGAACCAAATCATCCTGCGACCAACCTGGAAATCTGGCTGCTTCCTCATTTTCACCTCTTATAAAATAGTAGCCTGCAAGACCTGTGTAAACATTTATACGGGTCAGACCGTCATCATGCGGGTGAAACCAAAGAGTTGCCGCTTCCTGGGCATTAGGATAATAAGAGGAACTAGACTGATTAAACTTGAACGCCGGTCCGGTTTGTGTAAATCCCGGCATGAACCAGGCATTTGGTCCTCCATCGGAACCGGAAGGCATTTCACCACCATGAAGATGCACAACCATCGGTATATCACCTCTGTAGGGTTCTGTCAAAGGATTCCCCGTCAATTGATAACCATTCATCATAAGGGTTTGGTCAGCAAGAATATTGAAATGATCATATGTAATTCCATTTAGACCATTTTCATATTTTACTGTAATTGGTTTACCCTGTCGCGCCTCAATGGTCTGTGCCGGCCACATTTTTACAGGAAATGTCGCACCATCATCTGTTGAAATTCCATACCCCGCATAATTACCTAAACCGGCGTTCGGGGTTGAAGGGTCCCCGATTATTCCGCCGGTAACCGGTGTACCTTTTGATAAGGCAATCTGCTGTATCGGAAATGTTCTGATGATGAGGTTTCCTCCATTTTTTGCATTTATTCTCAATCCGGCAGCAAAATGGGGCAGGGGATCAACAAATTGAGGTATACTAGCCGGATCGATTGCGTCGGGGAAGGGAAAGTAATTGATTACCAGCACTGTCGACACACCTTCAGTATTTTCTTTGTAAGTCACATTCACTGTTTGCTGACCGGTTGGGTTTGTCCATGTTACAGTGATACTTTCAGAACCCTGACCTGTAATAATTGTACCTTGCTGTGAAACAGCCCATTGATAATTAGTCATGCCAGTTTCCGCTGAGTAAGTTGCAGTTGTTACTCCCGGACCCAGTGTCGCAGGCAGCCCCTTAACAGCATCTAATGGTCCGGTAATTGTAGGGATTTGTTGAGCTAACAGATTCGTTGTCAGTAGAAAGACAAACAGAATCTGAAAGCATTTTGAGTAAACTTTTGTCTCCATAAATTAAAAATTAAATTTATAATAGGAAATTGTAAACTGGTTTATTGGCTGCTCTTTCGGAATTTCTAAAGACTCAGGTTTTATATTTCCACCATCACTATCTGTTGGTACTCAAAGCGCCTATTTAAAAACCTCTCTAGCAAATATTTAGCCATAATAAAAATATTAAATTGAAATAAGTCTTTATTAATTCTGTATTAACTGGATTAATTTCAAAAATCAGCACTAGAAAGAGAATGAGATATTATCACTGGCTTTTTCATCTTTTTATTGGGATTAATTGAGGTCTAATCTTTTTCACATCTGACTGAATATCCTGCACCTTTATCTGACTGACCATAACTTACTTCTATTGAATTGTCACTCAGTCTTACAGTGTATATCTTATTGGAAGGTTTGACATCCACGGGCGCCGAATTTGACCACCAAACACTTGCTACTCCCAATTCCTTAAACTTGCCTTCCACATCACGACAGCCCGAAGGAATAGCTGTGAAGCCTATGTCATTTGTTCCCTTTCTGGATTTCCATTCTGTCCGGCTTTTAAGCTTGCTGCCAGCTATATCAACTCCTTTTAGATTTTTCACAAGAGTTCTCCAGTCTGAATTGGTTGGTACATGCCAGCCTTCAGGTGCCAATCCTCTCTCATCACTGATGGCGTACCAGTTGTATAATTTACCATAAATTTTTCCATTTTCGGGATTATTTTCATAATAACACCATGCCGGAGTACCGGTTTTCCCTGCATTAACCCATTCTTCAACTGTTGAAGTCTGTGATATTAAATCACCATTTCTAAAGCAATCGACATTGAGATTGGTTGCAGTCCATTCCTGCTTTCCATATTTAACTAACTTTTTGTCCTCATCAGATTTATTGATGATTTGTGCATTTGTAGTTTTGCTTATTAGAAAAAGGAATAACATACCTGCTAACGATGCATTTTTCATAGTTTTCATAGTCTTTAATTTTTTCATAACTTTTATAGATCTTTATGTATAAGGTATTTACCTGTTAACCTGTACGATTTATAAATCAGGAATTTCTTCCCCGATTGAAAGACTTGTTCCATGTCTCAATATAAATTCACTGTTAAGCAGGTATGCACCAGAATAGACAATCCTATCTGTTTTCTTGAGACCCGACAGAACAAGGACTGAATCCACGGACTGCGTTCCTGTTGTAACAATTCTTCCTGAAAAATTACCATTTTCTTCCTTTACCCATACCCGGTCACCTTCAGAAGTAGTAATTACAGCTGTGGAAGGAATAATTATTCCATGACAGATATTTGTCCTGACATATAATACCGCCAGCAATCCCGGATGCAGCCTTTTGTCAGGATTTTTTATCACCGCCCGGATAAGGATCACATTCCTTCCTGTTTCAAATGAAGGATTGATAAAAATAATATTGCATAAAACTGGCACTTCTCCTGCGGCCGGAATTATTGCAATTGCATGCATACCGGGTGAGAAATAATGGGCTTCATCAGGATATACCTGAGCTTCAATCCATAAGTCGTAGTCATTTACAAGCTCAAATAGCGATTGTCCTTCAGTTACGTATTCACCTTCGGTAACATTAATTGCCCTTATTTTTCCTTCTGCAGGACTGTAGATAGTTACTCTGAATAATATTTTTCCGTCTTTTTTAAACTGTTCTATCTGAGATGCTACTAATCCCATAACCAACAATTTATCTTTCAGGATAAGGCTTGGTTCATATTTACCCGTAAAATTCCAGTTATTACTCTGAAGATTAAAGTATTCCCTTTGGGCATTCACGAGATCATCGCTGTAGAATTCATAAAGTTTATCACCTTTTTTAACAGTTTCCCCAGTGTTTTTAAAATACAGCTTTTCTATCCTGCCATTCGTACGTGAAGTAATACTAAAGGCAGTTTGTTCATTATCTTTAAGCACACCGGTAAGAGCTAATCTCTGGCCGTTTAGACCTTCCCTAACGTCAGTGACCTTTATATTGGCAAGCTGGATCTGTGCATCACTGAGTCTGATAAACGTCTCATTAACAGGAGTTTTCATGGAGTCTTCTTCCTCATGTATATTACAGGAGAATAAAATGATTATAAATAGAACCGGGATAAATAATTCTGTTGTCCTCAATCTTTTACCTGTCATTTTTGTTCTTTAATTAAGATTGATAAATCCATCACTATCGATTAATAACAGAGCCTCCTGGGCCACCTTTGAAGTATGATCAATTCCATAAAGGATTTCTATTTTATCATCTGTCCGCACCCCTGTTCTGACTTCAGTTGGAACAAATCTGTGACCTTTCTTAATGAAGACGGTACGATGCTGTCCCATCTCAACGACTGCAGTTGCCGGTAACCATAATCCGTCATGAGAGCCTGCAAAGATTCTGGCTGTAATCTGTTTCCCGGGGAAAAATCTATTATCATCATCGACTTTTATAAAGACTTTTACAGTCTGGAAAAGACCCCCGTTAAATGACTCAGTTTGATCGATGAAGGCACTAATTTGATTTTCAGGGTAAGCCTCGTCTGTTAAAATAACTTTTTGCCCCCTTTCAACAAGCGGGGCGTCTGCCATCTTCACTTTAAGATCAACCCTTAGCGACCGAACATCTATTAACCTGAATAAAGGGGCTCCTTTTTCTACGGTGATCCCATCATTAAAACCAGTTGATCCTGACCAGCCTTGTAATGCAGCTGCATTATCATAAATCCCCGGATCAAAATCTTTGCTTACCGCAAATCCTTCGGCATCGCTGTATACTGAAAAATAATAATCAGGAATCTTTGCCAGTTTTAAAGAATCTACTTGTGCTTTCGATAGCCCCTGATGGTTGAACCAGTCCATTGCTTCCCTTGTAAGATCATCCCTATCGGGAAATGCCTGGATAAGCTTTACATAATTCCATTGTTCAGAATAAATGTCGGGGCTATAAATTTCATAAATCTTTTGTCCCCTGGTTATATGTTGGAACTGGTATTTAACAAACGACCTCTCAATATATCCCTTGAAGTGTGCACTTATTGTCTTAATGTTGCCTGGATCATAATTTATAATTCCCTGCGCCTCAATTATTATCGGAAGTGACGCCTGTTCGGGGATTATACTCTTTACAGATGCCTGTACAGATTCATTAACCTTAAGGATAATATCTGAAAGAGAAGAATCAAAACTGTTTTTATCCTCAATCATTTCGATCAGGAACATTCCGCATATCGGGCAATCCCCAGGCTCATCCTGAATCACCTGGGGATGCATGGAGCAGACATATTGACTACTTTTTATCACATCAGTTTTATCTTTCAGGTCCCCATTTTCTTTATGTGATATGAACAGCGCTGTTCCAAGTATGGAAATCATTACAAGCAATCCTGCCATAAAAATTATCTTAAAAGATCTGTTCTTCATAGGTATTGTACTTTAAGATCTATTGTGGGTTGAATATTTTAATTGTACCATATTTCACCAGTTCGTTTTCCTTAGCCATTTCAAAAATAACCGGTGTCACCAGCAGAACATGAATGGTTGAGGTGAATAGCCCCCCGATCAGAGGAAGAGTTATGGGAAGCATTACATCGCTGCCCGCACCTGTTGCCCATAGAACAGGGAACAGACCAAACAATGAAACAGAAACGGTCATTATTTTTGGCCTCAGACGCTTCACCGCACCTTTAATAACGGCTATCCGTATGTCCTGAAAATTGATTTTCTCTGACAATATCTTTTTTCTCATAACCAATTCCTGCATCGCTTCATTCAGATAAATTGTCATCAGCATGGAGGTTTCTATTGCCATTCCGAAGAGGGCTATAAATCCTACTGCAACAGCTACCGACATATTAATATTGTAGAAATAAACTATATAGACTCCACCGATCAGCGCAAAAGGAACAGTTAAAAGAGTTATCAAGGCCTCTTTCAGGGAGCGGTATGTAAAGTAGACCACAAACAGAATAATTGAAATAACTATAGGAATAATAATGAGCAATTTACGTTTAACCCGTATCTGATTTTCATATTGCCCACTCCATTCCAGGTAGTACCCTTTCGGAAGCGTTTTTACCATTTCATCGAGCTTAAGCTTGCACTCCTGTACAGTGCTTCCAAGATCGCGGTCGCGCACATTGAATAATACAGCACCCCGTAACATGGCATTTTCTGAACTTAACATAGCCGGACCATCTGTTATCTTAATACTGGCAACAGAAGAAAGAGGAATTGGTCCATACTGCGGACTCTGCACTAGTATTCTGCTTATTTCTTCGAGGTTGTTCCTGTAATCCTGATTTAAACGGACACTCACATTAAATCTTCGTCTGCCTTCAACTGTTGTTGTAACATTCACACCTCCAAGTGCAGATTCGATTACCCTGTTAACATCATCAACACTAAGTCCATATTTGCCAATATCATTGCGCCGAACAGAAATATCAATAAATTTTCCTCCCGTTACCGGATCGACATAAAGATCTTTTACCCCCTTTATATCGGCAAGATAACTCTTTAACTTATTCGAAAGTGCCCATATCGAGTCAAGATTCTGACCATAAACCTTAAGCCCAACATCAGTCCTAACACCTGTAGACAGCATGTTTATACGGTTGATGATCGGTTGTGTCCATCCGTTAACCACACCAGGGATCTGAAGCCGCGCATTCATTTCAAGAAGCAGATCTTCCTTTGAAATGCCGGGTCTCCATTCGCTCTGGGGTTTAAGAAGGATGATAGTTTCTATCATGCTTATGGGGGAATTATCTGTCGCGCTGTTTGCTCTACCCGCTTTACCCAACACATTTTCAACCTCCGGGAAGGATTTGATTATTTTGTCCTGGACCTGTAGTATTCTTTTAATTTCGCTATTTGAAACATCAGGCAGAGTAACAGGCATGAACAACAATGATCCCTCATCAAGAGGAGGGATAAATTCCGTACCAATTTTCAGCAATAATGGAATGCTGATAAGCAATGCTATTATATTCAAAGCTAGGGTAGTTTTGCGGTATTTTAGGCATAATTTAAGAATCGGATTGTATATACGTTCAGCGATTCGTGTAACCGGATTAACATTTTCTGGCTTTAACCTGCCCTTTAGTAAGAAACTTATAAGGACCGGAGTAAGGGAAATTGCAAGTACAGCATCAATGAGCAGGATAAAAGTCTTTGTATAAGCAAGAGGATGAAACATCTTTCCCTCCATACCTGTAAGAAGGAATACAGGAAGAAATGAAGCTATAACTACTATTGTTGAGTAAAAGACACCCGGTCCGACCTGTTTGGCAGCCTTTTCAATAATTGAATCTCTCTCTTCCTTATTCATAGAAATCTGATTACATTCATTGTTTATTTTCTTCAATTGTTCCTGACTCATTTGCCAAACGGCGGTATGAGTTTTCAACCATTACAATGGTATCATCAACAATAACTCCTATTGCCAGAATTATTCCTGTGAGCGACATAATGTTTGACGATATGTTCAGAGCGTTTAGAAATATAAAGGCAACTGCAATTGATATTGGCATCTGAATGAGAATAATAAGAGCGCTCCTCCAGTGAAAAAGAAAGAAAATCACAACAATAGATACTGCCAGCATTTCTTCAATTAAAGTTCCTTTCACTGACTTTACGGCTTCCTTGATAAGAACGCTCCGGTCATATGCGGTTTTAAATGTAATGCCTTCAGGAAGACCTTTTGAAACTTCATTCATCTTTTCCTTAACAGCCTTTATTACCTTATCCGCATTTTGATTATAACGCATTATAATTATTCCACCAACTGCTTCTCCTTCACCATTCTCATCGAATATTCCAAGTCTAAGTTCGCCTCCCTCGGCAACATTACCTATGTCCTTGATATATATAGGAATACCATTAGAAACTCCGACCGGTATTTTTTCAATATCGGAGATGCTTTGTATGTAACCGAGTCCTCTGATTATATATCCTATATCGGATTTCTCCAGCTTGCGTCCGCTCACATCATTATTATTTTCACGTGTTGCATCAAGAACATCTTCAAGCGTAATATTATAGTAGGTAAGTTTATGGGGATCTACTGATACCTGGTATTGCTTCTGAAAGCCTCCGAAAGATGCAACTTCGCTGACTCCGGGGACTGATTGCAAAGCAAACTTTACATACCAGTCCTGCAGAGCCCGCAATTCTCCCAGATCAAATCCCTTTCCATCAAGCGTATACCAGAAAATATGTCCGACCCCGGTGCCGTCGGGACCAAGGCTCGCAGATACACCTTCAGGAAGAAACTGCTGAGCAGAATTAAGTCGTTCAAGAACTCTGGTTCTTGCCCAGTAAATATCAGTCTTGTCTTCAAAAATCAGGTAAATAAAACTCATCCCAAACATGGAAGTGCCACGTACATTTTTAACTTCAGGAATACCCTGCAGATTTGAAACAAGAGGATATGTCACCTGGTCCTCTATTACCTGCGGACTCCTTCCGGCCCACTCTGAGAACACTATTACCTGGTTTTCCGAAACATCAGGAATAGCATCGATCGGATTGTTTCCCACAGCTATGACCCCCCAGATAAACAGAAAAAAAGCAATTGCAAGAACTACATACTTGTTCCGCAATGAGAGTGAAATCAATTTTTCAACCATCCCGTAAAAGTGAAGTGCTATTTTTTTTCAGATTTTTTTGCAGGTTCCTTAAGAGCGAGATCCATGCCGCATTTTGGACATTTACCTGGTTTCTCCTGAACAACCTCTGAGTGCATAGAACAGATATAAACATCTTTTTTGACCTCTTTTTTAGAAATAAGATCCATTCCGCACTTTGCACATTTCCCTGCTTTATCCTGAACTACTTCCGGATGCATCGGACAGGTATAAACAGTTTTTACAGAGATTTCCTTTTTCTGTTGCTGAGTGATCAGTTCACTGGAATGGCTAGCATGGTCATGCCAGCACGTAACTTCACTGCTACTTTGAAATGTAATAATTAGTCCAAAGCCAATCAGGTTAAGCATTAATGAATTCATCATAAGTAAGTTTTAAGTATTATCCAACTATTTTAGAAAAAACTTTTTAAGACGGTCTTGCAATAAATCTGAGTGATCAACAATTAATATGTTCATATCAGGAATTTAAGGAAATTAAGAATTTACAATTTCAAAAATAGATTTCTGCCCCGACTGAGTAAATAGGAGGAATTCTAATAATAATATAAGAAATCTTTTACCCGGAGTATAGGAGTTTGTCCTAGTGAGAAAGCGGTAGTTTTATTAGGTCTGAGTTCTAAATAAATTCGTTGGATATAAACTGATTCCGCCCGAGACACAGCAAATGCAGGAAATTTATTTTATTTTTGATTTAAAACCGCCAAAATGAGAATTCTGCAAAAGGTAACCTTGTTTCTGTCAGTATTATTATCCGGTTGTATTCATACATATTATGTTTCTAACGTTCAAAATGTACCATTGTTCCTGGAACAGAATGAATTACGTTTATCAGGATCGCTGGGACTTGGTAGTAGATCTATTTCAACCGGTTTACAGGCAGCTTTTTCACCCACCAGCAACATTGGCGTAATGGCAAATTTTATGTCTGCCAAAGGTGTAGAAGAATCAGACAATAGCTGGGGGAAGGGAAATTATATTGACGGTGCAATTGGATATTACAAACCTTTTAGCAAATCAGGTGTGTTTGAAATATATGGAGGTTTTGGCGGTAGTTCACAGCGTCATAAATACAGAAATGAAAGAATTGATTCGCATCCTGACATTAATGACGGGGGCACTGCCTCTCTATCATTTATTAAACTATTCATTCAGCCTGACATTGGGTTTACTTTTAATCATTTTGATTTTGTCTTTTCAACGCGGTTTAACAGAATCTCTTTTAACAAAGTCAATTATCAGATTGACAAGACATTGAGTGATGAATATCAAACACTTAATTCAATAAAACTGCAAAAAAATTATTTGCTTGTTGAACCTGCGCTCACAATTCGCGGGGGATGGGAGAATCTGAAAGTTCAGGTGCAGGCTTCAAAAATAAGTCGTCCTAATTTCAATGTTTCTTATTTTGATGGTTTCAATATCAGTGTTGGTTTATATGGTACACTCATGTTTCAGGATTAACTCCTGGCCTATAACCCCGGGACTGACTAACCCGGGGCTTAATTCCCGGGTTATAGGCCCGGGGCCAGTTCCATCTGCAGGAAATCTTTTAGCTGATAATATTGCGGCCAGTTTCTGGCCACATGCCAGTTTAATTTTTCATCCCAGTAACCAGGGCTTGCCTCTATAACATAATCTGCAAAGCAATAGCCAAATTCATTTATATATGGCTTGTTATCTTCATCATAGATAAAGTCATAAGCCATTGAACTGAAATTAAGCTTGTTTGAAATAGAAAATGCTATCTCAATACAGCGCTGGTCAATTTCCCCGGGCGTCAGGTCATCTTTACCACTTCCTGAAGCCCTGAAATCATTTTTTCTTACAAACCTTCTGGCCCCGAATGCTCTGTTCCCAATCACTACAATTCTTTGATCAAAGGAATTATTTGGCAGATATTTCTGATACATGATCGAATCTTTCTGAATCTGCCATTCTGGGAAATATGAATTATCCCTTATAACTCCGGTATTAATTAAAAATGATCTTAATGAAGCCTTACCAAACTTAGTCAGTCCTGCCTTTCGTATAGAAGACAAGTTCGACTTGCTGTTTAATCCTCCGGCTTTAACTCCTTTATAAAATACCTGCTTGTTAATTGCCTGTCCCTCTTCTATGGACTCCACGATTACTACATTGCTTGAGGCAGCCCCTTTAGCCAGTTTCGCTACAATAGGGAATTGCGTGTCATTTAAAAAGGCATCCGCATGTTCGATATTCCAGAATATATGTGAATCTACAATAGGGAAGCCGTGGCTTTTCAGCAAATAGTATTCTTTTATTTTATCCTCATATTGCCAGAATGATTCAAAATCAGGCATACATTTAATGGCATACATTTTATGGGCAATAGTAAAGATAGTTTCATAGATCTTAAGATCAGTATCTCCCTGTGAGTGCCTGAACAGGAGGTGAGAGCACTCTTTGAGATCATCAAGAAGTGAAAATGAATTCGGGTCAATGAGTCTGTAGGGTATGTCATTGGCAATGAGAATCTTCCTGAAAATCTCAGAATATGGAGGAAGCCTGTTAATTGAGTTTAATAATAATCCGATTTTCATCCGTAGTGTTTGTGTTTAAAAAACATGAGGGTTTCATAATTTTATTTTTAGCTTTTGTGGGATTATGCGGATGTATCAGCCCCGGGCTTAAGCCTGGGGTTAATGAACAGCTGCCTTCAGATCCTGAAGTTGCAGAAAATCCACTAACTGATAATACTGAGGCCAGTTTTTGACTATATGCCAGTTTAATTTTTCATCCCAATAACCCGGGCTGACCTCGATATCAGAACCCATAAAGCAATAACCAAATTCATTTATAAAGGGTTTCTTATTCTCATCATAGATAAAATCATATGTCATTGTGCTGAAATTTAATTTGTCTGAAACTGAAAATGCTATTTCGACACAACGAGTGTCAATATTCCTATGATCAGCGTCTTCACTCCTGCTACCCGATGCCCGGAAATCATTTTTTCTGACAAAACGCCTCAATCCGAATGCTCTTTTTCCAATAACAGTAACCCTTTGATCAAATAAATTATTTGGCAGGTACTTCTGATAAAGGATCGCATCCTTCTGAATCTGCCATTCAGGGAAATATGACTTGTCCCTGATAACTCCGGCATTAATCAGGACTGACCTTAAAGCGGCTTTACCATATTTGGTAAGTTTTGCATTTCGTAAAGACTTCAGGTTCGAACTAATGTTTAAACCCCCGGCTTTAACTCCTTTATAAAATACCTGTCTGTTAATTGCTTGTCCCTCCTCAATCGACTTAACAATAACCACATTACTTGAGGCAGCACCTTTGGCCAGTTTTGCAACAATAGGAAATCTTGTCTCTTTTAAAAAAGCATCCGCATGTTCGATATTCCAGAATACATGTGATTCGACAATCGGGAAGCCATGGCTTTTCAGCAGGTAATACTCCTTTATTTTATCCTCATATGGCCAGAATGATTGGAAATCGGGCATACACTTAATACCTAACGTGTTGTGAGCAATAGTAGAGATGGTTTCATAGATCTTAAGATCAGTATCTCCCTGTGAGTGTCTGAATAATAAATGGGTACACTCTTTGAGATCATCAAGAAGTGAGGATGAATTAGGATCAAGAATCATGTAAGGGATTTCATTCACAATGAGTATCTTCCTGAAGTTCTCTAAATATTGACTCAATCTGTTGATAGAGTTTAATAACAGTCCTACTTTCATGATTTCCTTTTCAGTTTTTGTGGTACATGCGGATTATATATAAAGTCTATGATTTTCCGCTGAAATTTTCTTCGCTCGACATGTTTTAAAAAAATGGATTCATATGTATCATTAAATATGTTTTTGTTCAGCTTCAAATATTTATCAAGGGGGGTAAAGGGTAATTCAATAACCCTGTTGCTAAAAAGCATATATTTCTTAATCCTGAATTCAAGAGTTTCCATATCGATAATCAGACCCCACGATATACGGTTCCATAGCATAACCCTGCTGGTAAAAGTTGAATGCGGAATCCCTTTATCGTCATAATAGGAAGGAACATTTTTCATTTCGGGCATTATAAAATTTCCCAGGTTATGCGCTATAATGCCATTTTTATACTTTTCAACGGCCTGGGGCGCATGTGCATGGCTTCCAATAACAATATCAACTCCCTCATCAATTAATCTTCTTGCTGTGAGTATGTCTTTCGTCGATGGATAGGAAGACTCCTCTACTCCCCAGTGAATACAAACCACCACCCTGTTAACAAATTCTCTTATTTTCTTCACCTTGAGTATTATATCCTCCGGATTTAGTTCACTCAGATAGTTGATATCATTATATGCAAAAATGGGGGAAGTTGTTTCACAGATTGCCGAAATGAATGCAATTTTAATGTTATTGAATTGAATTATCCGGGGGTTATTACCCACATAATTCAAACCGAAATAGTCGATACCGGCTTTTTTAAGCTCCCTGATTGTAGAATCCAGACCCTTTACACCATAATCCAGAATGTGATTATTTCCCACGTTTACTCCAAGAAGAGTGGAATTAAATATATCTTTCAAATAATTATCTTTTGCTCCCAGAATAATTTTATCCCTCGCAGGAGATCCTGTTCTGGTTATCGGGCATTCAAGATTTATAACAGTTTTAAAGGTGTTTTTAAATTTGTATGGCTTGTATGGAGCCACATCTCCTAAAAATAAAATTGTATTTTCTTTATTCATAACCATTTCAGCTTATAATTTCCTGAAAAAATCATTAATTCTCATTGCATGGATTTTGTAATCAAATAATTTAGCAACAGATTCCCTTCCTGCTGATCCGATTGCATTAGCTTCGTTTGTATTATTCAAAATATATTCTACCTCATCTGCCATCTGAACATGATCCGGTTCGGCAATACATACATTTACCCTATGCTTCAGGTAGTTGCAGGCCGGATCAACTGATGAGATAACCGCCGGCCGTCCGGTCAACAGGTATTCGCCAATTTTAGTGGCCATATTATACTGATTTTGTCTGTTTTGGGGCTTAGCCAGGAGCAAAGCAGATGCAGTAGTTGTAAATTCATTCAGGGTTTCTTTTGAAACATATCCGGGTAATTTCACTTTTCCCTTCAAATCCAACTCGTCGATAAGGGACAAAATTTCAGACTTGCTGACGGAGGTCTCAAGATCCCCTGTAAGCACTAAGTTTAATTCCGGATTATTCCGAAGAATCCTGGCAAAAGCTTTTATTATAATTATAACCCCATCCTTATGATCCAAAAGAGACCCGGTATAAACCAGATTTCGCTTAACCGGCAATGATCCATTATTGAATATATTATTTGAAGTATCGATTATAATCGGCACCTCAACTATCTTTATTTTTAGCGACAAATCCTTTAAAAAAAAGTCTTTCAGTGCCCCGGAGATAACCATCAGTCCGTCAAATAACTTAAATTCTGTTTTAACCCTGAATTTCTGAAAAGATGACAACCTCTCTGTTTTATAAAACGGGACTTCAGATTTTTCTCTTACAAGTTTTGCATTTACCAGAATGGAACAAATTTTCCCTTGTAAAATATATTTGAAATTATTGGCTCCGACTAAAATGACATCAGGCTTGAATTGAATAATAAAATAGATAACCCCGAAGTACGAAATAAGGTTTTGAACTCTTCTTCCTGCAAAGCTCTTTCTTATAATAGATTCATAGGCGTACCTGAATTTAACTCCTTCATATATGCCGGTAGTCTCATAGTTTCTTATTTTATTAGCTCTCTCTGTAGCCCTGGGAATTAAAATCTCAACATCATTCCCTAATTCAACGAGCCCTTTTGAATATAAGAGTGTCCTGTTTGCAGCAGCCATCCCATATGGAAATTGTTCGTCCAGAAGAACCAGGATCTTCATTTAAAATGCATTTTTTGAATATATCCTCAATGGACCTCCTTTCCTTTCCCTGAATTTCCTAACATGTGGAAGTCAAAAAGCATAATTGTTGATCAGATTCCGATAATCTGAAATCAAACATCATATGTTTCTCAAATGTTTAAAACAATTAAATCAATGAAAATGTTTTTGGGAATAATCTTTTTTTAAGTTTGAAGCACTCTCCAAAGTCGATCTCATTATTCTCCTTGCCACGAAGGCATGAAGCCACTAAGAGTAACCAGAAAAACTCTTAACTCTGTGTACCTATAGCTATCGGTACTCTGTATCTTCTCTGTGTCCCTCTGTGTAAGTGCTTCATTTACATAGCCTGAAGAAACCCGATTTATCTTACATATTATATTGAACCAGACTATCGAAAGATGAGTAAAGAGACTGATATTTATCGGACTCTGAATCATAAGCATTTTCTCTCATGGCCAGGGATCTGATATAATCTTTTATTTCATGAAGACCTTCAACCTGTCTTTTTGTCATAACACCGGTAGCTTTGTAATTTACCTTTAGTGAAGCAATAAACTCATGTTGTAATGAATTCAGATGTTTCAGATTGTTTTCCAGGTAATTAAGCAGGAATTTGATTTCTTGACGATCCATAATCTGTGAGGTTTAAAAGTTAGTATTACATAGGCTCAATTTAGGGCATGTCTGGGTCTTAATTGTTAAGATTAAATTAAGATGAGATTAACTCTGAATTAATTTTAGGTTCCGCTTGCCTTGAATGATTTTGTGTATTGGGCCATTTACTTATCTGCCTTCGAAATTTCAGGATTCGTGCAACTAAGGGAGTGTTATTTTGTTTAGTATAAGCATAATAAAACAGTCTCAAAATGAAAAGTATGAAACTATTAATTAGATCATTACTGCTGGTGGCAATGACTTTCATCTCAACAACATGTGCCGTTAATCCTGTGACAGGAAAATCGCAGGTAATGCTTATGTCGGAAGAGCAGGAAATACAGATGGGGAAGGAGTACGATCCTCAGATAATAGCCGCCTTCGGTGAGTACAAAAATGATGCAATGCTCTCGTTTCTGGCAACTAAAGGTGCTGATATAGGAAAGATCTCCCATAGACCAAACCTGGAATGGCATATAAGAATCCTCGATTCACCTGTGGTTAACGCCTTTGCAGTACCGGGTGGGTATATCTACTTTACGCGAGGTATCCTTGCACATTTTAACAGTGAAGCCGAGCTCATTGGTGTTCTTGGCCACGAGATGGGGCACGTTACTGCCAGACATACGGTCAGCCAGCAGAGTAAACAGCAGCTGGGACAGCTTCTGCTTATCGGCGGCATGATTGCCTCCGAGAAATTTGCACAGTACGGTCAGCAGGCAATGCAGGCAATGCAGGTTCTTTTCCTGAAATTCAGTCGCGATAATGAACGTGAATCCGACAGGCTTGGAGTCGAGTATATGACAAAGGTAGGCTACGACGGAAACCGTATGGCTGACTTTTTCGAAGTGCTGGGCAAAATGAGCTTGGGAGAGGAAAAGGGTGAAATTCCTACATTCCTCTCAACACATCCGAATCCGGCTGACAGGAATAACTCCGTCAGGAAGCTAACCAAACAATGGCAGGACAGCGTTAAGATGTCAGAATGGAAGGTTAATACCGACAGTTACCTGAAGATGGTTGATGGAATGATCTATGGAGAAGATCCACGCCAGGGATACACCGACGGTAATGTCTTCTATCATCCCGGGCTTAAGTTCAGGTTCTCATACCCATCCGGTTGGCAGCTCCAGAATTCACCAACGCAGGTTGCCTCCGCACCTAAAGACGGTAAGGCAATGATTATATTCACCCTGGCCCAGCAAAAAACACCTGAAGAAGCGGCAGAGGCAACCACGAAGCAGTATGGCCTGACTGTAACAGACAGCCGAAGCGTGACAGTTAACGGTCTTCCGGCAGTTGCCGTTCTGGCAAAGCAGGTTCAGCAGGATCAGGCTACAGGGCAACAGGCAGCTGCCAATCAGGTTCTTTCATTTTATATCAGCTATGGTGGGGCAGTTTATATTTTCCATGGTGTCTCAACAGAAGCCGATTTCAGGAAATACCAGCCTGCAATTGAATCAACACTCACTAGCTTTGCACCGCTTAACGATCAGGCAAGGATAAATGTCAAACCTAAGAAGGTAATTGTCAGGTCAGTTGAAAGGCCCGGAAAATTGAGTCAGGTTCTTACATCACTTGGAGCACTACAGAGCCAGTTGAAGGAACTAGCTTTACTGAACAA
>JBBRVC010000015.1:0-39176 GCA_038247205.1 Bacteroidales bacterium
ATACATATTTATACTTAATTTACAACAGATCAATAATTTAGAATCATTTTAAACATTGATGGGAAACAAAATGACACTTTTTGAAGAAATGCTCCATGAATATAAAATGAATCACTGTTGTCCGATAAAATAATATATCGTCCCTAACGGGACTTTGGGTTATTCCCTAACTATTTTACTACCAATATTTTGTCCCTACGGGACAATCCCGTTAGGCATGAAATATCCGCTAGAAATATAAAGTAAGCCCAATTATATACATTTTTTTGTACATCAGGTATTATGGACATATGCCAGCTCGAAAAACAATTTATTTACCCCAGCCCCAAGTAAATTGATTTTCGAGCTTCCCTTGGGTCGGGATAAACGAAGAACCAACGAAACGCAGTGGAGGAGTTCGACGAAGTCAAAATCAAATTTACGGTCTCATAAACGTTGTCATCAGTAAGTAATGAGAAGTTTATTTGCTTATTACAATTACTAATGGTTTCTCAAAATGGGAGCATTTAACAAGATAAATACCCGCAGGGAGACTTGTCAAATCGGCTTCAAAAGTAAAATTACCGGTATTCAAAATATTATGGGAATAAATCTTCTCACCTGATGTATTAAAAATGTCTACCCTCAGGGGTGCCGAAAGTACATTGGTGAATTGAAGGTTGACTATCCCGGATGATGGATTGGGATATATGGTCATATTATGAGCCGGATAATCTGTCTCTTTCACAGGAAGCACAAGATTAAGAATATTGATGGTCCAGGCACTTGAATTGATGCCATCTTCAGCTAGAATCTTATAATGAATCATATCAGAAATATAAGTAAGTCCTGCATTGCTGAACTGTTCCACATTATTAATAAATGCCCGGGCTCCAAAGGACAATTCAAACTGAACCGGAACCTGACTTAGCATTGATCCTTCAATCAACTCCAGATCAATTGTTTTAAGTATAGTATTTATACTTACCGACCTGGTAATACCTGGAATAGTGAATGTTTTAAAGTCAGCTACAGAGTTCTTAGCATTAGTCACTTTTACAAGCCAGTCTTTATGTATTTCCCTGTTTTCAGCTGAAACGGAATAAATTACCTGAGTGCTGAAGTTATTTATTGTATTTCCGCTTACCTGCAGATTATTTGAAACTTTTGCATAAGCTCCGGGAGAAAGCAAGAATGAAGCTTTTAGAGCATTTCGGTTTGTTCCAAATGGCATTTCAACTGAAATTGTCGAGTTCACATTATCAAATGTTGATCTTATTTGACCCGGCAAAGTAAAGGTTTCAATCTTCGCATTAACAGAAGCCTTATGCCAATGAACAGGATGAAGCAGTATGATTACACGATCACCGGCTTGTAATTGACTGATATCGAGCATTCCAATATTCCATCGGACACCGTTTGTTATGGATGCATCAGAAAAGTATTTATTGTTATTTAAAAAATAGGCTTCATATTTAAGATCAAAATCAATGAATCTCCCTTTTTTCATTGGAACCATGCTGCCTCCAAGCGGCAGAAACTTATTATTGGTAAATTGTCCTACGACAGGGCTTGTGCATTCTTCAAAAAAGTAGTAATTCAGATATTTATAAGTATAACAATATGGTGAACCATGAGAAGCAGATCCATAAATATTAATCCCGTTTTCTCTGAGCCATGTTAGTTCTCTCCGGAGATAGGCACCCGGATCAATATTATAAACAGCCTGCAATGTTACCAGATCATTATGCCATCCTATTTCAAAATGTTTGTCATTCTGCATTGTTTTTAAGATAGGGATCATCGATGCCGAATGGCTTTCCATACCTCCCGACAGATAGTATGAGGCTGTATGCAGAATATAATATGTTGAACGCACCCCCAGATTTGATTCCGTTTCAGAGAATTGCAGAGCCTTATTCAGATCAAGGTCAACATCGTGACGCAACCCGATGACTATTTTATTGTTTTTGAATGTTTCTCTGAATTCGTTTATAGGCAGAACAACATACATGCTGGTGTCTGAAACAAGTTTAAGAAATGCTGAATATTTTTCATATGTAAAATTTGTATCAGGTTCGGCAGCAGTCATGGCGTTGCGCCTTCTGAATTCTACCGAGGTATCCTGCCTTGTGCTCAACGCCTCAGTAAACCCCGAAAATCCGGCAAACTTTTTATTCTGACTAAAACTTTCTTCTGAATGGCTGAAACATAGAAGAATCAGGCAAAGCAATAAATGTAAGCTCCTGTTCTTCAAAAAAATCATACACTTTCAGTTAGGTGCAATCGTTAGGTCATGCCAAAATAAATGATTGTATCGGTTAAAACAACTTTTTTTAATTAATTAACATGATTATTGGGTTGTTAAAATTTTTGAAGTGATATTGATTTAACTTTCTAAAAGCGTGGTGCTGCTATTAAAGTTTATTCAAAAACGAACTTATTAATAAAGAATGTTGTTACAACTATTATGAGAGTAACAGCAGTAATCTTAAGTTTGTTTTTCCTTCTCAATTCCTGTAAAGAAGGATCGGAAGAAGATGTGACTGAAGATTTAACTTCATCACCGCAGCTAAAAATTCAGACAATCGTAACAGGATACCAAATTATCTGGGGCATGGATTTCCTTCCAAACGGCGATCTGATCTTTACTGAGAAGAGAGGGAGGGTATACAAAAAAACCGGTGAAACAATCACTGAGATCACCGGATTCCCTGAGGTGCGGTCATTAGGACAAGGTGGCTTACTTGACATTAAAGCACATCCGGATTACTCAACAAATGGATGGATATATGCCTGCTTCGCTGCTTCAAGCCCTGCCGGTGGAGGCCAGCTAAAACTTATCAGGTTTAATATTATCGATAACCAGATCCGGAATATCGAAAATATTTTTTCATCCGGCGGATCAAATACATGGAATGGCCATTATGGAAGCCGGATCTTGTTTGACAGAAATAATTATATCTATCTGAGTACCGGGGAGGGTGGCATAAGAAGCTATGGTGGCCCTAACACGGATAATAACAATGCACAGGATCTCACTTCAAACCTGGGGAAAATCCACAGAATCAGAGATGATGGCAGTATACCTGCCGAAAATCCTGTCTTTCCCGGAAACCCGGGCCCTACAACAGTATATTCATACGGACACCGGAATCCACAGGGTCTTGCAATGCATCCTGACAGTGAGCAGATCTGGCAGACAGAACATGGACCAAGTGGTGGCGATGAAATAAATATTATAACCAAAGGAGCGAATTATGGCTGGCCGGACTATTCATTGGGAAAGAATTACGATCAGACTACCATTTCATCAGGCCATACTGCCCCAGGAATTACCGAACCACTCTTTACGTGGTCGCCTTCAATCGGTGTTTGCGGGATGATATTTATAACAGACGATAAGTGGAAATCGTGGAAGGGAAATCTTCTTGTCAGCGGTCTTGCTTCTGAAAAACTACACAGATTAGTTATAACCGGGACTACAATCACAGAAGAAAAGATCTTATTGGAAAACTCGGGAAGAGTAAGAGATATTATTCAGGCTCCTGACGGTTCAATTTATGTATCGGTTGAAGAACCGGGACGAATTATTCAGATTACACCTGAGTAAATAGGACTCATCCTACAGTTAAACATTCAACACATTATGCTGCTGTATCTTACGCAAGGTGGCCCCAATTCTTAGCTTCAATATTAATTTAGTTTTAGTAAAATCATATCATTTCGGGTTTTATCAATGTAACATAAACACTAAATTCTCGTTTAAGTACAAAAGGTTTACCTCAGGGGTCTGTTGTATGAGAATTCTTATTTCTGCCTTGTTCCTTCTATTTGTCTCAGTTAATTCTGTGGGACAGGATTGCAGTATTACAGCAAAAGCCAACAGGATAACTCCCGATAAGTTATGTTCCCCTGTTACAGCCAGCTGGAATGTCAGTTACGCAGGTGTTAATAATGCCGGCACAAGTGTCGCTATTCAGTTTGACTGGGATGATGGTACTGTTGAACGGCTTCCGGCAGTTGCCGGTGGGCCGGGAATTTTCCAGATTACTGCTAATCACACGTACACATCCAGAGGCGACAAGTGTAATTACAGGCCAAGGTCAAGTCTTATTGTTAACGGCATACTGTGTTCCTCATCTGCTCAGGAACAGATAGTTACAGTATGGGATAATGATGATAACAATGGCGGAAACATGCGCATTAGTCCCGAGATTTATCCAATATGTTTCGGAAACGGTGCAAATGTCCGCTTTCAGGATTTAACCCGTTTCAATTGTGTGCCTCCCCAAGAGGAAGACGTTCCGAATCTTTATACACGATGGATCCAGTGGATCTATGGAACTGATCAAACAATGACAGGCATTCCGGTTACCATAAACGGGGCAAGCGTGGCATTTCCTTATACCGCATCCGTAATCACTCTCCCGGGACCGGTTTCAGGATCAGGTGTCTGGTCAGGCTTCATCAATGTGGCAAATGATAAACTGACAGGCCAGTATTTTGAAGTTACATTACGTAACTGGAACTACTGTAATCCTTATGATGACCCAAATATTCCGGGTCCCCCGGTTGATGTGGCGAATGGTGATCATCCACCTGTCGAAACCACAGCCAGAATACTAATTGTCCCCTACCCTGATGCAACTATTGTCCCTGTTGATACATTATGTGCTGACAATGGTCCGGTTGGTTTAATTGCTCATGATCCGGGTGGAATATGGACGGGATCAGGAATTACAGGAAATAATTTCAATCCTTCCGTTGCCGGCCCTGGAAACCATAAAATCAAATACAGGGTAACCAGCAACTATGGCTGTGCGGCTTCTGATTCAATTACAGTTACAGTAATGCCATCCCCCACAACTGAAATTAATCCTGTTGGAACTTTGTATATAACTGATGCTAAAGTACTTCTGACTTCTATCCCTGGCGGAGGAACATGGACAGGAGATGGTTTGACAGATAATTTATTTGATCCGCACGCGGCCGGTACGGGAAATCATATCATCAGATATCAATCCCTCCCTGACAGATTCGGATGCCGGGGAATTGATACAATTCATATCAGAGTAATCACACCCCCACCTCCCGAAGCATATTTTAAATCTGATTCAATAGGGTGCAGTCCGCTGTCGGTACAGTTTAAAAATCTAAGCCTGCTGGGAACTTCATACCTCTGGGATTTTGGTGACAGAACATACTCAAATGAAAAAGATCCGGCGCATATTTATTATATTCCGGGAAATTATATTGTAACTCTTACAGTTACTAATTATTCGGGGGAATCCATCTTTAAGAAAGTAATAATTGTTCACCAGAATCCGACTTCAATTTTTGAGGTGTACCCTACGGAAGTAATCAGTAACTCCCAGATAGTGGTGTTTCAGAACTTTTCGGTATACGGAGTTCACTGGAAATGGGATTTCGGTGATGGTAGTACCTCGATTGTTGAGAATCCATGGCATAAATACGAAGCTGACGGAATTTATTACGTTTCACTTACAGCAACCTCAAAAGAAGGATGCAAGGATTCATCGGGATATAAATCACCGATAAAAGTTGAATTTAAAAACGGCGAGATAAAATTTCCGAATGCGTTCAGATGGAATAGGTCTGGTCCCACAGGAGGGTATTGGACTGAACAAGGTCTGTCAGATTACATTTTCAGACCATTTTCCAAAAATGTAATAGAATACCATCTTCAAATATTCAACAGATGGGGAGTTTTAATATATGAAAGCCTAGATATTAATAAAGGTTGGGACGGATATTATGGCAACGGACATCGCGCTTTACAGGGTGTCTATGTATGGAAGGTTACCGGCCGGTATGCTGACGGTTCATACTTTACCAAGGTAGGTGATGTTACATTTCTTCATTAGAATTCCATTTTACATGGCCAGAACTCAAACTTGAAGATGGAATTACCTTTCTGTTAATTAATTAACAATTAAAAAACCCGGAATAACTTAAACAGATGATCTCATTCTTTGTTTCACAGAGATAATAATGAAATGAAAACAAAATGAGAATTACTTATCTGAAGATATTTATCATTTCAATAGTCATTGCCTCATGCAAAAATAATTCAAATCCGGGTGCCAATCCAGGGACCAATACCATAAGAGATTATTCGGTAATGACTCTGGTCCCTGAAACAGTTTCAGTTCATCAGGATTTCCCGGCAACAATAGAAGGACAACAGGTTATTGAAATAAGGCCGATGATAAGCGGATATATCCAGAAGATACTTGTCAATGAAGGTGACCGCGTAAGCAAAGGACAACTCCTTTTCAGGATTAAAAATCCAATATACGAACAGCAGGTAATAACAGCAAAAGCAAGCATTAACAGAGCAGTTGCAGGGGTAAATACCGCCAAATTGGAAATCGAAAAAGTAAGGCCGCTGGTTGAAAAACAGATCGTTAGTGATTACCGGCTAAAATCGGCCGAACTCGAACTGGAATCAAGTCAGGCAGCACTTGCCCAGGCACAGGCTGAACTTGTCAACGCCGAATCGAGTCTGGCATATACAAATATCAGAAGTACTGAAGATGGCATCATAGGCACAATACCTTTCAAGGCCGGAGCCCTTGTAAGCAGCAACATGCAGGAAGCTCTTACAACATTATCGGACATCAGTACAGTTAATGCTTATTTTTCGTGGAACGAAAAACAGCTGCTCGATTTCCTGTCCGATTCACCCGGAGTCACAATCGAAGAAAAGATAAAAAACATGCCACCTGCATCATTAATACTATCTAATTCAAGTGAATATTCAGAAAAAGGCAGAATACAGATGGCCAGCGGGCTAATATCGACTGAAACAGGATCGGCAACTTTCAAGGCGGTTTTCCCTAATAAAAACGGCCTTATCAGAAGTGGTTCAAGTGCTACAGTACGTGTTCCCGAAGTAAAAGACAGTATATTCAGAGTTCCTCAAAGCGCAACTTATGAATTGCAGGATAAACGATTCATTTACACTGTGGGGCCTGACAATAAAGTAGCTGCTGTATCATTTATCTCTGTTCCAACCAATGACGGCCGGTATTTCCTGGTAACCAATGGCCTGAAAGCAGGTGACAGAGTTGTTATAGAAGGGATCAACTCCCTGCGGGATGGCACTGAGATTATCCCCAGGGATACAAATATTGTATCTCTTACAAGAATGTAAACCGTTTGATAATATGTTTAACAGATTTATTGAACGACCTGTACTCAGTACAGTGATTTCCATAATCATTTTCATGCTCGGACTACTTGGTCTGATTGGATTGCCTATTGAGCAATACCCCGATATTGCTCCTCCAACGGTTCGTGTTTCAGCCAGTTATCCCGGAGCAAATGCTGAGGTAGTTCTTAACAGTGTTATTATTCCTCTTGAGGAACAGATTAATGGCGTTGAAGGAATGACCTATATGACATCAAGCGCCAACAATGATGGCAATGGATCAATCAATGTCTATTTTAAAGTTGGCGCCGACCCTGATATGGCAGCAGTGGAAGTTCAAAACAGGGTTTCTTCTGCCTCTGGTATCCTGCCTGCAGAGGTAACCCGGTCAGGAGTATCAGTCAGGAAACAGCAGGGCGGAATGTTGCTAATTTCAGCCCTCTATAGCGAAAAACCAGAGTACGATCAGCTGTTCCTGCAAAATTATATTGAAATAAATATACTTCCGAAATTAAGAAGGGTTCAGGGAGTCGGAGGTGCATCCGCCTTTGGTCAGATGACCTATTCGATGCGCATCTGGCTTAAACCCGATGTGATGTCAGTTTATGGCATCGTTCCCGGAGACATTGTCAGTGCGCTGAATGACCAGAATATTGAAGCCGCACCCGGCCGCTTCGGAGAACAGGGTGATCAGAGCTTCCAGTACGTGATAAGATTTACCGGGAAGCTTAAGACCATTGAAGAATTTGAAAATGTAATTATCAGAGCAGAAGATAATGGACATTTTCTAAGACTTAAAGATGTCGCAAGGGTTGAGTTGGGTGCACAGTCATATAACAGTGACGTAAGAGTGAACGGCCTGCCCGCTACAAACATTGCAATTTTCCAGACTGCCGGGTCAAACGCCAGAAATGTTATTAATGAATCTTTAGAAGTTCTTGATGAAGCTGCCGAAACATTTCCGGAAGGGATAAGCTACACCAACATGGTAAATGCAAACGTATTTCTCGATGCCTCCATTAAAGAGATCCTTAAAACACTCTTAGAGGCATTTATCCTGGTGTTTATTGTAGTTTATCTTTTTCTACAGGATTTCCGTTCAACTCTTATTCCGGCGATATCAGTTCCTGTTGCAATTATCGGGACATTTTTCTTTTTGTACATTTTTGATTTCAGCATTAATCTGCTTACACTGTTTGCACTGCTTCTTGCTATTGGAATTGTAGTCGATGATTCAATTGTAGTTGTTGAAGCCGTACATGCCAAGCTGGATCAGGGATATACCTCACCTTTCAAAGCCTCGGTTGATGCCATGAGTGAAATTTCTGTTGCCATTGTTTCAATTACACTGGTTATGGCATCCGTTTTTATCCCGGTCACATTTATTTCTGGATCGTCAGGTGTATTTTATAAACAGTTCGGGGTAACACTTGCAATTGCAATTATGATTTCTGCCGTGAATGCATTGACCCTCAGTCCTGCCCTTGCAGCAATATTCCTCAAGCCAAAGAACGAAGAAGCGGGTAGCAGGAATGGCTTCAAAAAATTCTTTAACTTGTTTAATGCCGGTTTTGAAGCCGGTAAATCAAAGTACGTCAGATATGTTACATACTTTTCAGGCAGAAAATGGATGGCCATTACAGCAATCATTGTATTCAGTCTTGGGTTTTTCATCTTAATGAAAACTACTCCTGCGGGGTTTGTTCCCGAAGAAGATATGGGTGCCATTTTTGTCAATATAAGCCTACCACCAGCCTCATCATTTGAGCGTAGTGCGGTAGTTGCCTATCAGGTTGACAGTATTTCCCGAACAATTCCTGAAGTAAGGAATATTCTGCGAATGGTCGGTCAGAATTTTATGGCAGGAGCAGGAAGCTCATATGCAATGGTAATTCTTGACCTTGCAGACTGGAAGGATCGCAAAGGAATCAGCAACCTCGATATTATAAAGACCGTGATGCAAAAAACTTCAGTAATTAAGGATGCTACGATAATACCTTTTTCCAGGCCAACTATACAAGGGTTTGGTATAAGCGGTGGATTTACGTTTGAACTTCAGAATATTGAAGGACATTCACTCGGGGAATTTAATACCGCAGCCCAGGATTTCCTGACGGAATTAAGAAAACGACCCGAAATTCTTTCAGCATATACTACATTTAATCCAAACTTTCCTCAATACCTGCTCACGGTAAATGTTCCAAAAGTAAAGCAGGCCGGGTTGACCGTATCAGGAATAATGTATGCAATGCAGGCATACTTCGGTGGTATTTATACTTCCAACTTTAATCAGTTTGGCAAGCAGTATCGTATTATGGTTCAATCTGATGCAGAATATCGTGCTAATCCTGAAGGATTGAATAAAATACTTGTGCGAACCGTAAATAATAATATGGCTCCTATTACTGAGTTCATAACACTTACAAGGGTCTTCGGCCCTGAGAGTCTTTCGCGGTTTAATATGTATACCTCAATTTCCGTCAACGGAGCTCCCAATGAAGGGTATGGCTCAGGGGATGCAATGGAAGCAATAAGCGAAGTAGCTGCACAAACCCTTCCCCGGGGTTATGGCTATGAATATTCGGGAGTCAGCCGGGAAGAACAGAGCAGCGGAACCCAGACTATTTATATTTTCATACTAAGCTTACTTTTTGTTTTCTTTCTGCTGAGCGCCCTCTATGAAAGTTATCTTCTTCCTCTTGCTGTTCTGCTCTCCCTGCCAATAGGGCTGACGGGCATATTTATTTTTGCTGCAATTTTTGGTATTGATAATAATATCTATATGCAAATATCAATGATAATGCTTATTGGTCTTTTGTCAAAAAATGCAATTCTTATTGTTGAATTTGCATCTGCCAGAAGAGAAAAAGGAATGTCAGTTACAGCAGCTGCAATCGAAGGGGCCAAGGTAAGACTAAGACCAATTTTAATGACATCTTTTGCTTTTATCATCGGAATAACACCATTAATATTTTCATCAGGAGCCGGAGCAAACGGCAATAAATCAATTGGTTTTTCAGCAGTTGGAGGAATGCTTTTCGGGACAGTGCTTGGCATACTCGTCATTCCTGTGCTTTTTATCATTTTTCAGAATCTTCAGGAGAAACTCAGCCCAAAGAAGATAAAAGCCCCGGGAATTGACGAATAAAAATGATCTATGAAATAAAAAAACATGAAATACCTGAAATCACTTACTGTCATCTTGTTATTAATACTCACAACATTATCATGTGGGGTGAAGAGAACTCACAGATCTCCTGATTTATCACAGTACAACCAGTTATACAGAAACCTTAATACCACCGACACTTCGAATATTTCTGATATACCATGGAACAAACTTTTTACCGATCCGCTCTTACAGTCCTTAATAGAAAATACAATCGCTAACAACCCCGATCTGCAGATTGCAGTTGCCCGTGTAAAAAAAGCAGAAGCACTCTTCAGGCAAAGCAAGGCCGAATTTTTTCCTTCACTTAATGCCGGATTAAGCGCATCTTTTCAGAATATAAATGCAAATGGTCAGGGATTTCCTGAATCTTATCAGGTTTTCGGTATCACAAGCTGGGAAGCGGATATCTGGGGTAAGCTCAGAAGTTCAAAAAGAGCTGCTCTGGCCTCTCTACTGGCAAGTGAATCATATAAGAGAGCAGTTATTACTCAATTAATAGCCTCTGCTGCAATAAATTACTACACACTTTTAGCGCTCGATGCACAGCTGGAAATAGCACAGAGTACCGTTGAAAAGCGAATAAAGAACGTGGAGGTTATGGAACTAATGAAGGAGAATGATGTGATAACAGGGGCCGATCTGGTTCTGAGCCAGGCAAACCGGTATTCTGCAGAAGTTTTGATACCTGACCTTAAGCAAAGAATTTATGAGACTGAAAATATCCTGAGTCTGCTCATGGGCCAGAATCCGGGTCCGATAGAGAGAAGCAGGCTTGAAGATCAGGAACTTTCTGCTGACCTTAACGCAGGGATCCCTGCTCAGCTGCTGGCAAACCGGCCTGATGTGCAGGAAGCAGAATTCAGGTTGAGATATTTTTTTGAATTAACAAACGTGGCCCGAAGATATTTTTACCCGGCACTTACCCTCTCTGCGCGAGGAGGATTAACAGAGACCAGTCTGCAACAATTATTCAGTGCCCCGTTTGTATTCTGGAATATAACGGGCGGTTTGACACAACCGATTTTTAATTATGGTTTGAACCGGCAACGGTTAAAAGTTGCCCAGGCTGACTTTGATGAATATCAGGCGGTGTTTAAAAAGACCTTGCTTGCTGCCGGAGAAGAGGTAGTTGGTGCAATGCATGGATATCAGACTGCCACCGAAAAGATAACCCTGCGTACAAGGCAGATAGAATATCTTGAGAAATCGGTCGAATTTACGATGGAACTACTAAAATATACCTCTTCAACAAATTATATTGATGTATTAACCTCAGAAGTAAATCTGCTACAAGCGCAGCTTAACAGCGTAAACGATAAGCTGGAACAGCTCCAGGCTATGGTTATATTGTACCAGAGTCTTGGCGGAGGCTGGAGATAACTAATTCGCAATAATTCTTGTTAACCTCCCGATATTGAGATCCTTCTGTGCGTTCGACAAATTATCAAACAGTGGCCCTTTTAAAAGTTTCTGAAATTTTCATAAACACAGTATTTATAACAAGATTACATACAGGGCTAAAATAATATATCTCAACTGATTATGCAAGAGTGTTTAAACTTGTATGGTATAACCGGTCAGACAAACAGAAAATCTCCCGAAATTTTTGTATTTTTACTAAATGGACTTTCTTAAAAAGCTGTTACCTCCTGACAGATGGAAACTTCCGGTAATATTAATCTTAGCGATATTTTCCGGCCTTGGTTTCTATGCTTTCTATATTTCAAATGCTCCTTCCTACCTTGGCGACAAACCTGAAACATGTGTTAATTGCCATATAATGGCTCCCCAATATGCAACATGGTACCATAGTTCGCATCAGAAAAAAACAAACTGCAACGACTGCCATGTGCCTCATAATAATGTCCTCAACAAATATTTTTTCAAGGCCAAGGACGGGTTAAGGCATGCAACAATCTTCACTCTCCGCAGAGAACCCCAGGTGATATTCATTAAGGAGGCAGGCAGGGAAGTGGTGCATGATAATTGTATCAGATGCCACTCAGAAATGCTTACAGACAGCAAGCTTATGGCCTATAATATAGAGACACACAAATTCAGGATGAGCCGAAAATGCTGGGATTGTCACAGGGAGACACCGCATGGCAGAGTTAACAGTATTTCCAGTGTTCCTTATGCACGCGTACCGGTGCCCGGCTCTCTGACACCTGACTGGCTGAAAGAATTAATAAAATGAAACTATTTTTACATACACAATATGAGATCAATACAGGATATTCTTAAAGAAAGGCCGTGGTTCGGTTGGATAATTTTCATCGTAACAGCAGGAGTAGTATTTCTACTGGGAATGCTGGCATCGTCAATCATTGAAAGAAGAGCCGAAGCTGTCTTTGCATATTCGCCGGTTATAAATTTTTCTGAGTTTGAGCCACGTAATTCAATCTGGGGCGAAATCTTTCCCAGGGAGTACAACTCATTTATGAATACTTCCGACACAAGTTTCAGAAGTAAGTATAACGGGAATCTCCCTATAGATATGCTTGAAGAATCTCCCCGAATGGTTGTCCTGTGGGCAGGTTATCCGTTCTCTAAAGATTACACCCAGGCAAGGGGTCACTTTTATGCAGTTGATGATATAAGAAACTCTCTCCGTACCGGAGCGCCCACTGAAGGAGAACCAAGTCCTCTTCCCAATACCTGCTGGACATGCAAAAGTCCTGATGTACCAAGGCTCATGAATGAGACGGGAGTAGCAGGATTTTACAAAGGCACATGGGATACAAAAGGAAGCGAGATCATAAATCCAATAGGATGTGCCGATTGCCATGACTCAAAAACCATGAATCTTCACATTTCACGCCCCGGACTTATTGAGGCATTCAATTCAATGGGCAAGGATATTGAAAAAGCATCTCACCAGGAAATGAGAAGCCTTGTCTGTGCCCAGTGTCATGTTGAATACTATTTTGATAAGAATATCGAACCGGGAGTAAATTACCTGGTTTATCCATGGAAAAATGGTACAGGGGTTGAAGAAATGGAGACATATTACGACAGCATAGAGTTTTCAGACTGGACTCACGCCATGAGCCGTACACCAATGCTGAAAGCTCAACACCCTGATTATGAGCTATATTTAACAGGCACCCATGCCTCCAGAGGTGTATCATGTGCCGACTGTCACATGCCATTTATAAGCGAAGGTGGACAAAAATTCACTGACCATCACATACAAAGCCCTTTAAATAACGTTTCCAACTCCTGCCAGGTTTGTCATCGTGAAGAAACAGAAAGACTGATACAGGATGTATATACACGACAGGATAAAATTATTGAAAACAGGAATATCCTTGAGATACTCCTTGTAAGGAGTCATGTTGAAGCTAAAACAGCATGGGAAAAGGGTGCCACAGAGGCTGATATGAAAGAGATTCTTAAAAATATAAGAAAGGCACAATGGCGCTGGGATTTTGCAGCCGCCGGGCATGGCAACTCATTTCATTCACCTGTGGAAACCGGAAGAATAATTTCCGGAGGAATTGCCTTCGCTCAGGATGCCAGGGTAAAACTGGCGAGATTGCTTGCCTCATTGGGTTACAATCAGGAAATACCTTATCCTGACATCAGTACAAAAGCAAAAGCTCAGGAATACATTGGACTGAATATGAAAAACCTGAATGAAGAAAAGCAGGATTTTATCAAATCTGTTGTTCCCGAATGGATTAAAAAAGGTCTGGAAAGAGAAAAGTCATATTAGTTCATAGCCGGATTCGGTAACAACAAAAGAGGCTACCCTTTTGAGACAGCCTTTTTTGTTATATCAAGAAAATATTTTATTTGGTAATATACTTAAATTCCGTGTTACCATTTACTTTTACAGGATATCCTTTGTCATTGTAAGCATAGGCAAACAGATTAACCTGAACTTTCTCGACTGATGGAGCTGTTGCATAATGAATGGTATAGGTCTCCTTCACAATATTATTGGCATTGGTGTTAATTCCGGGATCAACTACCTTTTTAAATCCATTGTAAGGATTAATTTTATCATCATACTCATAAACAGTGGATGTCATTAACTGAACATCTCCGGTTGACAAAACATATTTTGTCTTTTTTGCCAGATTTCCTCTTTGATCATAAACGTAATCAATGTGGCCGGAGATTTTATTATCAAGATACATCGTTTGTTTGACTATTTTATCACCGGCATATGTAAATTCTGAATATTCTGAAGTATTATCCCCCGGACGGTTGTAAACTATCTTAAACTTATCATTATCCACGTATTCAAAAACTTTGGAAAGGCTTTTCTGAGAAGTTTCAGCAGTAACCCAGGCATTTGTTTTCATTGTATCTAAAGAGAAATCATAATAATAATCTGACGATGCGAAAAGCGTTTTGTCAGCGTAAGAATGCTTTATATAATAGAACTGATGCTTTTCCTCGGTCAACAGATTATCCTGATTATAGGTGAACTCATTTTGAGTCTTACCATCAACTACCAATTTGCTCAGCAGTGTTGTAGTCTGGGGTTTCTCGATAGCTAATTTGTCGTCCTTTTGACAAGAAGATAAAATCATGCCGGAAATCAGAATCGTACAAAATAAAGTTTGCTTCATTAGATTATTTTTTAAATTTTCGATTTAGAAAGGGAATTAACTGCAAAGTAAACGCTAATAAAAAATAAAAATTGTACTAGATTTATTTCAAAATCAATTTTCCAGGATATTCAATAAAATCCTTTTCCACATTAAGATATGGAAATTACATTCTAACGTCCTGATTAAGAATGCGCCAGACAAATTGTATGATTGACTTTAATACTTCGAGAAATTTTACTTGCTTGCCAGCTGATCGAGTGGTATTGGCATTGGACCACGTTATTCACAGGCGGAGTACTTTTCAGATCTGGTTGCATTTTTCATTGTTTACATTTTTAAATTTAGTTTCAGTAAATTTTATTGTGATTTCTAGATTCTGAAGGAATTTTTTGAACGGCATCCCAGTGCTCAACTATCTTTCCGTTCTCATCAAATCCAAAAAAATCCATTGTAACATACTCCTCGTTTCCCGGCCAGATCTGATGAGTGTGTAATGCAACCATATTTCCTTCCGCAACGGCTCGAACGACTTCAATTGATTTATCCGGATATTCGGAATTCATTTTTTCAAAATATTCAATGAATCCCTCAATTCCATCCTGAACAAGCGGATTATGTTGTTTGTAAACTGAACCTGCGAATAATTCTGTTGCTTTCCGGGGATCTCCGCTGAAAGCAATTTTATAGAATTCAATAGCCCTCTGTGTATAGATACTCATTGCAGTATTTTCTCAATCCAAGAACAATTATTTATCTGCAATGTTCAATTAATTAGTAAATTAACCTAAGGTCAGAATGAGGCTGTTCCCTGGCGTTGTGTAAAAGGTTTTGATCTGACATATAAAGAATTGAAATCTGTCTACTAATTTAGTATGTTTCGATGAACAATAATATTTTATGGAGGCAAATTAAGATTTTAATAAACATTAACTTTTATTTAACAGTAAACCAATAAAATAAGCCCCACTTTTGTACCCATGAAATTACTGACAAACTTTTTATTGGTGTTTTTTTTCGGCTTCGGCTATACTATTTCTTTTTGTTCTGTCTGGCATCCGCCAACGATCTCGTAAGATAATTTCGTTGCATTTGATTTCGCTTAAGTAGTAATAGCTTAAGGGTGTCTTTGTTAGTGACATTTTGGATTTTATAGAAGTAGCACTATTTAATGAATTTAATTGAATTTAATGAATTTAATGAATTTAATGAAAAACTGGCTTTCAGGAATTTATATAAGGATACATACATGGAGTCTGAAATGGGCTGATACCAAATGGGGAGTTTGGGCTCTTTTTTTCTGTGCTTTTGCCGATGCTTCCTTTTTGCCTTTACCTACTCCGATGTTTTTTCTGGCACTGGTACTTTTAAATATTAAGAAAGCTTACAAATATGCAATATTCGGAACATTAGGGACTTTAACAGGCGCAGTTGCCGGTTACTCTATCGGCTATTTTGCATGGTTAAACGGAAATGGCGATTTTACCGGAATTGCACAATTCTTTATTAATAACATCCCTGGATTTTCAGTAGAAGTTTACGATAAAATACAAGTCCTTTACACTAAATGGGATTTCTGGATTTTATTTTTTGCCTCTGCACTTCCTGTTCCATACAAGATCTTCTCTATATCTTCCGGTGTTTTTGACATCAATTTATTAATTTTCATGGTTGCTACCCTGCTCAGCCAGGGGATGAAGTTCTTTTTATTGGGCTTTATGGCAGTAAAACTTGGTCCGGAAATCAAAAAGTTGTTGCACTTCAGGCTGAAACCGGTAGCAATAATCACCACAACTTTTATAGCTATAGCCACAATTGTAATCATAATCTTTTAAAATCCCATCGAAGATACTATTGACACATAAGCGAGTTCCTCTTATCCGTACACTAAATTCCTTATCATCCCTCTGAAGATAAAACCATGAAAAGGAAGAACACTGTACCAGTACAACCTTCCCATTAAACCAAGAGGTCTGAATGTAGCTGTCTGATGAAGGATGTTGTCCTTGTCTATTCTGAATTCCAGCCATGCTTCACCGGGTATTTTCATTTCAGCAAACAGCAGAAGCCTTTTTTCAGATTTATCGGCTATCAGAACCCTCCAGAAATCAAGAGTGTCACCTGGTGAAATTTCATGCTGGTTTCTTCTTCCCCTTCTTAATCCTACACCTCCGAACATTTTATCTATAAAGCCTCTTATACCCCAAAGCCAGTTCCCATAATACCAGCCGTTTTTTCCTCCTATTGACCAGATTTTTTGAAGAACTTTTTCGGTATCAGTTATTGGAAGCATACGGTAATCAAGGTAGCACCCGTAAACAGGGACTTCAGCGTATTTTGCAATACCCCCGTATAAAGTTCTGGAAGTCAGAGCATCTTTCCAGCTTGAAACTACTTGATCAAGCTCAATTTTATTAAATGCTTCTTTTATTGCATCCTGATAATTTACCGGATTTACGGATACGAGTTCTTTTAAGTTGTTCTCTCTGCATATCACTTCAACTTTCATGCTATCAACAAGATTCTGGGCAAGTGAGTAGGAAGTTGAAGTTATAAAATAGAGCCAGTAGGATGATAATTTTGGGGTCATTACCGGGACAATCATTACTCTGCGCTTCAAACCTCTTACTTTAGCAAATTCAAGCAGCATTTGCTTATAGGTAAGAATATCGGGCCCACCGATATCATAATTCCGGTTGAATGTTGGTTCCAGAAGGAGTACCCCTGATAAGAATTCTATAACATTTCGTATAGCAACAGGTTGCGAGCGGGTATTAAGCCATTTTGGTGCAATCATTACGGGCAACTTCTCCACAAGATCGCGGATTATTTCAAAAGAGGCACTTCCGGGGCCTATAATGATGCCTGCTCTGAGAGTTGTAAGAGCAAATGAACCGGAACTTAATATTCTCTCTACATTTCCCCGGCTTGTAAGATGTTTTGATAATATTTTTTCATTAACGATTCCGCTCAGATAGATTACCTGACGGGCCTTTGTCTTCTGTATTGAATTCGTAAAATTAGCAGCGGATTCTTCTTCGAGTTTTTCGAAATCACCCGTCGAGGTTGACATCGAGTGGATAAGATAATAAGCAGCATCAATATCAAAAGGAATGATGCTAAGTGTTTCAGGTTTTAAGAAGTCAACCTCTATTACGGATATTGATTTTGAAGAATATTTTTCAGCATTGAACCTCTTACTATCACGCACACAGCAAATTACCTCATGTCCATTATTTACTAAAACAGGCAAAAGTCTCTGTGCAATATATCCCGTTGATCCGGTAAGTAGTATTCTCATCTTTACTATATCAGTTTCTCATAGCAATTAAATTCTCCTTTTCTTAATCCAACAGTTCCGATCTTCATGTATCCCAGACTTTCATATAACCGTAAAGCAGCCGGATTTTCTGCAAATGCATCTAATCTTATTGATTTATAACCATTTTCCAAAGCAAAATTCTGAGCATGACCCATCAACTTTTTCCCGATGCCCATCCCCTGTAAATCAGGAGCAATAGACAACCGGTGAACTACAAGTGAGTTTTCCGGTGTTTCCATCCATGTTAACGAATTATATTCAACAGGGAATTCATTATTAATAACGACAAACCCGGATAACTGTCCATCTAAAAAATATCCGAATGCATTTTCTGAAAGAATATCACATTTAATAATTTCAAGAGTGGGATAAACCTGGTCCCATTGATTTATGTTTTGCTTATTCAAATATTGAATAACTCTTTGTACTATTGAATAAGCCCCGGGGATATCAGGCTCACGTAATATTTTGATCATTAGGTAATTAAAACAGTTAAGGGTTTATGAACTTTTCTATCTTTTTGTGACTCTTCAGATACTCAGGAAGAGCGGCTGATCCATACAATTCAAACAGATCAGCATCAAAAATATTTGATTTTACGGTTGGATCAGTCTGTATTAGCTCTTCCGCTTCTTCAATGGTTGGAACATCGTTTCCGCCCAGGGCTTTAGCTAACACCGAATCATATTCGGGATTCAGAATCTGACCTTTTACTGATACGAAAGATAAGCTTAACAAAACGCAAAACAACAAAAATGGGATTCTTGTCTTCATAAAATTATTCTACTAATTATTCTTCTGAAACAGCTGCCGCCGGCTATTGTTTATGCTTTTAAAATTAATTGTGTACTTGTAGTCCTTACCAAAGATCTAATTATGAACTCTGTTCCTATACGCAACAAAATAGCATTATTTAATTGTTCTGTCAACAGGAACAAACCGGAGAGCACCTATATCCGGCGGACTGACTATTTTTGCTCCGCTGAAATCAGATTCCAGTCCAACATCTATTCCAGCACCAATGGCCGGAGATCCTTTCCTTAAGCGAAAATCATTGGTTGAAAGCCAGAGAGGATTTTTCTCTATATTATTTCGCCTGGTCTCATTTGTAACGATAGATGCAGCATAAGTAGGTGTATTGGTTCCATTTTCGTAGAAAAGATTATTCTCAATCGACAGCCCATCGATCGTACTATTATATATATGTATGGGTGAGCCTGTAAAACCACTGATAATATTGTTTCGTACTGAAATATTTGAACACTTCCCTCTGAATTGAAGTCTGATTCCGTATGCAGGCTTTGCTCCCTTGCCTGCGTAGATTGTGTTGTTCCAGATATTCCAGTTATTATATGAAACGCCTGAAGCACTATGACCAAGCATCATTCCTATTGCAAGTAAGTTGGTTCCTGCAATCCCTACATCGGTAATAACATTGTGATATATATACCAATCGTTCTGTTGTTCAGGAGGATAGCCCGGAATCTGCTCCTTTAATGATGAGCGTATCGGATATTGAAGATTTGCAAAATAATTTCTGAAAATATAAATCCCTCCTTCAGCATTATGTTCAATGTCTATCCCACTTTCACCCTCAGGCCCCGGGCGCATTACCTCTTGATGAATTACATTATCATGGATTTTACCAGCAAAGTCATAATCGCCGGCTATAAATGTCCGGTAATCACCCGCAGCGGAACTTGAGAAGTCAACCGTTCCCTGGAATGTATTATTATAAATTTCAAATCCACCGAGATTATGGAACAACTCTACAGCAAAATCCCATTCCGATTCTCCTATAGGAGGCACTTTTACATTACAATTGTATATTTTCAAGGCTTTATTCCAACCGCCGCCACAAAATTTTATTCCAAATCCATTCATGTTTGTTCCACGATCAATCTGCTCAATAATACAATCGTGAATCTCTATTCCAATCTGTCCTCCAATCCGAACATTTCCATACCCCTGATCGCCCACTACATATTTTGCGCAATTAATAATTTTGCTGTTATGTATTTTATTCCCGGAAGCAAATATTTTTGGCATGCCTGATGAAGTGGATGACTTCCCATAAAAGGAAATGCCCTGGGTGAAAAAGTTTACTATCTCTACATGATGAATAATGACATTTGATCTACCTATCACATCAATTGCCCTGTCAGCAATAAGACCACCATCCATCTTAATATATGAAATTGCCTGGTTCCCTTTTGATCCTTCAATTCTGCTACTCAATAGTATTGTTGCAGCATTCGATACTGATGATATTAATAGTGTACTGTCACCTTGTCCTTCAATGCTGACCCCAGCGGCCAGAATACTCGGTGAGGTCTCTTTGAAGGTTCCAGCGCCAATATAAATTGTATGGGGACCGGATGGAACTTGCGAGCATGCATAAGCAAGCGTAAGCCATGGGGAAGTTTTGGCCCCATTATTCTTATTATTTCCTCCTTCTGAAGCTGCAACCACATAATAATTGAAAGCTTTTGCAGATAATCCGGAAATCAGAAAGAATAATATTATTAAAATCCCCTTCAAAATAAATGCATTTAAACTTGCCTGAGATTTATCGACAGCAAGATATTCTCCGTTGTACTGAGAAAATACATCATCGACCTTTTCAAGGTACTTCTTATATTCCTCAGCGTTATTTATCCTGATTTGTGCAACAAAATAATACGACATGATTAGCTTTTTTTACCTTTGGGCGGGCAAGATGCCAGTGAGGATTAGTATGAAAGTGCCTTATTACTAATTCCTTTAAGCTGCATGCCAAGATAAGTTCACTTATCCTTTTCTGTAATTGCGTCCCTAAATCCATCTCTGAAACCTGATTTGACATCCTGCCATTCCATTATTAAAGTAAAAATAAACATAACAAAAACTCCTAAAAAAAAGAATCTGGCATCGCGTTTGGTAATTTGAATCTTTTTCATTTTATGGTTGTTATTAATATTCTATTAGATAAGATTAAGCTTATGTCTTTTTTGTATGATTAGGTGAATTAGAATTTTCAGTCTGTTCAGTCGAAGATAATCAATATTCACTTTAATGTTTCTACTGATCTTAATATTTTTCGATCTTTTATGTACAGATGTACATCTATCTTATTTAATGCTGATCTCCCACCATCCCCAGTTTAGCAACAGGCAAACAATCCTACCTTTTTATCAATCAGTTGTTTCAGATATGTCTGAAATGATTCATATTCCGCGTATGTAATGTCTTTTGCTCCCTTAACCAACAATTCAACAGCATGTATATCAAGATATACTATCACATCTTTATCAGCTGTCATAATGCCAGCCATTTTTAAAGGCATTAAAACACGGTGCGGATCATTATAGCTTTCCGTAATGTGAATAAAAACTCCATCCCGGATTTGAGACTGGTTCTCAGCATTCGAGGAGGTTGCTGGAATAGGATTTGTATTACATGAAATAATCACAAGTCCTGCAATTAACAGTAGTCCGATTTTTTTCATAATTGTCTGTATTTGGTTTGATCTATTGAATTTAAATAAAGTGCTCCGGGTATATAAGTATTCCTCCATCAAGGAGTCTGCTATGTAAATTTACGAAATCCTAAGATTATTAATACCGAAAATTCCGAACAAAAATCTTTCTGTAGGGTTTTGTTTTGACAAACTGCTGATTTTGCACTCCATAATGAGAAAAATTATATCTGTAACCGGGATTTTAATTAACATAATTTTAGTATTTGTATTTCAACTGGTTATGAATTCCTGTACCAAACAAATGGTCCCTGAAACAGTAAACCCGAACATTGAAAGTCCGGGTGAAAATAGAAGACTGAATGATTTTATTAACTCAGGTATTGAAAAAGGGATTAGTACTCACGGAACAAATGCTGATGAAATCATCAAAACTGCTCAAATATACATTGGGGTTCCTCATTGTATGGGTGGTACCACCATGAGGTGCATGGATTGTTCCGGATTACTGGTTACTGTATTCGGCAAACATGGCATTAATCTCCCCCATAACTCGGAAGAGCAGTCAAAATTTGGCACAATAATCCGTAACCCCGGTGAACTGATAAAGGGAGATATGGTTTTCTTTATCAGAACATATAAAACTCCCCGATACATAACACATTCCGGAATTTACATCGGAAATAATGAATTTATCCACACTTCTTCCGGAAAGGGCGTAACCATTACTTCATTAAATGATCCATGGTGGAGCCAAAAATTTATTTTCGGAACCAGGATTTTAAATAATTAAGCCGTGTCACTTAAGTCTTCCGGAACCAATCGTCCTCCTCTTACAGTGGCCCCAAGTACAATACCAGCACTTAAAAGTACGAGATTTTTCACAATGTATTGTCCCTCAAGAGTTAGGGAGTAGGGAAAGACGTAAAATATTTCCTGAGGAAATAAAAATAACGGAAGGAAAGTCCCGATCATTTGTAAGTACAAAAGAAAAAGGGTTTGCCTTAGGAATATCTTGAATATCAGGCCTATGCCAATAAGAACCTCCCATGTAGCAAGACCATATAGTATTACTTTATCAGATAATTTACCAAAGGTTATGGTCTCAATGGTTCTGGTAGCAACATCCTCAGCAGGGCTGAGTCTTTCAAAATATTTCAAACTTCCAAACCAGAGAAAAACAATCCCAATACTCAGACGCAGCAAGACAAGTCCATTCAGGGACATCCAGCTTGTGATGGCAATATCAATTCTGTGAAATTTTCTCATAATTTACACTGTTTGGTATCCGTAACATTTAAACATAAAAATAGCGCACTTGTTCCGGAATCCCGCCTAAGTAAATATAACTGTATCAGGTCTTAGCATATATTCAGGCAGACACACCTGAACTGCTGTAAGGAATGGTAAAATAAAATGTAGAACCCTTTTCAATAATACTCTCGACCCATATTCGTCCACCCAGCATTTCTACATAGGATTTTGAAATAAATAATCCCAGTCCGGCGCCTTCATAATTTCTGTTCAGATCATCATTCCCTTGTCTGAACCTCTCAAAAATTATATCCTTCTGCTCATGAGGAATGCCGACTCCTGTGTCTTTAACATAGAATTCAAGATTGTCATCCTTTTTTTCGTATCCAAAATCAATTGAACCTATAATGGTGAACTTTAAGGCATTTTTGACCAGAATGGTAAGAACAGCCAGAAGTTTTTCCTTATCAGTTTTAATAAATGCTTCTTCTGTTGGGATGGAATTTTTAAAGCTTAGCCTCAACCTTTTTTGTTTAGCTTCATGTTTAAAAAAGTCATAAATATCCTCTGTTTCCTTATTAATGTTGAACTCTGAAAGTTGAATGCTCAATTGCGCCGACTCAATCTTTGAAATATCAATCAGATCGTTAATGATATTAAGCATCCGAACACCACTTTTGCTTATCAAGCTTATATATTCCTGAATTTCTGCTTCCGACAACACAGGATTTTTTAAAAGTTCGGCAAACCCAAGTATGCCATTCATCGGGGTTCGTATTTCATGGCTCATATTAGCAAGAAATGAGGATTTAAGACGGTCACTCTCCTCTGCCTTCTCTTTTGCCCTGACCAAAGCCTCTTCTGCCCTTTTACGAATGGTAATATCAATGAAAAATACTGTCATATTCCCGGGGCTGGTTTGAAAAGCATGCACTTCATACGCTCCACTGATTATTCCATGCTCATAATCTACCTGTTCAGTATCATATCGTTCACCTGTAGATGCTGCTCTCCGATACATCCGGGGAATATCCGTTTTGATCAGAGGAGGGAACGCCTCTTCAATTGTCTTTCCAATGAATTGCAGATTATCAGTTCCAAGTATTGAGTCAGCTGCCGGATTTGCACCCGTAAAAATCAATCTATTTCCCGGCTCCAGCTTATAATGATGAGCACCAAAAGGGGCATTATCAATTATTTGCCTTGTTTGAAACTCACTTTTGCTCAAAGCTTCTTCTATCTGTTTACGGTAAGCAATACCGGCAATATCTGATTTGTGTTCTTCCATTACTTTATCAAACTCAAGACGCAAGGCAGTTACCTCCTTGATAAGCATAGCTTTAGTTTTGAGATTATGTTTCATTAATTCAAATCCCGGCATTTGTTATTCATTTTGAAACCACTGGCACAAGTATCTTTTATAAATGTATGAAAATTAATAAGTAACTGTTTAAATACAAAAAAAATTGAACCAGTCAAATTAAAGTACCCGCAAACTCTCAGGCTTATCATTTTTTGACTTTCTTGTTGAGATAATAATGCCAAAGGAAATAAGCTGCAAGTGATTGAAACGGTTTCCATCTTTCAGCAGCTAATACAATTTGCTCTTTCGTCCTTGCTGCTGTTAATTCTTTCACAGTGTTTGCAATAGCAATATCTCCTGTCGGGAAGATATTTTTCGATTGCAGACAAAACATTAAATAAATATCTGCCGTCCAGTCTCCTATACCTTTTATATTTGTAAGTCGTTTACGTACTTCTGCAGCCTCAAGTTTTGGAAGTTCTTCCAGAACAAGAACATCATTATAAATATCTTATCAATCTTTATAAGTTCCCCGATATCCTCCTGATTTACAATATCCCTAATTTGTTAAATATTGCTAATTCCTGTCTGTATCCCATTTAAACATGATGATATATATGAGATTGCTATTTGATCATTTAATAATTACTATACCTTCGGGCGTCGTTATTAAGCAACAGACAGAAATTTATGCATGATCATATTGTAAAACTAATAATACTAGCCCTTATTATCTTCCTTATAAATCTTCCTTTTGGATTTTTAAGGGGAAGCGTGAAAAAGTTTTCATTTAAATGGTTCTTATACATTCATTTACCTATTCCCCTTATCATTCTTCTGAGAATTTACAGCGACATAGGTTTTGCTTTATATACATACCCGATTTTTGTGTTTGCATTTTTTATGGGACAGACTGCTGGACGACGGTTAGTTGACTTTCGTTTTCCTATAAAAAAGTGAACTGAAATTCACTTCCCTGCATACTCAGGTTTTTGAGAGCCTGCTTTTTCATACCAAAAAGTTTCACAGCCTCCCTAATTATCAAAGTTAATGCTTTCGAAAACAGAAAGTTCTAATGCGTTCTTCCTGAATTTTTCCTTCGTACTCCTGTCATAGTTTATTTCACTTATCCTGCTTAAGCCAAACCATGCGTAGGCTGCATACTCATTACCGTAATTACCGAAAGCAGATAACTCATTAATCCCTTTTTTGTAATACTCTTCAGCAAGTTTTTGATTGTGATATTTTTTCTCCTGTAAAATTCCTGTGAAAACAGCTACCTGTGCCTCAAAATATGTATTGCTGGTTTTTGATAATGAGGATTTAATCAGACTTTCTGCAGAGTCATATTTTTTAATGAGAAGAAGGTTCCTGATATTAGCCGCCATGTAATTAACATTATAAGGGTACAGAGCAATCAGATATTCAGTTAAATCTGAAGCCTTGATGAAATTGGCTTCAAAACCCTGATATATGTAAGAGAGAAATGATGATGACTCTGCCTTTAAAAGCAATGCATTTCTTGATGCAGACAGAAGCTCATTCATACCCTTATTCTTATCTCCCCGTGGAAAAAGCAATGCAACTGGTTTATATATAGGATGCGCTTCAGGATATGCATCGCGATAGTAATTATACAGTCCTGTAAAAAAATAAAAATCAGTGTAACTCTGAGTATGATCAAACGAACGCCTGATGTAGCGATAAGTAGTTGTTGACAACGGAATGACTTCAGAAGTCAGGTTGTTATCCGCATAAAACATCAGTAACATTCCTCTGGCACAGAGATTCGTAAGAAGGAATTCAACTTCATCTTCCTGATTAAATTTTTCGCATCTTTCTATGCAGATTTTCATTTCGCTTTCATAAGATGGACGGGCATATGATGTTGTTGTAAGAGGATAATTTTTCCAATAAGTTATCATTCCCTCTAAAAGCATAACAATAGGGTGCCCGGGATACTTATTGCTGATCTTCTGTAAGTTATCTTCAGCTTCTTTAAATTGAAAATTATATATATTATCCACTTCCCGTTTTAGGATTTTCAACAATAACGAATCCCTTAAAATCTGAGCATTTAAAGTAGCAAATCCTAATGTCATAACGACAGATAGTAAAGCAATCCGAAACTTATTATTGGTCGGCATAAATTAAAAATTTCTAAATGAAACAGCTAAATTGCGTATCGCAGTTGATATGACTCCTTAGAAGAGACTTTCGTCTCTTTGATTAATTCGTATTTAAGAGTCTCGGAATCAATCACAATGCCCTGAAATCTACCAAGAGAGCATGTACCTGAATTCAGATAACGCTTTTTTTTGTTTAGATAATATGTATGATGTGATTCCAGCTTATGGGTGTGTGAAAGGATTACCACATCATGCTCTTTTAAAAGCTTAAGTGCATAAGTGAGGTACTTAATAGAGTTGTACTTTTTTGGAATATGGTAAATCTGATCATTTAACGTAACAATCTTAAAGTAGATATCCATCAACTTCTTGGAATTAGTTAACTTTTTCAGAAGAGAAAACCCGAATTTGCTTATTGCATGTCCGAAACGCGATCCGTCAAACCAGTCTGCATTATGGCCGTGCTCCAGATATATGCTTTGCCCTTGTGAGTTTGTAATCTGATAATGATCTATCCCGAATTTATTTACAATATCGTGATTCCCTTTAATGAAAATAAAATCTTTGTCGCCGAAATAGTTCATCAGGGCAGGATGAGCTTTACTGATATCTTCAAATCTGTACTTAAATAATTCAAAGGTATCACCATTAAATATCACCTTATCTATTGCATAAAAGTTACGAACACTTTCAATCTGCATAATAAATTCCATATCATTCCATTGAAAAGTTCCAAAATTGTCAGAGGTATCCAGATGCAGGTCAGATAATACAAGTATCTTCATGTAATTTTTCTAATGAAATTTTAAAATATACTCAGAAACAGGCCCCACGCCGTTTCTGAGTGATGCTTTCTTAATATTGGATATCAGTGTGTTATAAAAATCAGAATCGTTAAAGAGCCTGTAAAGAACATCAGGTATTCTTTTTGTATCCCTTTCAAGTATTCCCATTTCACTTTTACAAATGAATTCCATGTTGCCTTTTTCCTGTTCCCATATATAATTATTAATCAGAGGCACTTTCCCGGCAATAAGGATTTCCATAAATGTTGAAGCGCCACATTTTGTTATTACTACATCGGAAATGCTTATCAGAGAGTGCACGAAGTCGACATATCCGTAAATTTTAAGTTTCCCGATATTGTACTTTTCCTTAAGCTTCATAACATGGTGATACATCTTAACATTTTTCCCGCAAACAATTGCTATCTCAGCACCCATATTCCTTGTTATGATATGTTTCAGTATCTTCTTTCCCCGAGGCATTCCATCTCCGCCTCCCATTATCAGAATGACCCTGCTATCTGGCTCAAAGCCAAGTTCTTTACGAATTATGATTTCTTTTTTATGGTTCAATTTTCCCGTATATTTCCGATCGAGAACAAATGGAAACACTCTCAGGTTTTCTCTGTCAATTCCCTCATTAATGCATTTCTCGCGAAGCATTTCGCTAAAAACAATATATCTCTGTCCTTTTTCCAGGAACCATATCGGATGAGCAGTAAATGGATCTGTAACAACAGTAATTACCGGAATATCGAGATTATGTTTCCTTATGATCTCGAAAACAGGCTTAATAATAAAAAAATGAAATAATACTATTTTCGCAGGTCTTGTTTCGAGAATCAGCTTTTCGATCCCTGGTTTCAGGAAGATTGAAACAATAAATGATGTAAATCTTGAAATTATTCTTACTTTGTGTAAAGCATAAAGTAATTCAAATGTCCACACTGCCTCTGTTACAGCAGTTTTATACCCATCTTCAATAATCTCTTTTATGATAGTCTTTGATCCTGTAAGTCCATCTGCCAGAATAATGTCAACATCGCTTTTACGCTTTGACCGTATCTTTTCAGCTACCGCTTTTGCCGGAGCAAGATGTCCGCCTCCGGTTTTCAGATAAAAGAACAGGTACTTTTCCAATTCCTTACTTTTTTACTTCTTATTCTTATAAAAGTAATGTAGCATATTGACCTGTCTGTTACGAAATAATGAAGTAAATGTTAATTCTTAAGCAGCTACCTTTTCAATGGGTCATTACTCGGAGTAAATGAACCTTTTTCAAGATAATCCAGAATATTATAAGTGCCGAATTTTCTGGCTTTAAGAAATCCGAGCCATGCTGCCTCAGCCAATCGGCCTTTATTTAATAAATCAATGAGCCACTGGTAAGTATATTGTGGATTTTGTTGCTTAAATCCCGACCCTGTCTCACGGAGCCAATTCCTGTTGCATTTCTCCTGCGGACCAATAGCCGGAGTCATGATTACAGGGATTCCCAGTGCACAATAAAAAGATAATTCACTTGGCTTTGTCCAGAGTATGTCGGTATTGTGCAGACATTCATTAAACATGCTGAAATATGTATCATTATCCTCTGCATATATAACTTGTACATTATCGCTATTGCGAGCAACTTCATCCTTTACCCTCAAAAAGTAATCTCTTAACTCTTTTCTGGTACCTGCTACCAGATTTACCTTAAACTGACCACTTTCAATTTTATCGGCAAGGCTCCCAACAACCTGACGTCCAATCTCTTTCTGTGCACCGGCCCCTCCAACAGCATAAGTAATTGTTATGGGGCCAGAAGGGAAATTATCTGAAGGATAAACAATACTGGAATCTTTAAGAAAAGATTCTACACTATGCTTATACAAATTATAAAAGACTTTTTGCGGATCCAGATTTGCCAGACGTCTGCTGAGGTCAGACTTAAGAGTGTTAAGATTTCTGTTGCCAAGCAATTCAAGTGGCAGAGGAAACCCGGTTAGCAATATGTTTTTCTCCGGAACGCCGTATGATAATAACCTCTGAGCAGAAACAGATCCCGATGCAAAATAGACTATGTTGGATGTTGAAGCATTTTCTGCAGCCCATACCCTGCTGAGATCAGTATCACAGATAATGCAGAATATTTTCTTATGGCCTGCCATATCTGCAGCAATTGCTGAAGAATAGAATGATGTTATCATTGGCATCTCGGGGGTTTTTATCTGCTCTGTTACCCCCATGCAAAGTCCTTTTTTTATTCTCTTTTTCAGATATTTAACCTGAAATGTAGAACCTGAATTGTCGCGAAGCGGATAGTATTTCGGAATGAAAAGTACACCATCAAGCATATGCTTAATGTAGTTACCGATTATCGGAAAGCTGCCCGCTCTTGACATAAACTCATAAGTATGCAACATCTTCCTCCAAAGCCTCATCTCCTTTTTCGTGGAGTTCATAGAAGTATTTGCATTCACAATTATTCCATCCTTTGCAAGAGCTTTTAAGGGATATATTGCACGCTGGTGTCCATAACCCATATCAGCCGCAACAAGCCAGAAGTTTTCTTCCAGGTTTGGAGGGATTTTGATCTCAGGCTTCGAAATCATTATATCAGTAATTGTAATTTAGCTTAATGCTGCCTGACCTGACATTCTGTATACTCTGATTCATATTCAAATTTTTTTGAAACAAACATATCCGTAGAATATTACAATATCATTAAGAAATTAATAAAATAATTTTAAAAGAATAAAGTATTGTTAATCAGGTGTTACAATAATTTTAAATTACTCGCAACACCCAACAAAATAGTGATTCAACCAGTCTGAAATCATCTCAGATTATATTTTTAGCAACCAGAATTATTATTGCAATAAAAGCTATTACAACTATTCCGGCAGGTTTAAACTTAAACTCTGAGATCCTTCTGACATAAATACCCAACTTGGTTGTAAGCAGTGCAAGCAAAGAGAATTTAAGTACCTGGCTTATGAGAGTTGAAATGCAGAATTTAATCAGATTTACTTTGAACACCCCTGATGTGATTGCAAATACTCCATAAGGAATTGGAGTAAATGATGCTCCAAACAGTATCCAGAAATCCCACTTTGAATAAAGACCCTGCATCCTGTTATAATTATCCTCTGAAAAACCCGGTATATGTTCAAACATAAACTGCCCTAATCCGGTAAAACCTCCATTTACATTTAAAAAGATATAATGACCTATTAAATAACCTGTAAAAGCACCAGCAAGTGTTCCTATTGAAGAGTATACAACATACCTGACTGACCTTATGGGATTCATTATTAATAATACCAGAAAAAAAGTAGTAACAGGAAGGGGTAAAAAAATTGCATCTGTGAAAGCAAGAAAAAACAAAAACCATATATCCCATTTTGTGTTTGCCATTTCCAGGCACTGATTATACAATTTCCTGAACCATTTTTTCATTTAACTTGAATTTCAGATTACAACAATTTTTTTCAGCACTAAAATCCGACAAATCTTTTTTAGCATCTGTTGTTGTATGTTAAAAAGTTGTTAAATTTTTAACACTATTTATCTGTATCCCTATCGTTAATATCGAATTAATAAATGTATTAAATTGAATGTGAAACTTCATACACAACTATTTACGGTTAAATTATTGTTAATTAAATATGGCATGGTTATTAAATAAAAATTAAAAACGCCAACTCGGATTAATAATCTGTTTTGTTTGATTTTTTTATCTTTTTATTTGCAAGGTAATTATCATAAAAATCGATTAACAAGGAACCTTTGAAAAGTAAAAAGAGGTTCACTGCTGAAATAAACAGCCTTATTATGCCTGAAGAAGTAGTTAATTATGTTACAAATTATGGGTATCTGGCAATTTTTGTACTAATATTCCTCCAGGAGATAGGCATGCCTAATCCGTTTCCCAACGAACTTTTGCTAATATTCTCGGGATATTTATCATACAAAGGACTTTTATCGTATCCATCTGTCATACTAACTGCTTTAATTGCTGATTTTACAGGAACCAACATACTTTACTTTCTGTTTTATTATGCCGGTACTTTTATTATTCAAAAAAAACCTAAATGGATACCAGTATCAGCCGGCATAATAAAAAAACTCTCAACCAGAATCTCCGCTGGAGGCAAATTCAGTATTTTCTTTTTCAGACTTACTCCTTTCACGAGGGGCTATGCATCAGTTATAACAGGCTTATTACAGATAAAGCCAAAGACTTTTCTCCCAATAGCATTTCTTTCAGCCTTATCATGGGCAATTATTTTTGTTTCAACCGGTATACTTATTGGTCCTTTCTGGAGTGACTTTATTCAACACCTGGAAGGATTTAAATATTTCATGTTATCTATGCTTGCTGTTTTAATTTGTGCTATTCTGATTATGAATTACTTAAGAAATAGTAAGAAGAAGATAAAATCAGGACCGGTAATTCTATAAATAGTAAAATCATAATTTTCAGGTCATTAAAAATATCCTATGAAAATACACGTAGTATCTGAAACTGAATTTGTTATGAAAGCCACAGGAGTGCATACTGCATTCATGGATCATATTGAATTGCTGAGGGAAAAAAATGATCTTGAGGTTGTTGTAAATGATGAAGGAACCGGCGATGTATATCATGGTCATACATACGGATTATACTATTTATGGAAAGGCAGGAACTACAAAGGAAGAAGAGTTTTTACGTCACATGTTATACCTGATTCGATTAAAGGATCCTTACCTCTGTGGCAATTGTTAATGCCATTCATCAGATTCGGGCTAAAGATTGTCTACTCTTATGCAGATGTCTGTATTGCAATATCTCCGATGGTAGAAAAAGCAATTATTGATACAGGAGCAAAAACAAGGATAGTGAATATTTATAATCCTGTTCATATTAATACATGGAAGAGGACTGATGAAAACAGGGAAAGAGGACGAAAACTGATGGGATTGCCGAAAAATGAGTTCGTTGTACTGGGAGCAGGTCAGTTAATCGGAAGAAAGGGCATTGAGGATTTTATAGATATAGCTGAAGCAATTCCTGATGCAAAATTTGTATGGGCAGGAGGAAGGCCATTTGGTGGATTGACAGAAGGAATTAAAAGAATTGATGAAAAGATGAAAATGGCCTCCGGAAATTTTAAATATGCCGGTCACTTCAAACTCGAGGATATGCCTGCAATTTACGCAGCAGCAGATTTAATGATCTTTCCCTCATATCAGGAAAACTGTCCGCTTGCCCCTGTAGAAGCTGCTGCATGTGGCATGCCGGTAATTTACAGAGATATTGAAGAATACAAAACCCTTTACGAGAATAAATACCTTAAAGCCTCTAATAATGAAGAATTTATAAACCTCTCAAAAAGAATGATCAATGACAGGCAATTTTATAATGAGGGATTGGAAATATCAGGGAAACTTCTTGGCCAGTTTGATAAAGACATTATAAGAATGAAGTATAAAAACTTATATACGAGTTTATTAGACAATTCTGCGGCGTCAATTGTGATTCCAAAGTCATTTATTGATATGCCTCTGGAGCTTATTTAGTTCGGATAACTCATAGATTTTTTAATAGTTCTTTTCAACAAGTGAAATTGAATCATTCAACATACCAGAAAAAAAATAAGCAGCCTTCTCTTTTAGAAGCACTGCCTATTCAACCTAATCCAACTAACCTAAAACAGAAATAAAAATATTAATCATTTGAGGAAATATTAGAATGCTTCAGCACTTCGGTGTTCTATACTTCTTAATTCAATTGACTGTTCAAAGTAAATATATATCATTTGAACCATGAAGGAAAACTTGCTACGTTTTCTTAAATATTTTATTACAATTGGCCCATTTATTATAATGATAAAGACAGAATTATTATTGGTGTCCTTTAGGAGCGTCTTTGCAAAGTCACCAGGAAGTTTTAAAAGGTCATTCTTTGCACCGTGTTCAGACTAGCTGATTAATCTGTCAATTTTTTGAAAACTATCATTTGCATTATCAAGAAGAATAAATCTATCGTATCGCATTACTTAAGTCTGATTTATAAGTTATTTTATTTTTTTGTAATCCATATCCAGTATAACACCCCCTCTTAACCAGAATCCGGGTTGAATTATCCCTCCAAAATCATAGTATTGTGAATTGAATATGTTTGATGCCTCAGCAAACAGAGTGAATTTGCTTTCTTTCCAGTAAAACTTTGTGTCAGATAACCAGAATGACTTATAATCAAGTACCTGTCCGGTAGCATCCTGGAAAACGCCGGTACGGTTTTGCCATGTTAACCGCATTGAATTATAAAGCTTCCATGCAACCCTCAGATCAAGTCTTGCATTGATCTGGCCGGCAAGATAGTCGAGTACATATTTTGAAAGCATACTGCCCGGGTTTATATCTGCTTTCATAAATGAATAAGATACCTGCAAGGAACTGATCACTGATTCTTCTCTGGAAGGGGTGATTGTCAGGGATCCTTCAAAACCTGTGAAATTGATTTTTGAATGATTCATACTTCTCCAGAAAATGCTGTCGGCTGAGGGATTCTTGATCCAATCTATCATATTGCGGCCACGGCGATGGAATACTCCGGCATTACCTTTGAAAATTGAACTATTAAACCCTAATCCGCCTTCAAAAGTAAGCGCTTCCTCAGGCTTCAGCTCAGTATTACCCTGTTGAACCGGACTTCTATAAAACAGATCAGTAAATGTGGGCATACGCATTGTTTTGTTTGCAGAAGAATATAACCAGAATTGATTTTTAAGCCTGTAATTTACATCAATACCCGGGTAAATTCCAAACCCGGTCATATCTGAGTTTCGGAAAGTCATTATTCCACTTGTTATTGTTAACATCTTCAATGATATAGAGTGCTCAGCATATGCACTTACATTCATACGGCTATAATATTTTGTATAAAACACATCATTGAACCCGGGAACTTCAAGGGGAATATTTAAGTTATTTCCCAGCACATTGCTAATGATGTTTTCGTTACGAAAATCAATGCTCAGACTGGTTTTTCCAAGTAAATGATTCGCCCATAAATTGAGGTTCAGTCCGGCAGTGCCGTTCCGATGATGATTAAAAGGCACTGAATTATCATCGCGTTTTAATTCAAATCTATCATGGTTTTGACGCAGGTAAATGGTCGGGGCGATCTTAATTTTTGTATTGCTCTCGTATTTCAGACTTATAAATTCTGTTCTTGTTGCTTCGAACTGATCAGGATATTTTAATGAATAAAAACTGTTTGCCCCAAAATCTTTCGCATTGTAACCTGTCTGAAAATCAAACTTCCCCGATTTATGACTGAAGGTTGCCTGATAGAATATATTAGCATTTGAAAAATCAGTGTTTTTTATATATCCACCCGATGCAATGTGGCTGAAGCTGAGAAAATGGTTGAAATTACCTGCAGTATTCGAAATATTTGCTGATGCTTTATGTAATCCCAATTGGCCATACATTACCGATGAGCGGATATGATTCTGGTTACTGTTCCCGGTAATAATGTTTATTGCCCCGCTGAAAGCATTTGCTCCTAACGTTTTGGCTGCAGGGCCTTTCAGAATTTCAATACGTTCTATACTTTCAATGTCTATGGGCAGATTCAGATTATGGTGTCCCGTTTGCGGATCAGTGACGTTTATGCCATTCAGGAGTATTAATGTCTGATCAAAAGTACCTCCGCGAATGCTAATGTCTGCTTGTGCCCCGAAAGGTCCTCTTTGACGGAGATCCACTCCGGATACATAGCGCAGCAGATCGTTAAGGTTCTGGGACGGAGTCCGCTCTATTTCAGATTTGGAGATAACAGATACAACACGGGCTGTCTGCAACGCTTCAATGGGGGTACGCCCTGTTGTAACCACCACATCACCAAGTTCATGCGTTTTTATATTAAGGCTGTCGTTAATGCCCTGTGCCTCAATACTATCTGGCGATACCAGATTATACGTTAAACATAATGTGCAGATTTTTATTATCCTGTGAAGGCTGTTAAATACCGCCCAGGCTTTCCTGCTCCAGCATCGGAAAGCTACCATTGAAATTCCCTTCCTCCTTCTTTGTTGTATCATCACAAATATTAAGCCTGCAAATATATGTTTATTACAAACCTTATTATCGGTTCAACTCCTGAGCAGCTACGGTAGACTGAAACCGATCCTGTTCTCTAAGCATTTTTTGATAATTCTCAAGAGAGGCTTTATTTATAGTCCCTTTCTCCATTGCATCAAGAACAGCACATCCTTTTTCATTAATGTGTTTACAATCGGGATATTTACACATCAAAATAAGGTTATGTATTTCCTGAAATGTTGTTTGAATGCCTTCAAGATTATCAACTATACCCAACTCTTTCATTCCCGGAGTATCAATTAATATTCCCCCGTTTTCCAGAACAAAGAGTTCACGACGTGCTGTAGTATCTTGTATTACTGACTGGATGGTGGCTTATAACTTTGCCATTGTAAATAATACAGAATGTTCCAAAAGCGCAAGGTACCTGCTGAGCCATTAGTGAATCCTTCATCTCAATAAGATTAGCTTCAATAATTAATTCACCTTCAGATCTTCGCAGTACCTTAGCCTTAAGCAGAAATGTGATCACCAATCCATCCTACAGCCTTACGCAATGTCAGATAAGTTTGAATATTCTTTTTCTTAATGATTCTTACAGCAAATTATTTTATAATCCCGGCGAGTGTCAGGAAGTTAACAACTAATTGTCGTCCAACACGGTCATAGTCTGATTTTATTGATTCAAAATCTGATCGTAACTCATTGGAATTAAGCTTTTGAAGATCAGAATCCTCGTTAATCCATGATTCAAGTAAATCAGTTGTTAACTCAAAATGAGATTGAATGCCATATGCTGTTTGTCCGAATCTGACAATCTGGTTTTTGCAATAGACACTGGTTGCCAATAAAGTCATTCCGGGAGTAATCTCAACAGTTTCTCCATGTAGTTGAAAAACAGTAAAATTGTCCGGAAGATTATTAAAAAGTCTGTCATTCTTTCCTTCCGGGGTTAATCTTACTTTGAAGAATTCACCGTGTAAATCACGAAATCCAACTTCGCTTGTCTTACATTTAATCACGTTTCCTCCCATTGCCTTGACAAATGTCTGAAGTCCCAGACATATTCCCAGAAATGGGATATTTGCAATAATTGCATTTCGAATCAAGGCTAGTTCATTTTGAATTTTTGGACTTGAATCATTAGCACTGTCCGGTCCGCCAAGCACAATTATTGCAATATACGTACTGAGGGGTTTGATATCGGATAAACAATCTGTATCAACAATCTGATAATTCAGGTCATTTTCAATCAGGATTGTTTGTAATAGTCCGGGATTTTCCCTGGAAGCATTTCTGAGAATGAGAATTTCTCCTTTCATCTGTAATATATTGTATGAAGTAAAAATACTCAAATATTCGAAGGTCGTTGATATTACCTGTCATTCACCATATTCCAAAATATCACCTGGCTGACAGTTTAAGGCTTTGCAAATCGCATCTAATGTACTAAACCTGATTGCTTTAGCCTTACCTGTTTTAAGGATTGACAGATTTGCTATAGTAATATCAATTTTTTCAGCAAGTTCCTGCAACTGCATCTTTCTGCGGGCAAGCATTACATCAAGATTAACAACTATTGGTTCTGTCTGTCCGCCTTTATCTTACAAGGTTCTAAAACTCCACCATGTAATCCAGCGGACAAGATCGGTATTGTAAGGGCTGGTAGTAACGTTTGTATTTGCAGCAGGAGTGTCATCAGGAAGACATTTTTACAAACAATCTGCGTCTTTTGTTTGTTCTATCACTAAACAGATACAAAGAGGTAAAAATGAACAACTTTTTATGTCCGAGATGCCTGGGTCATTTAAGGATTGGCGAAAACCTGATTTTCAAGGTCAGAAACCACAGGAAACAATCAGGACTTATGCGACTTAGTCCACATATCGGCAACTATACCAGCGTTAAGCATCGTACCTTTGAAATAGTAACCGGAGAGTCGCTGGAGTATTTCTGCCCCTTATGTAACGGATCACTCACCTCGGATATACATGAAAACCTGGCTCATGTAATACTCCATGATGAAAATGATAAGAGTAATGATGTTTATTTCTCAAGAATAGTTGGCGAGGAAAGCACCTTTACAACTGACGGGGAATCAGTCAGTGTTGCAGGAGAAGATGCAGGGAAATATACCTACTTCAAAATCGGTGATAAATTCCGAAAGTACTTCTAAAAGCTTTAACATCTCCGAGGTAAAAAATCATTTCTAATATCTCCGGTTACAAAAGTTTAAGCCCTACGAGGCTAAATATAAAAAAGTCATCTATTATGTATATCAGAGAATTATAAAAATTATCCTGGCGGTTATGGCCTTTAGCCTTACTCCGTCCGGATATTCCAACCACTTATTTTAATCTGTGGCTTTTGACCATTAACCATCACCCCCGGACAACTTACCGTAATGATGGTACTCTCTGAAGGAGCAAGAGTAAAGTAGTTATCCGAGTAGAAGCTGGGCAGTACCTCCTCATCATTCACAATGAGTTGTGAACGAACAAAAAACGCTACAGTGTCAGTATTATTGGTGACTTCTACTGTCCATTTACTATCTCCTTTTATCTTCTCAGTCTTCAGAATTCTCGATTCAAGTGTCGTTTGAGGCATAGTGTTCAGAGGTTTGAAATCATTGGTTGCAGATAGCCAGTATGCATTTCTGGAGATAACTTTTCCCATTTCATCTTTCAGATTGAGAATAACGAAAGTTACACCCTTTGTTTCCTTCAATGTCTTCGATATCGTATTTGTCTCTTTAACCTCTGTAGGGCCAAGGCTTACTGTTGAAAACGCACTGAAGACAGATTTTGAATCAATATTGTAAATATCGACATGAGCCTTCAGGTTGGAAACGGATTTATATGTTCTGTTTAATACAGTCACCTTGTTATTGATCAGATTAAGCTGAATATGAAGTGGTTCGCAAGCCCTTTGCATAAAATAATAACCTGCATTTGGCATCATATACCAGTCGTATACCTGCCAGAATACACTGGGAAAGGCTGCATTGAGCTTCCATAACATAACTCCGCCGATATCATTCAACTTATGCCCGGCAGCTTCAAAAATCCCCTGGTATCCCATTGCATTCATCAGCTGCATCTTGTCTGAAAAATCTTCCATACTCACAGGATCTCCATGTCGCTTTTTCATTTCACTGTAATAGAGATCATAACGTCCGTTTCCTGTGGCAGCATCATGATATCCCCATGAGTTATTCATAGGAAATGGAACTGTCTTATCCCATACCAGGTTAGGAATTATTTTATGTAGAATGTTATAGGGCGGTTGTGAAGGAATTCCTGTCTCATCCTTAAAAACCCAATCTTTACCTGCAATAGCTTTCGTATAATAATTTTTCGGGTCCTGCCATGTATAGGGACCTCCGCTGTAAACACCGGTCGGTTGGTTATCAGGCCACGACATGTCCCAGCCTGCAGGAAGACGAGCAAACCCGGAAGAACTTGGGATAAAAGGCCTTGTCCCGTCAAGCGAGATTATACTATTCCTCATGAAATCATAGAGTTCCTTGCGTGCATGCCCTTCATTTCCACCTGTCCAGACAAGAAGGCTGGGATGATTCCTGATTCTCAGTATCGTACTTACAACATTTTTCCTGAATACTTCACCTTCCAGAGGCCATTCAGGTGAACCCTTAAATTCTCCCTGAGTATCGCCTGTTATCCAGAAATCGGACCATACCAGTAAGCCATACCTGTCAGCAGCATCAAAGAATTCATCGCGCGGAGTTACGCCACCGCCCCAGATTCTTACGAGGTTTATATTTGCATTACGGCACAGATGCATCTCATGATCGTACCTCAGCGAGTCCCTGTTAAGCATCATGTCAGGCACCCAGGCACCACCTGTCAGATGTATCCTCTTTCCGTTCACTAAGAAATCCCTTCGCCATGTACCCTTTACATCAACAGCTCTGGTTGATACTGTCCTTATACC
>JBBRVC010000016.1:0-38443 GCA_038247205.1 Bacteroidales bacterium
ATTATGTCCTGATTTATAAGTTCGATCAAGGCCGGATATCAAAGGGTAATAAGCATAACCTGATACTCACAGTCAGTGATAACGTGGATAATAAGAGTTTTTTTAACTGTGATTTTACCTGGTAGCTGATCTCAAATTATATTTATTGATTTATTCCTAATAAATCCTGGCAGGATATACACCGTTCCTTATCATTTTCCTGATACTCTCAACCACGTATGGTTTGTCTTCACGGTATGTTACACCAAACCATCTTTCATTACTCATCAGAATCTGAATAGTTATCTGTCCGTTTTTAACAAATTTATCAATTGAAGTAGGTATATCAAGTTCGGACTTCAGGTCCATGCCTGAGTTATCAATAAAATTTCTGAATTCCTTACCCAGAAAATCAAAACAGGAAGGTTTGAATCCCCACAGATTCATTGAAACAACTTCATTTCCTGTAAATTGCTGCATACTTCCTTCCGGAAGTGGTGCCTGAGCCCCTGTTTTTATTTTTTCGATCTGTCGTGTCTCAACGATGTTCACTAAATATCCTGATTCGTTAACCCCGCAAACACCTCTGTTTACATGTCCATGATCAGAAAGTGTATTACCCATTTTATATCCAACAATACAATAACGGTTTGGTTCAGTGTCATTTATAAGAAAATCATGAAGTATCTTAAAAGATTCCACACCATAATAATCATCAGCATTTATCACTCCGAAAGGTTCCTTGATCTTATCTTTTGTAACCAGAATCGCATGACTTGTACCCCATGGTTTTTGCCTGTCAGGTGAAACTTTTACACCTTCAGGCAGATTGGTAATCTCCTGAAAAACATAATCAACTTCAATCTTACCCTGGAGTTTTTCAACAAATCTTTCTTTAACCTGCTCTTCAATATCGCGTCTGATAACAAAAACAATCTTGCCAAATCCGGCGCGGATCGCATCATATATTGAATAATCAATAATTGTTTCACCCGAAGGTCCAACTTCATCAAGTTGTTTATTTCCACCATAGCGGGTTCCCATACCGGCTGCAAGTACTAAAAGAGTAGGTTTCATATGTTTGATTTTAAGTTTTATTAGTTAAACAGAATAGTTACAATTACAAAATTAACAAAATAAACTCAAATGTTTCTTCCATTTTTGACGTTTCATTTAAACCTGATATCTTTGAATGATTTTTTTTTGCAATATTTATATTATTTAGTTATTAACTGATAAAAAGTTATGAAAAAACTATTGGCTATTTTAATGGTTATAATAATGTCAGGCTTTCTCACACAAGAGATCTCTCAGGCCTGCACAAACTTTCTTATAACAAAAGGAGCATCAAAAGACGGATCGGTTATGATCACTTATTCGGCTGATTCTCATGTACTTTATGGGGAACTCTATTTCTGGCCTGCGAAAACCTGGCCTACAGGTTCAATGGTTGATGTTTACGAGTGGGACACCGGCAAATTTCTGGGAAAAATTCCACAGATATCACGTACATATTCAGTTGTGGGCAATATGAACCAGCACCAGTTGTCTATCGGAGAAACCACTTTTGGTGGCCGTCCTGAACTGATGGACTCAACAGGTATTGTTGACTACGGATCCCTGATATACATGACTCTACAGAGGGCTAAAAATGCCAGAGAAGCTATTAAAACTTTTTCAGACCTTGTTTCCAGTCATGGATATGCAAGTTCAGGGGAGTCGTTCTCGATTGCCGATGCAAATGAAGCATGGGTACTTGAACTTATCGGTAAAGGTCCTGGAAAAAAAGGAGCAGTATGGGTAGCAAGACGTATTCCTGACGGTTATATTTCAGGTCATGCCAACCATCCAAGGATAACCACGTTCCCACTTGCTGACGGAGTAAAATCTATCACATCAAAAGATCTGAGCAAAATCAATAATCCTGAAGTTGAAACAGTATATGCTTATGACGTGTTTGACGTAGCACGCAGCTACGGATGGTTCTCAGGTTCTGATGCTGAATTCAGCTTCAGCGACACCTTCGCTCCTCTTGATTTCAGCGGTGCCAGGTTTTGCGAGGCAAGAGTATGGTCTGGGTTCAATGCGGTGAATAGTCAGATGGGGCAATATCTTGATTATGCTATGGGTGAAAACCTTAAGAACAGAATGCCTCTCTGGATCAAGCCTGATAAAAAAATCGGAGTTCAGGATGTTATGGGAATGATGCGTAACTACTACCAGGATACCCCGATGGATATGACAAAAGATCTGGGTGCCGGTCCTTATGGGAGCACAGTACGCTGGAGACCAATGGAATGGAAGGTTGATAATGAGACTTACATTTTTGAAAGAGCAATTTCAACACAGCAGACCGGATTTTCATTTGTTGCACAAAGCCGCTCATGGTTGCCTGATCCTGTTGGTGGAATCTTCTGGTTCGGTGTGGATGATACCTATTATACGGTGTACTCACCAATGTATTGCGGTATTATACGAGTCCCTGAATCATATGCTGTAGGTAACGGAGATATGATGACATACAGTGAAACTGCAGGATTCTGGATATTCAATGAATTAACCAATTTTGCTTACTCACGCACAAGCTTGTTAAAAGATGATGTACAGAAGAAGCAGGCAGAAATTGAAAATGGATTTATGGCTGAAACTGTAAATACTGACAAAACCGCAGCAGAACTTTATAAGAAGAGTCCAGCGGATGCAATAAAATATCTTACCGACTATTCTGTCAAGGCTGGTAACAGTACCGTTTCGCAATGGAAAGATTTTTACAGATTCCTCTTCGCCAGGTATGTAGACGGTAACGTAAAGGAAAAACAGGCGATCCCGGCCGGTTATAACAGGGTAAATCCCAAAGTGACTCAGCCCGGTTACAGTGAGGAATGGTACCGTGCAATCGTTAAGAGCACAGGAGATAAATTTAAAGAGAAAAAGTAAGGGTTTAGTTTAATTTAAAGATACAAAGCTCAAGGTTGCTAAATACTGTGAGAAATGTCTTAAATAAGAAGGAAAGTACAGAAGAAAAACTTTTCAATGTATAATTCGGAATATCAAATTTTTATTTGTAAGTTTGCGACCGATTTTTGAAACGAATTGAGAACATAAAATATTTTGCGAGATGAATTTAATGAGTGTTATTGAGAAAGAATTTGCGGTTAAAAATGAATTCCCAAAATTCGCTGCAGGTGATACAATTACCGTACATTACAAGATAAAGGAAGGTAACAAGGAAAGAATTCAGCAGTACCGCGGCGTTGTGATCCAGCGTTCAGGAAGCGGTCATACCGAAACTTTCACAGTAAGAAAAATGTCAGGTAATATCGGAGTTGAAAGGATTTTTCCAACGGTTTCTCCATTTATTGATAAAATTGAAGTTAACAAATACGGAAAAGTCCGCAGGGCAAGAATATTCTACATCCGCGATCTTACAGGTAAGAAAGCTCGTATAAAAGAAAGAAAATTCTAAAAGGATAAAGTTAAAAAAAAGAGGCTGTCTCATTCTGAGCAGCCTCTTTTTTTGTCGGTTAGATTTTATTTATGAGATCAGTTTTTCTTGCCTTGGCCTCGTCCACCAGCTTCACAGCCTGAACATCTGCCTCCTGCGTTAGCTGAAGAGCCTTTTTATCAGCTTCTTTCCTGATGCCATCAGCGCCTTTCTGTGCCCCAAGTTTCGCAATGGCTCCCTTTGAAGCAGCTCCGTCAATTAACTTCTGCGCCTGCACCTCAGCTTCCTGTCTTATTTTTTCAGCGGCTTTTGCAGCCTCCTCTTTAATCTGCTCTCCCCTTGCTTCAGCTTCCTGGATAAGCTTATCACCTTGTGCTTCTGCCTCCTGTCTCAGCTGATCTTTTCCTTTGTCAACTGTATTACCAATCGTTTCTTTTACTGTCTCTTTAATTGTTTCTTTAATTCCGCCGCCGGCTGATTCACCTGATGTACTTCCGAATACAGGAGCCACTACAGGTTTACCAAACGAACCGGTTACCTTGACATTTACTTTCAGAACATCTGCAGGTTTAAATGCTATTCCTAATGAAGACGCCTGAGCTGAAAGATTATCTATAAGAGAATTAACAGAGCCACCAAGGTCAGATCTTGGTATTTCAGTCTTTATCAGGTAGTTGATAGTCTGATCAATGCCCTGGTCACCACTGACATTCATTTTTATATTACCAACTTTAGTATCGAACGGACTAACATAAATGCGTCCGTCTTTGATATTGAAACTAATATTGATATCCTTAAAAGTATTGCTGTACTTATCTCCTAATTTCAATACATCTTTCATCTTGGTGTATGCAACAGATTCAAGCAGGGTAATTTCATCGGACTGAAGTTTACCCCCACCGTTAATTGATTGTATAACAGGCATCATATCACTGCCAAGCAAACTTACATAATTCATAGATGCATTTATTCTACCATCAATCCCTTTTGCTGCAGGTGCCAGTTTTTTAACAGTATTAAATGTATTGAATGCATCCTTAACCCCAATATTCTTCATATTGAAATCAGCTTTCATTACTGGCTTTAGAGAATCGCGGGTGTCATAATCTGCATTTAATGAAATAGTTCCACCAAGTATTTCCATCCCGGTTTCTCTCAGACTCAGAATGCCATCCCTGACTATCATATGTCCTTTAACGTTTTTGGCTTTAATTTCGTCATAGCTGAAATCATCAATGAGAGCATCGAAATCAAAGTCAATATTATTGGGCACCCTTATCACTGCAAGGGAAGCAGTATCCTCAACAGCGGTGGAATCCGCTGCCATTTTTGACATTATTTCTGATACATCAGTCAGCTTTGAACGCATAGTAAGGTTTCCCTTAATTGTTTGATTTTTTAAGAAGTATGGAATATAATTTTCAAGCCGGCCTGCAATTAGAAAATCGCTTTTCCCGCCAACATTAAGACTTGTATTTGTCATTGCAGCATATGCCGGTGTAAACTCCAAACCACCTTCGTTAATTTTAACCTCAGGATAGCCGGTCATAGCTACTACCATATTCTTAACACTCATGTTACCGGAGGCCTTAAAACTCTCGTATTGTTCTTTTTCAATCATTGACATCCGTCCCGCCATTTGTACCGACATGTCGATTATTCCTGATAGACTTATGCTATCCATTGGAACAGCCTTTGTTAGGGCGGAAAGATCGATTCTACCAACCGCAGATCCTTTGAAATCCGGATCACTCATCGGTGTTTTAAGTGCAAATGACATATCAAAAGGACTTCCGGCAAGTTCCATATGAAATTGTGAAACATCGACAACAGTTTTGTCCATATCCCTGCCATCAACAAATACTTCGGATTTGATATTAATATTTTTAATCTGTTCAGGTAAAGAAGGATAACTTATAAGTCCGTCTGTCACTGACATTTTCAGTGAGATGTCCGGCAGGGTACTGTCGGCATCGCTGTAAATACCTTTTGCTGAGCCGGAGAGTGTAAAATCACCGCTAGCGCTGAGATCCTTATAATCATTCATATAAATCGCCGGAACAAGTGAGAGTAAGGTCTTAAATGAGGTCTGTGGAGTTTTGAATTCGATATCAGTCTCAATGTCATCAGCCGGCATGATAACTGTACCCGTAAAGATGACCTTCATATCATTAATCGTTATATAATTTTCACCAAATGTGAATTTCCAGGTATCCAGATTTGCCAGCATGTCAATCTTTGAATCCAGAACTGTTTTATTAAGGTATTTCATACCCTCCATGATAAAAGTAAACTCCCCGGCTGTAAGCGCCATCCGGAGATCAGTTTCGCTGGCAGTCATATCACCGCTCATATTAAAATTTAAATCTTTAAAATGTGCGCTCATATCTGATTCGTAGTCAATATATGATATCGAACTATTGCGAAGGGTAACTTTCTCAAGAAGTATTTTCATCTCTTCGGAGCCGGATTCTTCTGCAGGAGTTTCAACAGATGTTGTATCTTTCATTATATCCCAGTTAACACTTCCATCCTTTAATACAATAGCATTCACGACTGCATTATCCATTGATATTGATTTCACTTCGTATCCTGTATCCTTGAACAGGCTGGAAAGGTTAAAGACAAGATTAAACGATTCAAATCCGGCCAGTGTGTCGTTTTTAAATTTATCAACCCCCACTACGGAGAGGTTATCCATTGAGAAGGCAAGATTTGGGAAATTCCTGAAAAATCCGAGCTTATAATCTTCAAATTTTACATCGGCATTTACCGATTCATTAATAACCTGCTCCACTTTTGCCCTGATTTGTTCCTTGAAAAGAATGGGAATTGTAAAAAGAGCTATAAAAATTAATAAAATCAGACCGAGTAATAATTTTACCAGAATGCCAAAAGTCTTTTTCATATGTATAAATTTAGTATTGATTATCAACGTAATAAAGCATGTGGATATTTCTATCCTTCACAAATAAAAGTAAGTAATATAACTGATAATAAAAATATATGTATAAACAGTGAGTTGCAGAATACATTTTATATTGTCAAACTTTAGACAAATCAAACATTTAATATTTACAAAAATTGTTATATTTGCGTCCGCATTTAACAATAGGCAAGGAAGATCATAGTTCAGAATAGGCTGATCTGACAAACCAGAAATTAAGTACCGGGACCTGTAGCTTAATTGGATAGAGCATCTGGCTACGGACCAGAAGGTTGGGGGTTCGAGTCCCTCCAGGTTCACTTCATAATCATATGATAATCAGAGAGTTAGATATATCTAGCTCTTTTTTTTAGAATGGGTGTCCGATCGCAATATTTAAAATCAGATTTTCCCGTCTCCATGCCGAACTGCCAAAATTTATCCGGTCAATGACCCATTTGTTACTCTCTTCAAGCCATGGCTTTCGCAGTGGTGTAGCAAGATCGAATCGTAAAATAACAAAGGAAAAATCTAATCTTAAACCTACCCCTGCTCCCATTGCAAAGTCTTTGCGGAGTGATGAAAATGAAAACGGACTTCCTGTGTTTGCGGGATTTGATTTATGTAACCATACATTTCCTGCATCGATGAACAGGGCTCCCTTGAAAAACCGGTATATGTTAAAACGATATTCTGCATTCATTTCAAACTTTATTTCACCCCCTGATTGCAAAAAATCATTTACTGTATCGGGTTGTATTGTACCCGGACCAACCGAATTGATGCGAAAAGCCCTTATACTGTTTGGGCCACCGCTGAAAAATTGCCTGGTATACGGTAATGAAGAGGAATTACCATAAGGTGCGGCTACACCCGCAAACAATCTCATTGCAAATTTATTTTTAGTTGGGAAATTATAATAACTCCTTCCGTCAATACTGAATCTTGCATACTGAGAATATATCGATCGGGCCAACCTCGATGGATTTTCTGATGATACTTCTTCTCCGGCAATAATTTTAACCAATGAGATTGCATTTCCCGCCAGCTCTGATGTAAATTGAAAAAAGAACTGCAACTGTTTATCCGGCAACATCTGTTCATTATATGTGTATGAATAGCTCGATCCTGCTATAAACTGCTCCTCATAACTTTTTCTCAGATAGGGATTTGTGTCAAGAAGTTCTGTAAAGGCCGGTGATCTGTTTCCAATTGATGTATAGCTGATATTTACAGGATCAAGTTCATGTTCAGTCCGGATATTTTCTTTCCAGGTGAAACCATAAGTGAAATTGAATTGACGCATATCGAAGTAGTTGACCCTCTTCATATAGTTATAGGAAAATGAAAGCCGGGTTTTTGGAATGATCCTTCTGTTTGCGGCAACATCGAAAGGAACAAGAAAGCGTGGGAAAACAATCTCAACCTGTGGATTCCAGGAGTAAGAATACAGATTATTTCCGCTTAATTGTGCTTCGTACGACCCTGCAAGGTTTATCTTTAGCAATTCAGCTCCCTTAAAGAAGTTTCTGTCGAGATAGCTTAAATTCATTCGCGGACCGGTAAAGTTATTCGATTTGGACACCATGTCTATTTCTGCACTGAATGTATGTTTTAGCATTGGTGTCATAAGAATGGAGACATTCATGTATCCGGAAGCGGAAGTGTCAATTTCAGAAAATCTTACATTCACATATTTGAAATTTCCCATCGACATTAAACGGCTGAGCGTGGTATTATGATTCCTTCGTGAATAAATTTCATTTTTCCGCAGGTGAATGGATCTCGCAAGTGCCCCTGGTTTTATCTTCATCCCTGTTCCTTCATACTGAGAAACGGTATCCTGAGCTTCTGTCAGGCCTCCGGTCAGTGAAAAATCCTGATCGATAAATACCTTGTTAATGCGATATATATTCAATGCATTTTCAGGTATGCTGTCTTTCAAAGAAAGTGTAAGCGTAACAGTTTTGTTAATTTCGGAGGTATCAGCCTTAAAGAGCAGATAATCGGGATTGAAATAAAAGTATCCGTTATTTTTTAATAATTCGTCAATCCGGATCCTTTCATTTTTCAGGTGATCAAGATTATATTTCTCACCCGGACTGATGAAGGATTTTCCTTTTTCAGCAATAATCAGCTTGCTTAAGCTGTCATCCTTAATAAAATACTTAAGGTCACTGAAAGTGTATGGCTTGTGAACCCTGCTTGTATATATTACCTTAGATGTATTCTTTCTATCATCGATTCTGAATTGAGTGGAAGCATTAAAGATCCCCGAATTGAAAAGATTGGCATCGACAATCTCAGATGCGGCTGAAGGTTTAACATCGCTCATCAGCACCGGCGCCTCCCCTCGCCTTCTGAGCCATTTTTTAAATTTCCCTTTGGGAGATTCCCCTGCAGCCATGTACATCCATAATTTGGGGCGCATTCCCAGAAAGGTTTTATTGGGCTCAGGGCGGATAGCACTTTTAACATTTGACTTAGCGTTACGTTTTTCCCTTCGTGTCATTGCATCGTCCGGTTCCAATTCAATTTCTGCTCCGGTATAAAGTTTTTCACCGGTGGATAAATGCTTCGTTCCATTGCAGGAGAATGACGATGCAATTGTGATAAGAAGAATCAAGTATATTATTGTTCGATGCATTTCTTTTGGTTATTCTTTTCGTTTTTTGCGGAAAAATTCCTTCCACCGGTTGAATTCACGTACATATATAATACCGGCTCCTGTTTCAACTATCTGACCTTCAATTGCTCCTTCATATGTGTTGTGCCTGAATCCCTTTAGGCGCAAACGTCCATCTTCCGTTAGTTTGTATTCTATTGTCACATTGCTTGTTATATCATTTGCAGAATTCTGTTTTGCTGCTTCTCCTTCCACATCAACAATTCCTTCCACCTGAACAGATAACCGTTCATTAAAGAGTTGTTTTTTAACCCCAACATCCAGCTGGGTTCTTCCTTCAGCCTCTCCCGACTGGTAGTCGTTATAAGACTGAACATCGAAACTTAATTCTACTCCGGGAACCAGTCTTGAACTCCATTGGTTTAACTGGTCTGACAGAAATCTTCCCACGGTTGAACGGACCGCCGATGATGCGGCATCGGTTTCAAAAGGATTCTCCTGAACAAACCTTCCCAGAATTAGTAATGCAAAAACCTGTTTATTCAATGCTGAAGGATCCTCACTTAACATGTTAAGTTTAGCATTTACTGAACCTCCGAAAATCCCTTTGTCCTCCGGAAGTAACTGTATCTCAAAGCTTATTTCCGGATTCAGAATTGCTCCACGAAGCTTGAGCAGGACTTCAAATGGGTATCGTTGCTTGTATGTATTCTGATCCATTTCGCTAAGACCTGATAACTGATCCGCTACCAGGTCAATTGGTGCAGCACGTACTGAATAAATTGCGTCAATTGATATGTCAGCATCCATTGGATCGCCATTCCAGGTAATTGTACTTCCTGATTTAATATCAAATTTTCTTTTAACAAGTGATTCAAGCGAGACTTGGTAACTGCCTTCTTTAACATTGTAACTGCCTGTGAGACTCATTTTTCCGCTTGGGTCGATTGTAAAACTTAATGCAGCACTTCCTCTGACAACCAATGAGTCAGCAGTGGACGGATCAAGCAGTACCCGGAGCGTTGCCTGCTCATCTATTTCAATTACAGAGGTAATATCAAATCCTGTCAAACCTGAAGTCTGGTTTTCTTTTTGATCTGACAATATCGGGTTGGATTGACTTAAATTTTCGAATTCCACAACTCCATCTCCCCTGTCAGCAGTTAATTTTTTTTCTGAGACTGAAAATGTAAAATTTGAACCCTCCTTCATTTTTAACTTTGCATTCACAACAGGAAGACTCATGGGACCTGTTACTTCCAACTGAGTGTCAATGAGTAATTTTCCAAAGAAATTTTTATTATCCGCCGAAGTGGTATTAAATAATAAAAAATCATTGGCATTAACCTGTAATGCAAAAACAAAATCCCTGAAATTGTCCATTTTTACTGACCCATCAATAGATGCAGTGTTCTGGTTTGAATCCAGAATCTGAAAAGAGTCAAAATATATTCCATCCTCCTTTATCTGAACCGTCTCCTGAACCAGATGCAGTTGGTTATTTAATGCAGCAGGTGTTACATAGGCGTCATTGAATACCAATGTACCGGTAATAACAGGTGAGTTCGATGAACCTATAATTGAAAGATCTCCCGTTATGTTCCCCGAAGCTTCTTTAATAGCCCCCATAGACAGTACTTCCACTGTTTTAAGGGAGAGAGATTGAATCCCAGCTTCTATATTCAGCGAATTTTCTTCACCTTGTGTAATAAAATACCCACTGATAGTCAGGTCATTTTCTTCACCAGTCAGTCTCGCATCAATATCAAACCTGTCAGTTGCAGGATTTTCTGCCAATAAAGTGAGACTTCCAATTGCGACTTCTCCCACTGACAGATTTTCGACCCTGACATCAGCAATCAATCCATAAGTGTCGTTAATCCTTTTCAGTAAAATGTTTCCATCAATTTTTCCCTTTACCAGCGATGTATCTCTTTGGATGATTCCCGAAATATCATCAAGATTAAAATTGCTGATCGCGATATTCAAATCATCTTTAAACTTGTCATTAACTGAGGCAATATTAATTTGTCTGTCTTCCCTGCTCAGGGAGAGATCGTGGATTAAAAATCCCTGTTTTCCCAGCAGAACGTAATTCCCTTCACTAATATCCCAGCGGTTACTCATAAGGTAGAAGTCTTGAGGAATAATAGAAAACTTATAATTATCATTTTCAATGGTGACCTGTGAGCGGATCTTAAGCTTTACATTTTTGTCATCATCTATGGAAGACAGATTTGATGTGATGGTGTTATCTGACATCTCTCCCTCAAACAGAAAATTGTCCAGACTGATCTGTGAGTTTGAAATTGTACTTGCGAATATTCTGAAATCCAAAGCATCTTCATCAGAATCTATATCAATGGTGAGATTATTAATTTCTGTGGTTCCGTAAACGATTCTTTCCATTTCTGCACTGAAATCCAGGGTATTCTTCTCACTATTATAACTACCGGTGATCAGTCCGGGCAGAAACTCCTTTACCTGGGGAAAGAAAGCCTCCCTCAGAGGCAGATTATCATGAAGTAGTATTTCAAAATCAAAATTTTGAATCTCACCGGTCTTTTTAGTATCAATAGAATCAGGACTTTTAAAGCTGAAGTAGTTATTAATGAACTCAAATGGGACATTTGCAAGCTTGTCAGGAGAGATTGTTCCGTTATATGTTAAATCAAACAGCTGACTGTTAATATTCAATTCACTTTTCCCGGGTTCATTTACTAACGCTAAGTTCATTGAATCAAGAACATAAGTCTCACCTTCTCTGGCAATCATGATGTTGTAAATTCCTACCTTTCCGGACATTTCTTTAAACGAGCCACCCCTGATTTCAGAGTTAAGGATAAAACCAACACCAATATTATCCTTTGTGAGATTAAGTTTAAGCAGATCAGCTCCAAGCAAATTTAAATTAAGATCATAGTATTCACTACCCTCACTCAAGTCTGCAAGACCATTAAAATCGAATGCTGCATTTTCATCATCAAGGATAATGCTTCCAGTGTATTGCCGGCCTGATATTGTTCCATTTACTGTCAGGTTATGGTATAGATACTTATTTAGCCAGATCTCCGAGATCTCAACATTAATTTTTGCGTTCACACTATCTTTGTTCAAACCATATCCATCAGCTTCAGCAGCTAATGAAAACCTTCCAAACATTTTATTTTTAAGCAGGCTGCCCAGATCGAATCCGGATATTTCAATATTGCTTGTATAATTTTCATTTTTGTCGAGCATGATACTAAATTGGGCAGATCCATAGGTGCTGCTCAGGCTCACATTCGATTCAAATGATCTGATACTGCCTTTTAACGAGGCGTCAATGCTTATTTCGTCAGGAAGCTCAATATTTTGAGGAATTGATGAAGAAGCGATCATCTTTATATCCTCCCTGACAGTTTCGATCTTTAAACTTGGGATGTCGAAAAATGCACTTTTAACAGCCGGTAAGCCTGTAACAGTAAAATCTGAGCTCAGCCTTGTATTGCCTAACGTAGTGATCAACAAATTTATACCCGAAAGATTATTTAATGGCCCGCTTATCATTCCTGAGACATTTGTTATGTTATCGGCATTTTTGAAGAAATCCAGAGTTCTTAAACCCGGATTAAAATAAGTGATATCAGAATTTCTGACAGTAATCTGTTTCAGATTGATGTTAAGGCTGTCAACCTGAGCAGAATCTTTAAGTAATGCGAATGAGGGATAGGATGCCTTCAGATCAGCCTCGACAGATGAGTTGGGTGTCTTGATTATAAGGTTTTCGGCTGTTATGGAGTGCTGGTCCATTTTAAAAAATGTTTCGAATTGTGTTATTGAGAAATCATTCCGGTCAGTTGCTGTGAAATTGTTAACAGTTGCTTCTGCACGCGTTGCTGAGTAATACAGGTCCTTAACAGATAAAGTTAATCCGGTGTATTCCAGATGATTAATATCGAATTCGCCTAAGCCGGATTCAGATTTTATTTTTGAAAATTGTGAATCCGTGTCATCTGTTTTGAATATTACTCCACTTTCTGATAAGTCCAGTTCCTTAGCCGCAAATACTTTATCTTTCAAATCGGCTGCCAGATTAATTAGATTAAATGCCTTTATGTCAGCACTTAAAACCGTATTCTTGCCGGTGGAATCATTACTTAACCTGAGAATTGTCTTCAGGCCTTCAACCATCAATGCCTGAGCTTTAAAGTATAATCGATCCAGGTTGGTCGTATCCATTTTCAGCTGGAGATGGTTCAAGGAGACAGAGGCATTTTTCCCATTATAAAAATCGTCATAGCGTATCTGTATGTCACTTAAGATTATCTGGCCAATATTTATGGACCATGGAGATTTGTTTTCCGTCTTTTGTTCATTAACAGTTGTGTCTGCAAAGGCAGTTACAAGGAAATTGTAATTGAATAATGAATCTGTTTCTTCATTTCTCAGCTTGATGAGAGCATTATCCAGGTTAACTGATGTTATATTCAATTCCTTACGCAGCAGATCCGTAACAGATATTTCAGCTTTCGCCTGATCAATGAATATCAGCGTATCCTTTTTGGTGTCAGCCAGATACAAATTCTCAATTGTTAAGGATTTAAAAACTGAGATTCTGATTTTCTTAATATCTACTATTGTACCGGTTTTTCTGCTTAAAAATGAAGCAGCATAATCACCAACCATTAATTGAACTGAAGAAAGCTTAAGAAGAAGAGTGGCAATAGTAATAATAATGAAGAATGCCATAACAATCCACAGGATAGCTTTGCCCACTTTTCTAAGAATAGAATGCCCTTTCTTCATTTATTTAAGCATTTGAAAACGTGTCGATTGTACCTCTCAATATAAAACCCTTATACCATTATTTTGTTTTATTAATTATTTAATCAATTACATTTTTCACACTAACAGGCTGCCCCTAAATCCTCTGAAGGGGCTTAGCCGTCAACCTAAGGAAATTTCATATTGATTATCTTCGGGAATATTGTTTGTAAGATTTTGTAAGACACAGATATGCCATGAAGGGGACTTGAAAAGAAATTTTTCTTGTTTATTAGTGATATTAAAAAGATTTAAGTGATATCATTGTGATTTAATAAAATTATTTTCGTATCTTTGTATCGACATATACGAATATATAAATATAACATTAGATATTATGAAAAAGATTATACTAATTACAGCACTGAACTTCCTGATGATTAGCCTTGTAACTGCAGGGGAACCTGTCGTAAAAGCTAAAGAATCGGGTAATGAAACAAATATTATCTATCTGACAAATGAGACATTCAGGAAGATGGTATTTGATTATGAAAAGAATAAGGAGTGGAAATATGAAGGAACAAAGCCTGCTATTATAGATTTTTATGCGGATTGGTGCGCTCCCTGCCGCCAATTGTCACCATTGGTAGAACAGTTAGCAAAAGAGTATTCAGGAAAGTTAGTAGTTTATAAAGTCGACACCGAGAAGGAAACTAAGCTGACACAAAGTTTAGGGATTTCAAGTTTGCCCACTCTGCTATTCATTCCTGCTAAAGGCGAGCCACAGGCAATAGTGGGGGCTTTACCAAAAGAGTCGCTGGTAAAAGCCGTCAACGAAATACTTTTAATAAAATAAGCTTATAACAATCGAATATTTAAAACTCAAAAATAATATGGAAACAACAATTAACAAAGTAGTACATCTTACAGCACAGGACTTTAAAGACAAAGTATTTAACTACGAAACGGGAAAAGAGTGGAAGTATGAAGGCACCCTCCCGGCAATAATTGATTTTTATGCCGACTGGTGTCAGCCCTGTAAAATGGTAGCGCCCGTTCTTGAAGATCTGGCACTTGAATACGCCGGCAAAATTATGGTTTATAAGGTTAATACTGAAAATGAGCAGGAACTGGCATCTGTTTTTGGAATTCAAAGCATACCGACTATTTTATTCGTACCTAGAGAAGGACAGCCTCAGGCTGCAATGGGTGCCCTGCCAAAACATACCTTCGATAAAGTAATTAAGGACGTACTTCTTAAAAACTAAATATATATTAATCAAAAAGGCCTGAAATTCAGGCCTTTTTTTGATTTATTAAATACTAGTCGTGATGATTGCACTGATGGCCATTATGATTGTGCTCTTCATGCTGGTGACAACTGCTGCCACTATCCTCCACGAGTCCTTTAAGATAAAGCTTTACAACTTCATTAGCATCACCTGAACAACCTCGTATAACCTCTATCCCACTGTTATTAAGTACATTAATTGCACCCCCGCCAATACCCCCGGCAAGCATTACCTTAACTCCGTCTGCTGCAAGAACTGAAGCTATATCTGATTTACAGCCGCATCCCTGGGGTGATTGTACTCTCTTTTGTTCCAATATTTCTTTTTTATCTGTTATAGTATAAACACTATAAGATTCACAATGTCCGAAATGACCATCGATCTGGTTTTCAGATGTTACCGGTATTGCAATTTTCATTATTAAAAAATTTAAATTAATTATTTAAGAATTTAATTTTATCAATTCATTTTCTCCAAATTCTATACAATTTGAGCATCTGGAGTGGTTCTCAATTCCTTCAATCAGTTTGTGACATTTCCTGCAGCGGTACCAATCATTTTCAAATTCATAATTTCCCCCTTCTATTTCTATTGCCTTGCCTTCCACAAATGATTTTGCAATTTGCTTCAATGCATTGTTATAAATTCTGGTAAATGTCGGACGGGAAACATTCATCTGAAGAGCGGCATCTTCCTGTGGAAGGTTAACATAATTTACCAGTCTGATGCTTTCATATTCTTCAAATTTAAGAATAACAGGTATATTTTCACACATCCTTATCCCGAAAGGTTTGAAACCCTTCATCTTCGGAGGATTAAAAATTTTCCTGCATTTAAGAGGTCGTGCCATGCTTTTTTGATGTGAAAATTGACTTTATATCAGGATAGATAATGTAAATGAAAAATATCATGGACAAAAATAGAATTATCTTTCCAGCAAGGCAAAAAGGACCGCAATAAAAATCTTCTGTGAACCCGAACATACATGTAGTACAGCCTATAATAGCTATGAATACATAATCTGCAAAGAGAATCAGTGGTAGTACTATAAGAAATTTTATTAAGATTGAACCTTTCATAAAGGATGATTTATACAAAGATAATGAACCTACGTTCATAATCAAAATAAAATCAACTTTATTTGAAGAATATAATTGTATGACTAAATCAAGTAATTCTCTTTGCAATTAACAGGAATACAGGAAATTGTCTGGTTTCGGTATCAGAAATTCTACGATTAATGACAAAACATTCACCGTGCGACATGATTTTAAAATTACTTCTTGCAATTTTATCAGAGAACTCTGCAATATCAAATCCTTTATGTCCCTGGAAACCATCTCCATGAAAAGATCCGTCCTCCTTATAAAGATCTGCAATTGCCAAATAGCCTCCCGGATTGAGAAGTTTATAAAACCGATTTATAATATTGTCGATATTTCCAACATGATGCAGTACCATCTGAGTAAAAATAAGATCAAATTTCTCCAAAGTATAATCTGATGACTCAAGATCAAAAAACAGAGCTTTAAGATTATCTGATTTAGTTTCACTGATTTTTTCGAGAATCACATTAATCATCTGTGTGGAATTATCCATCATAGTGATCTCTTTCAGGTGGTCTTTAAGAAGGAAACTCGTTATCCCGGTCCCTGCTCCGTATTCAAGAGCAGTCATTTCCCTTGTTAAAGGAATCATCATTTTTATTTCATTCGCGATAGCCACCGACCTTTCCCAGTGCATGGGATTCATGTCCCAATCCGCTGCTTTGCTGTCAAACTCACTCATATATTATCAATTAAATACCAGAATTTAACAAATATAAGCTGACTTTGTTAATGAAAAGACTTTCTAGAAACTTATATCCCAGATTCCCGCTGACTTTTCAAGGTTGACCAATGCTGCAGCACGATTAAACCTAGCATCATAATATGCTGTCTGGATATCATTATAAGTCCTTTGGGCATTAAGTACTTCCAGCAAGGATGTCATTCCTCTCTGATAACTGTAAATTTTGCCCTTAATAACATCAGATGCCATTTCAAGTAACCCGCTGTCAAAGTTTTCCACCTGGTTGCAGTACACATAGTAAAGATTCCATGCCTGTAAAATTTCGGTTTTAATTTGTGCCTCAACCAGTTTATATGCTTCCTCACTCTGGCTGATACGCGCCTGAGCCATTTTGATTTCTCCCCTTGAAAAGTTGGAGAATTTTAACGGAATTGCAATACCGCTTGTGAGTCCGTTAACAGACGGAGAAGGAGTATTAAGAAGATATCCTTTTGAGGCACCAATCCACAGATCTATATCTGCGTTTCTATCTCTTCTCGCAAGTAGAAGTGACTTTTGAGAAACCTCCTTTTCCAGGATCGCAGCCATCAGATCTGCCCTGTTATTCTGAGCAGAAGTAATTAAATCTTCAAGTGAAAACAAACGCTTGGTGTCATGAAGATGACTTACAGGATTTAACAGGTTTTCCGATGCTGATAACCCTGTCATCAGAGTTATTTCTGAAAGTGAATTTTTCCATTCGGTAACAGCCAGAATGAGGTCATTAAATAAGATTCCTGCTTCAAGCTTTGTCTGAATTGCGTCAATCTGCATAATGCTTCCAAGGCTGAACCGGATACTATCGGCTTTAGATAATTGTTTCATCGTTTTATAGGAACTGGCACCAACTTTAAATAATTGTTTTTGCTTAAGCGCCTGAAGGTAAATAAGAGTTGCTTCAGCCTGAAGATTGCGGAAATAATCGGCAAGTATTAATTTCGAAAGTTCAGCTTCACTCTGAGCGAGATTAACCCTTGCTTTGCGCTTCCCAATTTCAACAGTCATTCCCAGTTCTGAAGAATATCCATACCCTGTCCTCGATCCTCCCTCTCTATCCTCGCTATAGTCAAGGGAAATATGAGGATCAGGGATTATCTTTGCCACCTCAATTGCAGCCTCTGAAATGTTTACATTGAACTTTTCAGCTGCATATTCAAGGTTTTGAGAACTAACCATTTTTAGATATTCCGTAAATGAAATATCTTGTTTTTGAAAGACTGTATCTATCTGTGAGTTAACTATTGTACATTGAAGCCATAAGATACTTATGATAATTATTATAAATCGTCTATTCATGATTGCTCCATTTTTTTTCCATTAAGTAATAAAGGGCCGGTAAGATGTAAAGTGTTATTATGGTAGCAAAAAAGAGACCATAGACAATAACGGTGGCAAGAGGCCGCTGGACGTCAGATCCGATACCTGTCGAGAGTGAAGCAGGAAGTAATCCCACAACTGCAACCATTGAGATCATAACTATAGGCCTGAATCTGTGCTTTGCTCCTGACAGAACCGCTTCTTTCAGGTCCATTCCACCTTTCCTTAGCGCATTCATATGCGATATCATAATTACTCCATTCTGAATTGAGACTCCGAAGAGGGCTATAAATCCAACAGCAGAGGATACATTCAATGTCATGCCTGTTACATTCAGTGCAAGCATCCCCCCGAAAAATGCAAGTGGAACGATAGACATTAATAATGCCGCCTGGTTAAACTTGTTAAATGCAGCAAAAAGCAGCAAAAACATTATTGAAAGAGCTAGTGGAATGATCATGGCAAGTCGTGAATATGCCCTGTTTTGATTTTCAAACTGTCCGCTCCATCTCACAAGATTCTTTGTATGATCATACTTAACCTTGCTTTGGATTTCCGTTTGTGCCTGGTTCAGAAACGCGGTAAGATCGACTCCCCTGAGGTTAATTCGCAATGTAAGGTACCGTTTGTTCATTTCACGCGTAATAGTACTTGCACCTGTGGTAGTAGTTATGGTAGTTACCTGTGAAAGAGGAATTTTGGCTCCAGAAGCAGATGTAAGCATCAGATTTCCAATTTTTTCCGGGGTGTTCCGGCTTTCTTCATTAAACCGGCAGATAACATCAAAGACTTTGTTTCCTATAAATATCTGTGAAATAGCTTTACCTCCTATTGCCACCTCTATTAATTCAGAAACATCAGAGACATTCAAGCCGTACTGAGCTATCTTTTCCCTATCGGCATGTATCTGTAACTGTGGGAATGGAGGTTCCTGATCTATAGCAAGATCCTTTGCTCCTTCAATGGTCTGAAGAACTTTCAGGATCTCCTCAGCAATTTTTCTGCTTTCCTGTAAGTCTTCCCCGTACACCTTTACGGCAAGATCACTATGTGTTCCCGCTATCTGGTCCATAACCATATCAATTATAGGCTGAGAAAAACCGACAGTATAGCCCGGCATAGTCTCGAGTTCTTTTGCCATCTGTTCTATAAGGTCATTTTTTGTTTTTCCTCTCTCCCATTCATCATATGGCCTTAATCCGATAGAACATTCAAGGTGTGAAGTTGAAAAAGATTCAGCACCTTCATCATCACGGCCTGTTTGCACCATGACATAAGTAACTTCATTATATTTTATCATTCGTTTCCGCAAGGTATCGCTCATTGTCTTGGATTTTTCCAATGAAAGGCCGGGAGGCAACTGAACCTGCAGCCAGATCGATCCTTCATCCAGTTGGGGAAGAAACTCTTTACCTACGGTTATTGATAAAACAACTGATAAAACCAGAATCAGTAACAGAGGCGCAAATACTGATTTTGGCTTATTGATTATCCATTTAATATGGCGGCTATAGACTGAGGTTAGACTTGTAAGCCATTTATTATGATAGGTTTTCTGTGGTTTCTTATAAATGACATATGCTAGTCCCGGAATCAAAAAGAGAGCTACAACCATTGCACCCAGTAATGCATAACCTACTGTAAAGGCCATGGGTGTGAACAGCTTTTTTTCTATTCTCTCAAATGCAAACAAAGGCATGTATGCCGTGATGATTATCAGGGAGGAAAAGAATACCGGTTTGGCAACTTCAAGTACCCGGTCTATAATTGATGCTTCTTCAAGCTCAAGGTGAGGATGATCTTCTCGTTTCTTAAGAATTGTTTCAAGCATTACAATTGATCCTTCAACTATTATTCCGAAATCAATAGCTCCAAGAGAGAGCAGGTTTGCAGGAATTTTGGTTACATGCATCAGAATGAATGCAATAAGAAGAGAAAGCGGTACTGTAATAGATACAATTAAGGCGCCTCTCCAGCTTCCGAGGAATACAATAAGTACCAGTATTACAAGCAATACTCCAAAGGCAAGTGTATGTGATACAGTGTCGAGTGTAGTATTCACCAGGTCAGTTCTGTCCATAAAAGGATGAATAGTTACTCCTTCAGGAAGAATTTCACCGTTCAGTTCATCAACAGCGGAATGGACACCTGCAAGAACCTCAGATGGATTCTGATGCCGCAATAATTGAACTATTCCTTCAACACTCTCCGAGTAGTCACGGTTGTGATCGGTAAATCCTATAACACCTTTTCTTTCAAGATTGCCGTACTTAAGTGTTCCAAGATCTTTGACAAATATTGGGATCCCGCTTTCTGCACTAACGACTATTTCACCAAGATCGCTCAGATCTCTGACCAGGCCAATTCCCCGGATAACATAACTCAGGTCTCCCCGGTCAAGCAGGCTGCCGCCTGCATTTGAATTATTTCTCTCAATTTTATCGGTTACGTCGGAAAGTGAAAGATTATATTGTTCGAGCTTAAGAGGATCAATTTCAATTTGAAACTGAGTTGTAATGCCTCCAAAATTACTAACATCCGCCACCCCTGTAACTTGTTTAATGCGCGGGATAATTACCCACTTATTAAGTTCCGTAAGCTCTCTGATGTCATGGTTATCACTCTCAATTATATAACGGAATATTTCACCCGTAGGCGATGTTAATGGATTCAACCCCGGCATCGCTCCATATGGCAGCTCAACTTCTGAAAGTCGCTCCTGTACACGTTGACGAGCCCAGTAATCCTCAACACCATCATTAAACACCAATATAATAGCTGATAATCCAAATGTGTTTTTGCTGCGCATTGTATTTAAACCTGGTAGCCCGTTTAAATCTCTTTCAAGAGGGATAGTTATCTGTTGCTCAATCTCCTCAGCAGCCAGACCGGGAACCTGTGTTATAACCTGTACTGTAACATCGGCTATATCCGGATATGCTTCAATTGACAGCTGTTTCCATGATGTATAACCAAAGAATCCGATAATAATAAACAGGACTAATATTATTCTCCATCGTTCGAGAACTATTTTTATAACTGATCTCATAAACGGGTTTTTATATCCAGCATTAGACTTCCTCCATCAACTACGATTTCATCGTTAGTAACCAATCCGGTTTTAATTATAACCCGGTCGTTATCTGTTCCGGCTACCTCTACCACCTGCCTTAGAAACTTATTACCGCCTTTATGCAGAAAAACGAAATTGCCATTTTCCAATTGGTATATGGAGTTTGCCGGTACTAAAATGGCATCATTTTCATTTTCACAGTATTGTGTAGTAACATACATGCCTGGTTTCATTATTCTTTCATGATTTTTACATAAAATGTAAATCTGTACCGATCTGGTTGTCTCATCAAGCATCTCCCCTATATGGAAAACCTTTCCATGAATAGGTACTTCCGGCATTCCTGTCAATCGTATTTCAACCTCGTCAGACCTGCGGACTGAATTTATATATTTCTCCTTCAGTTGACCGATAACCCATACTTCACTTAGTTCTGCCACTATTGCAACAGGCTCAGCATCCTCTTTCATATACTGACCTATAACTATGTTGTTTTCAACCACTTCCCCCTTAATAGGCGATCTAACTATCAACGGCTGACCTAAGACAAGTTCATCAGGATTAACGTGGTATACCTTCAAGCTGGCTATTGCATTTTCCAGATCCCTTCTTGACAACTCGTAGGCTAATTCAGCTTCTTCCATGTCTTTTTGAGTACCCACGCCATTGCTGAAAAGATCCTTTTGTCTTCTCAGATTTTTTTCAGCCAGCTGCAGCTCTTGTTTGGATTGATAATACATTTTCCCGGCTTCGAAATAAGAAGGCGAACTAATTTCGAAAATGGGTGAATCAATGTCAACATATTGACCCAGCCTGACGAATGATTTCGTTATCCGACCAGCAAACGGAGAAGCCACTTCAGCATAATTATTTGGAATTGCTTTCACAACACCTGAAATTGAAAGGTTAATTTTATATGGCTCGGCAGTAATGGTTTCAACCTTAAGCTTGCTGAAAAGAGGGGAATTATCATTTACGATAATTGTATCGCCATCAAGCGTATAGTTTGAAATAGACTGTTTATCAACATTGTTTTTACAGGAGAAAGGCAATGACAGAATGCACAATAGTATAAATTTATTCATAGGAAAATATTTTACTGAAAATTGGACGTGACCTGCATGTCTCTAATTCTAAAGATGGCAGATTACAAATAATAAAAGGAAAGATCTGGTTGCTAAGACACTTCTGGGGGTCCCCTGAGCGGATTTGAAGTTTTTAATACCCTGATAAAACAAAAACTTATAGCAGAACTATAAACAAACTCTAATATTGGCCTGAAAACAGTTTGAATTGAAAAGAGAAAGATTGTGAGTGTCGTAAAGTCTGCCAGGTAATGAATTAAGATAAATATATTTGAAGAATGTGTGTGGATCGGAAGTCCGGCTTTATCTGATTTAAATGGGTGTGAATGGACAACTGTTATTCCATCGACGACATGAACATGTTTAAAGAATGTATTATTTGCAAAGAATAGCAGAAAGATTACAAGAAAGAAATACTTTGAAATATTAATACCTATTCGATTCAACATGATTACTTGAATATTTTAATCATGCCAAATATAACTTTATATTTCTCTTGAAAAATATAAAAATTGTTAAAGCGAAAAAAAGGTGGTTCAAAAGCCACCTCTTAATCATCCGGATTATCAATTATTTTTTAAGCACAGCTTTGTTTATTTTGTCCTTATCGAGTTTTTTTGTACAGAAAAACCAGTCGTAACATTTGAGCTCATCTTTGTTTTCCATGCGTTCTTTTGCAACACCGCATGAACCTGCGGGGGGCACAATTACATCATCGCCGGGTTGCCAGTCGGCCGGAGTTGCGATTGAAAATGCATCAGCTGTCTTCATGGCAATAAGAGCCCTGTAAAGTTCCTCGAAGTTACGTCCCATGCTAAGAGGATAGTACACTACAGCCCTGATTGTGCCTAACGGGTCAATATAAAATACAGCTCTCACAGCTTTTGTAGTACTTTCGCCCGGCTGAAGCATTCCATACTTTCTGGCAACATCCATCGAGATATCTTCAATCAGCGGAAAGTTAACCTCAATATTTTTCATCCCTTTGTATTCGATTTTTTCTTTGATAGTCCTGAGCCAGGCAATATGACTATAAAGCCCGTCAACAGAAAGTCCTACAAGCTTACAACCTGCTTCCTCGAAGCGCTTTTCCATGTTTGCTAAAGTCATGAATTCTGAAGTGCAAACCGGCGTGAAATCAGCGGGATGGCTGAAAAGAATCACCCAGTTTCCGATATAGTCATTTGGGAAATTAATTGGTCCTTGGGTGGTAACCGCCTTAAATTCAGGTGCTTTATCTCCAATGCGTGGCATCGGTACTACGTGTGTGTCTTCCATATTAATTATTGATTTAAATTGTTTATTTGGGGTAATTATAATGTTCTACTGCCTTCTCTGGAGCATTAATTCCAGATCCTCTCTTAAGGAGGACAAGTCTTCTTCATGCTCGACTTCCTGGGACAAAATTGTCAGCACCATGTTGTAAGTAACAGGATCAGCGACTCTGGTAATATCAAGAAGTTCACTATAAACTTTTATAGCACACTGTTCACCCTTAATATTCTGATTAAGTATTTCTACAACGTATGCATCTTCCGGCTTTTCATAACCGCAGTTAGATATTTTGAGCCAATCTTCTGGAGTAAGCACAGGTGTACCTCCAAGCTGAATAATGCGAGCTCCCAATAGTTCAGCATGACTGAGTTCCTCTGTTGCATGAAGTGTTAGTTCGGCAATTACAGCATCTTTCATCGGTCCCTTAACTACTTTTGCACCGATCCAGTACTGATAATATGCAAGCCATTCGTCGGCCAAAGCTCTGTTTAGAATGTTAATTAATTCATCAACATCCATTTTAACAATTTCTCTTCCTTTTTGTCCCATATTAAAATTTATTAAATAAATATTAATCTGATATGACTGTATAATAATCTGGTTATCTTACTATTGGCTTTACTCGTACTTTTTGTTTTTTACTTTTGCAGTGTCATTGAATTGACCTATTATCTGAAGTTTAACATCTTTTACTTTGAAATCAGGAATATTTTTACTTTTCAGATAATTGTCGAGCATTTTATCAAGATCCTCATCAAACAAATCTTCAATCCGGTCTGATTCAGCACAAAATAAATGATGATGTCTCTCAATGATGGCGTCATACCTCATTATGTCGATGTCGGTTTTAACCTTGTTAATAATACCGCAATTTACAAGTGTGTCCAATGTTTTATAAACTGTCCCGGTAGCAATATTAGGCTGATTGATTTTAATGTAATCGATGACATTTTCAGCCGTAGGATGATTATTCAGACTTATAACTGCCTCATATACAGCTATCCTTTGTGGTGTTATTTTTAGTCCACAGTCTTTTAACGCTGAAATTATCCTCTCTTTATTCATTAATAGTTATTTAATAAGAAATATTCCTATCTAATAATTATCAAAGATAAGCTTTTTCAGAGATATAAGCAAGGGATGAATGCTATTCTATTTTCTTATATAACTGACAGCTCAAATATTTCATTTCTGTTCCACTCAAGCCAGAATCGCAGGGATGTCTGTCTGACAAGTGTCCAATAACGCTCATCAGCAAGCCCATAATTACTAACTCCTTTTTCAATTACTGCCACAAGCTGCTTTACATAGGCCGGTTTAAGTTTAATCAGGATAGATTTTCCATTATATTTAAAAATTGCCTGTGGCTTTAAAATGGTGTCTTTGGCCAGGTGAATTGTCCCCTGTCCCAATGTTGCACCGGTGCTTACCTGCAAACCATCATTCATACAGCTGAAAGGGGGAGTGAATCCTGCAAATGTTTCAACCTCAAGCTGGTCTGTTTCAACATTAAAGTATTCCCTGGCCAGAATTCCCATCTTTGCTCCTACAATTGAATAGACACCAAGATGTCCATGAAATTCATCTGTCAATACACATGCTTTCCATTCATCCTTACCATATTGTGATATTGCTGAATCCATTATGAGACGCACATCGTAAAGATATAATTCCCTGTTGACCGGAAACCCATTAAGTGCAACAGAGTGGCCCCATTTATATGTCCCGCTCAACATATCACTAATTACTTCTTTAATTGCCTGAATACTCTGGTTTTTATTATAGTTTATATTCGATCTTTCCTCTGAGCATGTCATTTCAAACAATTCAGGATTAGACATATATATTGCAGCAAGTTCTTCCTGTCCGGGCTTTTCAGCCGATGAACTTAATCCGGGGATATTGTATAAAATCTTTGCCAGCCTGGATTTTGAATTCCTGCAATGTCTGACAAGATTTTTATCAAATAATGCATGTTCACTATTCATAGTTGAAACAATATCTATCCTGATTCCGGTTTCTAAAACAAAGTCCGATGATTTACGGTCATAGTCATAATTAAAGCCTTTTAATGGAAGAACAGAATTATTATACCAGATTATTTCTTCAATGGTTTTATACAAATGCTGGTTGTCTTTCAGTGCATTTGCAATATTAGAAAGTGGCCCTAAACTTATTATTGTAAGCTGTTCCGTTGCAGCATTAATGGTTTTAAGAAGTAAATCAGAACTTAATCCATATCCGACAGGTATAGTGTCAATGCCAAAACTCTTCAGAAGTTTCATGATCTTTACCATTCCCTTTTCTGCCGGAACTGCACCATCAGATATAATTATTGCTTTTACATTAAAGCCCGAATGCGAAAGTAATAAGCTGATTGCCCGTAAATCACTTTCCGAACAATCAGAATCGATGATAATATCGTGGTATAATTTTGAATGCAGCGGACTGGACGATACGTTTATCGTTAGTAATAAGAATATAAGGCCGGTAAAAAATGTTTTCATAGATAAAAGTTTAATGAACATTAGGTTTATTAATCATATTAAAGTCTTACTTTAATTCCACCAAAGATTGTGATTCCCGGCATAGTATAGTATTTATTTGTCTCGTATTTTATGTCGAAAAGGTTTTCAGCGCTTAAAAACAGTTCTGAGAATTTTGTAGCCCGGTATGATATTTTGGAATTTAACAATGTGTAGTTTTCAGACCTTACAAGATTTGAAGGATCAGTATCCAAACCATTTACAAATTGTAAACTTGACATAATCTGAAACTTTTTAAGAGTGTAATTACCGCTAAACCATAAATGGTGCTTTGGGGTAGCAAAAACCGGTTTTTTCATATTAATATAGGAGTAAGTAAGATTAAGTGCCAGATCCTTTGCAGGTTTGGCAGTAGCGGCAAATTCGATTCCTGTGTTTGACACTTCTCCTGCGTTCTGCAATCCCTCCATTGGTACATTAATAATAAGGTTGGATCCTCTAACTATAAATCCTGTCAGTTCCAGTTTAAGATTCTGACTTAATGAGTTGTGATGCATTCCCATTTCATAACTGAAGATTGTTTCGGGATTTAAATTAGAATTATGATTCCATATGTATAATTCCTGTATTGTGGGACTTCTGAATCCTTTCGCCACAGAACCTTTCCATGTTGTCAGGTCAGATATTTTGAAAGTGAATCCTCCTGAGGGGATGAACTCCTGACCATATACTTCGTGATATTGAAGTCTGAGCCCGGCATTTAAAGTAAGCCGTTCAAAAAGTGATTGTTGCATGAAGCCGTAAAACCCTGCATCAAATATCGAAGTGTCTTTAAATACAATGCCAGCCCCGCCCATAGCCTTTTCATTTTCGGCCAGTCCTCCATAATTAAGATAATCAATACCTAATGTCAGGCTATTATTCTTAAATAGTTTTACGGCTTCATAAAAATTCAAACCATAATTAGCATCATTTGAATGAAAACCATCCGAGATAAAGTGTTCTCCAAAATTGTAAAATATCTTGGCAGAACCTGAAGATTTCGAATAGTTGTTATCCAGGGTAAATGACCAATATCCCCTGGTGATGTCGAGCGTGTTCCCGGGTACAGAGTTCAGCGTATCTGGTCCCGGATCTGTTGTTTTAAATATGGCCATGCCAAAGTCAGTGCTGGTTGTCAGGTTTTCGTTCAATCTCCAGCCAGTTTTTATATAGCCGTTTGTTATAGTGAAATCTGCATTTGGCCGATGACCGTCAGTCTGATCGTGGTTAACGGATGCAAAAACGTTAAAGTTCTTTTTCTTAAAGCCGGCTGATACCATATATTTCTGGGTATTATATGATCCGTACATTACATGAGCATTTCCATGAAACCCATCTTTTGATTGCTTTTTGGTTATTATATTTATAACCCCACCCATTGCATTTGAACCATAAAGTATTGAGGCGGGTCCTCTTATAACCTCAACACGTTCAACATCAGATGCTACATAGGAGTCCGCCAGAGGATGTCCGAAAATTCCCATAAACTGAGGATGCCCGTCTATCAGCATCAGAACGCCGGTTGTAGGACTCCCTCCTATACCCCTGATAGATATCTGACCTGCTGCATTTCCTGCCACGCCAAATCCCATAATACCTCTTTCTGTTACAAAAAGACCTGGCACACGACCATTTAATATTGGCAGCAGATTTGTTTCAGTACTTTCAGATAATTGAAGATTGTTCACCACGGAGACCGACATAGGTACATTTTTTCTGTTAACTCTCATGGTTGTCCCGGTTACAACTACCTCCTCAAGGTTTATTGTATCCTGTAATATTGAATGAATAATTTCCTGTGCGAAGGAAGCAGATGTTAGTGAAAATGTGAGCATTAGAAGAATAACCAGTTTTTTCATATAAAAATAGTGTTACGAAATATAAAAATATTGCTACCAATTGAATAAAAAATATATTGTGCAGGTCAATTACGCATAAACTTTAAATCCTGTTTAATGGAGTTATATAGTAACACGTATAAATCTAAACGTGTTACTATATGTAAAAATAATATTATTTTTAATTTTTAGAGTATATAAGCTCAGAAATTTTTTCAAATTCTTCCGCAACAAGTCTGGTTTTACCTGTAAATACACTCAAGCCTGATTCTGCTGCCAATCCTACTTCCATTATTAAAGGAATCTGACCGAGAAGTGATGTATTCCCGAGACCACTACAATAATGTTTTTAACCCCTTTCATGGGTATTTTTTCAAATAGTTGACTCATAACTGACTGGTATTTAATATTTTATTCCATATTTTAATTATTTCCTTACTTATATCCGATTCATTACTAAATTCTGTAATGCTCTTTCCCTGAATCATGGCTTCAACCATCAGAGTATTAAACGGAAGCTGTCCGATAACATCAACTGACCATAAATTGCACCAGGAAATGATCTCGCGGCACATTTCAAGGTTCAGATCATACTTATTAATGATCACATGAGCTTCATGTGTGAATTTCTTTACAATTTCCAGGGCTCGTTGCATATCATGCAACCCCGAAATAGTTGGTTCAGTAACCAAAATAACTTTATCGACGCCGGTTATTGCCGAGATTACAGGACAGCCGATTCCGGGAGGACCATCAAGAACTATATTTTCCAGATTATTAGTTTTTGCTATTTGGGCTGCTTTTTCCCGGACCATATTGACCAGCTTCCCACTGTTTTCTTCTCCCGGCGCAAGCCGGCCATATACCATTTTCCCATTGCGGAATGATCCTGAAAACATCCGGCTTTTATCACTTTGAACCATCTCTATAGCCTTTATCGGGCACACATGTGAGCAGAGAAAGCACCCATCGCAGGATATTGCTGAAATAATTACATGGCTATTTAATTCATATATGGCATCAAATCGACATAAGGATATACAAAGTCCGCAGTTTGTGCAGATATCAGGATTAATAACGGCCTTGTGCCCTGAAATATATACTGTTTCTTCCTCGTGTGTGGGATTAAACAGGAGGTACAGGTTTGCAGCATCAACATCACAGTCTGCCAGAACTACTTTATTACCAAGAGTAGCAAAAGCAGCACTAATGCTCGATTTGCCCGTGCCCCCTTTACCGCTGATAATTGCTATTTCCATAATGACTGGTTATCCTTGTTGCTAATGTGAACAGGTCATCTCCAAGTGAAGGAATTGTTTCGGATGCAATCCTGCCTTTTGAGTATGATTCGGCAATTTCCCTTCTAAACTGGATTTCAAGTAAAAGTGGGATGTTATCATGCCTCAGATAATCTATGACGCAATTATTGCCTAATCCTGCACGGTTTATGATCACTCCATATGGTATTTTTAGCAATTTGAGTGTTTTAATGCTTTGTTTTAAATCACTCAGACCAAAAGGTGTAGGCTCCGTAACCAGAATAACATAATCAGATCCTGATACTGTCTGAATGAAAGGACATGAAGTTCCGGGAGGTGAATCCAATATAGCAATTTCAAAATCATTTCCTGCGTGTTTTAAAGCTGACTTGATAACAGTTACCGGAGACATTACTCCCAGGTTCATTCTTGCTTCAATGAGGTTCATATGACCATTTTGAGAATAATATGATACTTTGCCCAAGGAAACAGGTTTTTCTGTTATTGCACCTGATTTACAGACGTAGCTGCAGGAACCACAACCATGACAGAGATCTTCAATCACCCGGATAATTTTCATCGGGGGTAGAATAAAAATAGCCTTGAAGTTACAGTATTCATGACATTTACTGCAAAAAGTACAGACATCATAATCAATAACAGGAACGAGTTGTGTTACATCATCAGTTTTAACAAGTTCTGCATTAAAAAAGGCTACAGCATTGGGAGCTTCAGCGTCACAATCAATAAGTGCTGAATAAATATTCTTCTGCAAAAGGGCATGAAACATATTAGTTGCAACAAATGTTTTTCCTGTGCCACCCTTCCCGCTGGCGATAGCAATCTTAATCATAACTTAGACGGGTTAACTCATCAGCAATGGTGGGTTTAATTGATTCAGACAGAAATTTCGTGTTCCAGGTATTCAGATTTTTATGAGTCAGATAATACTTTTGAGGAATAGGGTGAGTACCGATTATTACTTCCATTTCATATTTTTCTTTTATAAATTTTTTGAAATGGTCGATGTACGGACATGGCGGATATCCGACAATTAATCCGGTCGCAAAATGAATATGAGTAATACCATTCTTTTTCATTTCCTCAGGTGAATATTCAATATTCCCGCCAGGGCAGCCACCACATGTTGTAAAAGCTGCGACTTCAAGTTCCGTGTTCTTATAGGCTGAAAAAGCTCCTTCACGGTTTGCTGCCGACCGGAAGCATTTTCCTCCCGCACAGGTTTTGTACCTGTCGCAAATTATTATTCCGATTTTAATTTTTTCCATGAGTACAGTTGCTGATTATTAAATCGTTTAATAAATTTTTCATTTTAATTGGAGGAATACATGCTTTTCCTGTTTTTTTATTGACACATGCAACAACAACTTCTGCTTCATTTATGATCTCACCATCTTCATTCAGAAACAAATAACCAAATATGATCCTGGCTCCTTTTTGTGCAATAACTCTTGTTTTGATCACAAATTTTGCATCATAAAGCAAAGGTTTAATGAATTTTAAGGAAGCACCGGTAACCGGTAAAATAATTCCTTCATTTTCAACTTCTGAATATGATATTCCAAAGCATCTGAAAAGCTCCCATCGGGCAGTTTCACAGTATTTCAAATAGTTGGAATGGTGCATAAACCCCATTTGATCGGTATCAGAATAAGTGACTCTGTGATTTGTTTGAAAAGTGTTCATTGTTTGTGTCTCATTTTACCTGCAATAATTTCAGCGGCCTTTATTAACGGGTATCCGGCCGGCGAAGCGGTCAGACATGGATGAGTACCAATTTGTGATGTTAATAATGAATTGATAGTCATTCGGTTCTGTATTGCCATCCCAATTACATTTGTAAGTTCTCCTGCACTGAGACCTCCTATAACTTCACCACCAATTACTACACCCGATTGCCTTGCTGCAATAAGTTTTACAAGTTGTTTATGTGAATCATGAATGCTACCCGGATGACGGTCTATGCCTTCAAATGTACCAGTTACAGAATCAATACCTTCTTTATTTGCTCTTAACTCGGTTAAGCCTGCAGTGCCAAATCCGGTTTCTCCTATTGCTGTGGAGTAGATAGCAATAGTACCGCTAAATGTTTTCACTACGTTTAGACTGAATAGATTCATTCCAGCTATGCGTGCTTCGGCACAAGCTGTTGATGCCAGCATTGTGGAGACACGGCTGCGTGTTATAAAATCACGCTTCTGTGCACAATCTCCAACCGCAAAAACGTCTTTGGTATGGGTCCGCATATATTCATCAACTGCTATAAATCCACTTTCATCCACCGATATGCCTGATTTTGAAGCTAATTCGGAATTCGGCCTGTATCCTATTGAGAGTATAACAGCATCTGTTGACAAAAACTCTCCATTTTCGAGTTTTACTCCTTCAACTTTTTTTTCTCCAACTATTTCACTAATCCCGTTTCCTGTTATTATTTTCACACCTCTTAATGTGAGTATCTCTCTTATTCTTTCGGAAAGTTCAATATCAAAAGCCAGACTTAATATCTCCGGGAGTCTTTCAACCAGTACAACCTCATGTCCGTGCTTTAAAAGTTCATCTGAAAACTCCACGCCAATAAATCCGGCTCCAAGAACAACTATACGCTTGCAGGATGCGAGCTTATTTTTCATCTCATCAAGATAAATTTTATCTTTCGGGATCACAAAAACATTCTCTTTATCGACACCAGCCATTCTTCTGGGTCTGATTGGATTTGATCCTGTTGCAATTACCAGCTTGTCGTAACTAATTGTTTCACCACTTAACAGGGTAGCTACTTTATTTTCTTTTTCGATAGAAACTACTTCATCCACAATAGATGTGATTCCATTTTTCTCCATCATAGTATCAACGGGCATAATATTCTGATCACTGCTGGTAAATGAGCCGAAAATATAAGGTATGCCGCATGGGACCATCATTGCCTTCTGTTTTTTTACCAAAATAAAGTTCTTCTCCGGATATGAACTTTTACCTGTAAGCGCTGCTACCATGCCAGCTGCGCTTCCTCCAATCACTAATACATCTGTTTTTTTCATCATTTATTTTTTTTACTTTTTTGGGCTGGAATCTGATTATTTGGAAGCACTGGATTCTTGCCCATCATCATATTCTCAGATGATAATCCCGCATAAAAAATTTCCTTCCATTATACATAGTAGATTTGATTAACTTTTGCCTGATGAGGGAATCTACAACCTGATAATCAGCTTTGTTTTTTTCAAGGAGTTCCATCAGCGAATCTTCTCTTAATGGATGAACCGTGGTTATGTTAAGGATGTCTTCATATATGTTACCGGTAAATCCGGCATGCGTGCCCTCGAATATTGTCAGAAACTCAGTCTTTATATTTCTGGCATCGAAAATCTGCCAGGCTGCATTTAGTTTTTCCTCACCCGGACTTTTTACATAACGCTCTGCAGGCGGACGAATCGGAGTTGCAAGAAATGCTTTGTCCGGATTTATATTCTTAATTATTTCTCCAAGGCCTGAAAAATTTTCAAGTGTGTCATTAATCCCATCAATCAGCATGGTTTCAGTAAGGAGTCCACCATTATAATCGATGGAAAAATGGATTATGCTATCAATATGCTTCTCAAAATCAAGCGCTGGTGAAGGACGATTAATTTTTTGCCAGGTAGTATTATCATGCGCATCCATCTTAAGCGAGATTAAGTCAGCTGTGTAAATGTCATCTCTCACCGCTTCATCAGATAATAAGGATGCATTGGTTATTACGGCTATCGGTATATTAAAGTGTTTTAGTTTTTTTATAGTCTTCCCTAAATTTATATCAAGAGTAGGTTCGCCATTTGAGACAATCGTCAGATAATCAGGATAATTTTGATTGCTTAATTTTTGAAGATGCTTTCTAACTTCTTCACAAATCATCTCAGGTTGAAAATAGACCTCCCTTTTAATACTTTTTTTCGAGGTTTTGCCGACCTGGCAATATATACATCCATAAGTACATATTTTCGGAGAAATTATATTATTGATTCCCAGACTATTTCCCAGTCTTCTTGATGGTATGGGGCCAAAACTTATCATGCATTCATGTATTGCGAATTAAATACCACAAAACTATCCTTTGGCACATTTAGCAGATCTGCCATAACATTGCATTTCACCATAAGCAGAAAAAATATTCTGTTATCTTTTAAAGGTAATAGACCCTCCAGGTTCCCCTGGCCTTTGGAGATAATCAGATCGGCTTTATTGAAAAAATGTCGGAACTCTTTGCTTGATTTATTCAAAACCGTTGAAGGGGCATCGTATCCGTTTGAAATGACTTTCACAGAATTAGTCATACCGACATACCTTGCGTCCTCAAGGGTCGCGTCATTAATAACCGGCCCTCCTCTTACCACATATGTAAGATCAGGATGATTGATTGTCTCGATAAACAGTTTATCAAAAACAACTTCACCTGCATTATCGCCCAGATAAACCACCGTACCCGCATTCTCCACTGCTTTTTTTAACTGAGTTGAATGATCAATGGCAAAATCCGAAATGAGGACTTTATCAATAGTAGATTTGAGATTAAAATTTTCATTCGCAGCGAAATCAATTACATTTCCCGCGATTACCAGACGCAATGCAACATCAAATGAATTTTCTGAGTTATATATCAGATTTTTAAATTCAGTGACCATACTCATAGCCTGATCATTACTCTCTTTTTTTTGATTCTTATAAGGATCAGAGTTATGAGTAAATTTTTTAAATAAATTATGCAGTTCCCTGGAAAATGATGGGCTATTCAGATCATTCCTGTTACTTAAATATAATTTCAGCATCTTATTAATGAAGAAGTTTTTTTCTTCATTGTTGATTTTTTCTTTATCGAGTAATTTTTCAATAGCTCTTGAGTAACAAAAAAAACAGCGATAATCTGATAACATTTGCAATTCTAACTAATGATAAAAAATAGTTGTTACTTTTTAAAGTAATGTCAAATCACGCGATATCTGCTTTGCAGGCCCATCCCGTTACCTGTTCTGCACCTTCCTACTCTTCTGAAAAATCCACGACCACCTCTTTGAAAATTTTCCGGACGATTTTCGCCCTGATTAACAGTTGTGGATTCTTCTTTTCCGGCACTTGCACCAAAATTTGTGCAACGGCCAATTCTTCTGCCGGTCATGGGACCTTGTCCCATTGGACCCGTTTGATTGAATTTTGCCATAATTACATGTTTTAAGTTTTGTTATTTGCTTTTAACCGTTTTCCTTTACCACTTTCTCCAACTGCCTTTCTCCGTTTACCGAGCCCTTTACCTAATTTTGAAAGCAGATCATCTGATGAATGTTCTATACACTTCCCAAACTTACGTCCGGTAGCAGGTCCATGACCATCCGGTCCCATTCCATTCATTTTTGTCATGATTACAGAATTTTAATTGTTTAACATTTCAATAATATCTTTAATACTCTTTTCTGGCTGCTTTAGTACTACCATTTGTATTTTAAGGCTGTCAAGCAGAGACTTGATTTTAATACCGAATTCTCCTGATATAATCCTGGTTACATTACGCGATGCAACCAGCTGTACTGACGCTGGTCCCGCTCCCTCCGGCACCTCTTTATTAGGATTTGGAATAAATTCAATACCCTTCGTTATCATATCATAGATTACAAAATATGAGCATCGGCCAAACCGCTGATCCAAATTCGATTCCTGGGTGTTTCCTGTACTTGTTATTGCAACTTTCATATTTATGTTGAGATTAATACATTTGTATACCGATTATTTACATAATGTTTCGGAATCCGTTTCATCAAATTCCTGCGTGAAGTTTGTGAATGCTGTGCTTTTACATAGTGGACAATTTGTAATTTCATTTTTTTTATGTGGATTATTAAAAAAACATCCGCATGAAGAACATGAGAACCATTCGCTATCGAAGTATATTTTGCCTCCTTCAATAATTATCTGACTCCCTAGAACAAAGGCCTGAGCTATCTTTTGTCTCGCCCTTGCATATATACGTGTCAGTGTTGGCCTGGAAACTTTCATAACCGAAGAGGCCTGAAGATGATTAAGGTTTTCGTAATCGCACAATCTTAAAGACTCATACTCTTCATAATGAATAAATATACTTTCAGCCTTCTGTCCATTAATTTTTCCATATGGTTTAAATCCTGAAATTAATGGGGGATTACTTATTTTTCTTGGTTTTAAAGGTCTTGGCGACATCTTATATGAGCAATGGTTCACTACAAAGATAATGAACATATGCTCATAATCCAAATTTAACTACAAAAAAAAGACCCGGATCAAAATCCGGGTCCCCCAAAAATCTGAATTCCAGAGTATTTTACTTCTTTGTCAGTTCAAAACCTACAAAGGTTCGATTATTTGTCAACCTGAATATGAATTGTTACTGTTTAGTTGGTGTTTCATAATTGTCGCAAACTCCATTTTTATCAGCATCAACGTAAAATCTGCCTCTTCCCCTGCCTTGTCCTCTTCCCTGTCCCTGAGCAAGGCCATTTCTCATGCCCATGGCGCTACGTCTTCCCTGGCCACAGGCAAATCCATTTCCGGCTCCCTGTCCCTGGCCACGGTTAGAGTAATTTCTTTTACCGGTTTGTATATTTGATGTCCCGTTTTCGAAATTATCACAAACACCGTTGTTATTTGCATCCACCCAGGCAACGCCAGCGGGTGCACTGTTTTGAGTTTTTTGATCTGTCCCGGTAGTCTGAGCAGTTGCACTTGCAGTGAAAGCCAAGATTACCAGTCCTGCGAAAAAAAGTTTTGTTTTCATAATATAAATAATTAAATGTAAGTTATTGATTATTAAAGTTTCTTCCATTTCGTCTTCCGAACTGACCTCCCCTTCCTTTCTGCCCCATCCGGAGATCATTTGTAAAAATTCCGCTGAACAGCAGTTCTAAATTTTCCTGTTGTTCAGGAGTACATATCTTTTTAAAATTTAAATAGTAATTGTATGTCACTTTTTTAAGATCTGAATGTAAAAATCCGATTGAGTCGGACAGAAGATTCAGCTTGCCTGTATCGCTGTCAGCGGCAGCCAGTTCTGTTAACATCTGATTTCTGTGCCTGTTTAAATTTCTGTTAATATCACGGGCCTGCTGTCTGAACTCGGCATTAAACCTGACAAACTGGTCCATTTGTTCCTGATTCAGGTTTAACTGATCGCGGAAGAAACGACCACTATATCTTGTAGAAGAATCTTCTGAATCAATCACTATGGGGTCATTTGAGACAACAGTATCAGACTTGTTTCGCTGAAATACAACCGTAAGTATCGTCGCTATATTCATAAGGGCCAGAAATGCAATTGCCCAAATCATCCATCTGTATTTACTATTTGTTTCCATTCTTCTATTGTTATTCATTTAACAGTAAATCAACAGACTCTATAGTCGCATCATTAATCAGAGCCAGTTCTTCAGGTATTGATTCCCTGTAACCATCTGAGTTATATAAATTTCCGATTGTAACTCCTGAAAAGAGAGCGATACAGAGAAATCCGGTTATAAGAACCGGTTTCAGAAGCTTCTCCAATAAAGGACTTGTTTTGGTTTTTTCTGATTCAAGATTTTCAATTTGGGCCATTATCCTTGTTGACAGGAATGGATTGAATGGTGTTTCTCTTTCCTCAATAATTATCCTGTATGCCAGAGTTTCGGTATTATATTGCTCCCGGCAGCCATTACAGATTTCAAGATGGTCATCAACCTGATTTTTCATATCATCTGATAATTTTCCCTCATGATATGAGGCTGATGCTTTATGGCACAATTGACAGTTCATTCCGGTTGTTTTTATGATTAGACACAATAGTTTATTTTTTCCTACGCTGATCTTCAGTTTTTTTTATTTCCGGGATAACTTATCCCTGAGATTTTTCTTTGCCCTCTGAATAAGAGCTTCCACAGCACCCTCGGATGTGTTCATTATCAAGGCAATTTCCTTTTGCGACAAGTCATCATATTTACTTAATACAATGGCTGTTCTCTGATTTTCAGGGAGGGCATCGAGAGCTTTCTTCAACCAGGACGTGTGTTCGCTTCTGATTAAAATATTATCAGGACTCTCGGTCTCGGCAACCGTGAATGATTTTTTATTGTCATTATCAGTACCCAGAAATGAATCTATATGATCAAGAATAATTTTGCCCGGTGACTTACGAACTTTGTTGAGAGAGATATTTACAGCAATCCTGTAGATCCAGGTAGAAAAGGCTGCATCGCCTTTAAATTTACTTAGTGATTTATAAGCCTGCAAAAAAACATCCTGGGTGAGATCTTCTGCATCGTCTTTATTATGGACAAAGCCCATACAGGTACGAAATACCATTTTCTGGTAATTTTCCACAAGAAACCGGAATTTATCCTTATCTCCTTGCAGAATTAACCTAATAATTTCCTGATCGGTCAAAATAATAAAAGTCTGATTCTATTTTATAAAGTTATAAGAATATATTTTACAAATTCAATAAACATAAAGTCACAAAAGCTTCATCAACGCATAAAGTTTCCTCGCTTTGCATATTGTTCATAATGTGCTGCAAATAATTAATGCTTATTTTTTACCTTTGAATTTTATTATATTAATCAGGCATGGAAGATAAGATCAGGAAAATATTTGAAGATGAAGCAGAAGCAATAAGAAGAATACCTGTGACAGGCTGTTTTGAGGAAGCTATTGAAATAATTTATAGCCGGGTTCACAAGCTGAACGGAAAGCTGGTAACCAGCGGAATGGGAAAAGCCGGACAAATTGCCCATAACATTGCAACAACTTTCAGTTCCACAGGAACACCTGCAGTTTTCCTTCATCCAAGCGAAGCCCAGCATGGTGATCTTGGTATCATTCAACAGAATGATGTACTTCTGGTCATCTCCAACTCCGGAAAAACCAGAGAAATAATCGAACTGGTCGAATTGAAATCAAATCTTCATAAATCCATACCGGTTATTGTTATTACCGGAAATAAGGAGAGTGAACTGGCTCAGATCGCAGACTGTTTCATCTCAACCGGCTCTCCTAAGGAAGTATGCCCGCTGGGACTTACTCCTACTACCTCGACTACAATATTTACTGTTATTGGAGATGCTCTGGTGGTAATGATGATGGACAAAATCGGTTTTTCTACTGAGGAGTATTCCAAAAGGCACCATGGAGGTTACCTGGGATTTAAATCCAGGGGAAATATGCAGTAA
>JBBRVC010000017.1:0-37890 GCA_038247205.1 Bacteroidales bacterium
AAATATATTACAAATACCTTCCATACCGTTTATCAGCGGTTCTTCACCTTTGTGAATACAGACCGATGCAATCTCAATCCCGGCACTAATGCCACAGTAGCCTTTTTCATCTTCAAATCTGTTAATCCGGCACTCCCGGGGGCATAAAATACATTCCCTCATAAGAGCTTTCTCTTCGTAAGTATAAATATATTGCTGACTAGCAGGTTCTTTTCGCATTATCTGTTTTTTCAGTGAACAAAATTAATCCTACTTATCTGAATCACAAATACAAAACAATCATTTATAACGACAATTATTTTGTCGATTTAATAATAATATTTACCTTCGCATCCGAAATGAGGGGTAATGAGCCTAGGGGACCAAAGTCCCCTATTTTATTATCGGTTTTCAGAATATGATAGAAAAGAGTAAAATAGAGACACTTATTGAAGAGTTCATGAAGGACAGCCAACTGTTTCTTGTTGGCGTGAAAGTTAGTAATTCAAACAGGATTGCAATACTCGCCGACAGTATGAATGGAATCACCATTGATGAGTGTGCATCTCTGCATCGTCATATTGAAAATAACCTCGACCGCGAGGCAGAGGATTTTGAATTACAGGTATCATCTCCTGGTCTTGACGTTCCTTTTACTGTTATTGGGCAGTACAATAAAAATGAAGGTAAACAAGTTGAAGTTACAGATATTGCAGGTTCAAAATTTACCGGAAAGATAAAAAATGTTACACCCGGGGGATTTGAGCTTGAGACTGAAGTAAAAATTAAAGGAAAAACAAAAGAACAAAGAGACATATCCTTTAATTTTGAGCAGGTAAAATCAACAAGAGTAGTTTTAACAATTAAGTAATATAAAGAGGTTTATACCGATGGAAAATGTTAATTTGATCGACACCTTTTCGGAATTCAAAGAGCTGAAGAATATTGATCGGCCTACCATGATGAGTGTTTTGGAAGACGTTTTCAGGGGAATGCTGACAAAAAAATTCGGATCCGCTGACAACTTCGATATTATAGTAAATATCGACAAGGGCGACTTTGAAATATGGAGGAACAGGGTAGTAGTGGATGATAAGGAAGTTACCGACCCGGTAATTCAGATCCCGCTTTCGGAAGCCAAAAAAATAGATGAAGATTATGAGGTTGGCGAAGAGGTATCTGATGAAGTCAAATTCCTGGACTTCGGCAGACGTGCTATCCTTTCATTGAGACAAAATCTTACAGCAAGAATACTTGATCTTGAGAAGAATAACATCTATATAAAGTATAAAGACAGGATTGGCGAAATTGTTACCGGCGAGGTTTATCAGATTTGGAAAAGAGAGACCCTTATCCTCGATGATGACGGCAATGAACTATTACTGCCAAAGAGCGAACAGATCCCTTCTGATCATTTTCGTAAGGGCGATTCAATTAGAGCTGTAGTTATAAAAGTTGAAATGAGGAACAATACTCCTTTTATCATTTTAAGCCGTACATCTCCTGTATTCCTTGAAAGATTATTTGAACTTGAGGTACCTGAGATATTTGACGGACTAATCACAATAAAGAAGATTGTAAGGGTCCCCGGGGAACGTGCAAAAGTTGCTGTTGAATCATATGATGAAAGAATTGACCCCGTAGGTGCATGTGTTGGAATGAAAGGCTCAAGAATTCATGGAATAGTGAGGGAATTACGGAATGAGAATATTGATGTAATTAATTTCACATCAAATAATCAGCTTTTCATTCAGAGAGCTCTTAGTCCGGCTAAAATAACCGCCATTAAGCTTATTGAAGAGACAAAAAGAGCACAAATCTATCTGAAACCAAATGAGGTATCCCTGGCTATTGGCAAAGGAGGTTTAAATGTTAAACTTGCAAGTCAGCTTACAGGCTATGAGATAGATGTTTACAGAGAACCGGGTGGAGAAGACGAAGAGGATGTTAATCTCGAAGAATTCGGCGATGAGATTGAAGACTGGATAATCGAGGAGTTGAAGGCTATTGGATGTGATACTGCCAGGAGCGTTTTAAACCTTTCAATAAGTGACCTTGTAAAAAGGACTGACCTTGAGGAGGAAACTGTAAAAGAAGTAGTAAATATCCTTAGAGCTGAATTTGAATAGGACAAATATAAACCTGTACAATTTTTGAAGTTATTTAAAGGCAAAGAATAAATATGACAGAGGATATTAAGATAACAAGATTGAGCAAAGCAGCCCGTGAATTCAACGTGGGCATATCCACTATTGTGGAGTTTCTGCATAAAAAAGGTTTCGATCTTGATCCCAACCCAAACACAAAACTCCCGCATGAGGCTTATATTTACCTTGTTAAGGAATACAGCACTGATATCAGCGTCAAAAAAGAATCAGAAAAGCTGATCCTGAAGGATCTTCACAAGAAAAAAGAATCAGTATCGATTGAGGATTACTCAGAAAAATCTGAATCAGAAGAACCTGAGAAGGATGAAGAGATAATCGTAAAAGATCATTCCGGGGTTAAGACGGTTGATATTAAGACTGAGGTTAAAAAACCTGATATCAAACTTGTTGGTAAAATTGATCTTGAAAAAACTTTAAAACCAAAAACACCTGAAAAGACAGTAGTTCCCCCTCCTCCTCCTCCTAAGGAAACCCTTGAAGAAAAACCTGTGATTCCTGTTAAGCAACCTGAAAAAATAGCCGAGCAGGAAAAACCTGTAATTGAAGAACCTAAGGAAAAAACCAAATCACCTATTGATCTTCATATAGTTGGCAAAATAGATCTCGATACAATTCATAAGGATTCACGCCCTTCAAAGAAAGCAGAACCACAGAAAGAGAAGAAAAGTGAGAAACCGAAGGAAAAAGAGATTGAGCCTCCGGTTGAGCCTAAGGAAGAAGTGATTAAAGAACCTGTTGAAGTTGTAAAGGATACCGTGGAAAAGACCCCGGAGCAACCTATGGCAGAGCCTGAAGAGACAATTGCTGCGGATGAAATCATAACTAACGATATTGTTGATCCGGAAGAAGATATTATCAAACTTTACAGAACCGATTTCAAGAAACTCTCAGGCCCTACTGTTGTAGGTAAAATTGATCTGCCAACCGAGGAAAAAAGAAAGACAACACCTTACCAGCAGCCTGTTAAGGTTAACGGGGGCTCCGATTTCAGAAGGAAAAAGAGAAGAAAAAGAATATCAAAAGAAAAAGAAGTAACTCCGGTAGTAAAACCGGTTCTCCCTGTTGATAAGAAAGAAAAACCCGGCGTTAAAAAGGTGGTAAAGAAGAGACCGATCAGAGCTGAGGTAAATGAAGAAGAAGTTCAAAAACAGATAAAAGAGACACTTGCCCGACTTACTACTAAAGGTAAATCAAAGGGGTCAAGATACAGAAGGGAAAAAAGAGATGCTGTAAGTCAAAAGCATCAGGAGGTAGCAGACAGGGCGGAAAAGGATAAGAATATTCTGAAAGTAACAGAATTCGTTTCTGTTAATGAACTTGCTACAATGATGAACATCCCTGTTACAGAGATCATATCAACATGTATGAGCCTCGGGCTGTTTGTATCCATCAACCAGCGTCTTGACGCCGAAACAATGGCTATCCTTGCTGATGAATCAGGATTCAAGGTTGAATTTGTAAGTGCTGAGCTTCAGGAAGCAGTCAGGGAAGAGGAAGATAAAGCAGAAGATCTTAAGCACCGTCCTCCAATTGTTACAGTTATGGGACATGTCGACCACGGTAAAACAAAATTACTTGACTATATAAGGCGGACAAACGTGATCGCCGGTGAAGCCGGAGGGATTACCCAGCATATCGGAGCATATGGTGTTCGGCTTGACGATGGAAGACAAATCACTTTTCTTGATACACCAGGTCACGAGGCATTTACAGCAATGCGTGCCCGCGGTGCCCAGGTAACAGATATTGCAATTATAGTAGTTGCCGCCGATGATGGGGTGATGCCTCAGACAAGAGAAGCTATCAACCACGCTTCTGCCGCCGGAGTACCTATAGTTTTTGCTATTAATAAAATTGATAAGGCATCAGCCAATCCTGAGAAGATCAAGGAAGCTCTCGCGAACCTGAATTACCTGGTTGAAGACTGGGGCGGAAAATATCAGTCACAGGAAATTTCATCTATTACAGGATTAAACATTGGTATTCTTCTGGACAAAATCCTTCTTGAGGCTGAGATGCTTGATCTGAAGGCAAATCCCGATAAACCTGCTCTAGGAACAGTTGTTGAATCCTCCCTTGATAAAGGAAGAGGCTTCACATCTACTGTACTGGTTAAAGCCGGAACATTAAGAGTAGGTGATATCATACTTGCAGGCAGCTGCTACGGCCACGTTAAAGCAATGTATAATGAAAGAGGAAATAAGGTTGATGAAGTCGGACCGGCTACTCCCGCTCTTATTCTCGGATTAAACGGAGCACCCCAGGCTGGTGATAAATTCAATGTCATGGAAAGCGACCGTGAAGCCCGTGATATCGCAACAAAAAGATCACAGCTCCAGAGAGAGCAGGGTCTTCGTACACAAAAACATATTACACTGGATGAAATCGGACGTAGAATTGCAATCGGTAACTTCCAGGAACTTAATATTATCGTTAAGGGCGACGTAGATGGTTCAATTGAAGCGCTTAGCGATTCACTTATTAAGCTTTCAACACCAGAGATTCAGCTTAATATAATACACAAGGCAGTAGGCCAGATATCAGAATCCGATGTCCTTCTTGCCGCTGCATCAAATGCAATCATTGTTGGATTCCAGGTAAGGCCTTCATTGAGTGCACGCAGACTTGCTGAAAAAGAAGAAATAGATGTGCGTCTTTATTCAATTATTTACAATGCAATTGAAGAGATACGTTCAGCTATGGAAGGGATGCTTGTTCCTGAATTGAAAGAAGAAATTGTTGCTACACTTGAAATTCGCGAAGTCTTCAAGGTTACCAAGGTCGGAACAGTTGCAGGATGCTATGTTAAAGAAGGTAAGATTACCAGGAATACCCGTATCCGTGTAATCCGCGACGGTATTGTAATCTATACCGGAGAACTTGGATCACTTAAACGCTTCAAAGACGATGTAAGAGAAGTTGTTGGCGGGTACGAATGCGGGCTTAATATTCACGGTTTCAACGATATTAAAGAAGGAGACGTAATCGAGGGTTACCAGGAGTTTGAAGTTAAAAAGACATTATAATCAAGACATTTAAAATAACAAAGAGCGCCGGTACAATACTTGCGCTCTTTATTATTTTATGTGAATCAACTTCTAGATGAGGGTTTTGTACTTTTCTGCAGTCAGCAAATCTTTTACTTCGGAAGGATCAGTAATCTTGATTTTTACCATCCAGCCTTTGCCGTAAGGATCTTTATTGACAACATCTGGAGATTCTTCAAGTGCGGGATTTACTTCAAGAACTTCACCGCTGACAGGCATAAACATATCAGAAACTGTTTTCACAGCTTCAATAGTGCCAAATACTTCTTCTTTCTGAAGAGTTTCGCCTACAGTCTCAATCTCAATAAACACAATATCACCCAATTCGCCCTGAGCAAAATCAGTAACGCCTATATAACCAGTATTTCCTTCAATGCGAAGCCACTCATGGTCTTTTGTGTACATTAAATTTTCCGGAACATTCATTTGAGATGGAATTAAATTATTTTATGGATTAATATCTTCTGTCTGGAGTCAAATCAAAAATAAATGATTTTTAATTAAAAATTTGTGACATTTTTCATTTTTCTGATAAACAAATTATGAGTGACCTGTCCTTTCCGAAATTTAAACCTAAAAATCTGATTTTGAAAATTTTTTTATTTTGAAAATCGGTACCAGATCTTATGTAATATTATAAACTGGATGGAAGTAAAGAGATTGCAGGCTTAACCGTTGTTCGATCACAGGCACAACAGAATTCTTCATTGGATTAATCTTTTTTCGAATTTTTGGATAAATTATTCTAAAAAATATTTCCTGAGTTAATATCAGTATTTTGAATCGGAATCATAGAAAATAATTTCAAACAATAATGAATAATTTAATATGGTCTGCTATTGTACAAGGGTAAACCTCAGACTAAACCCAAAGTTGGTGTTTGATGTAGGGAAGGTATTTGCAACAAAGGGATCATTCATGGTATGATCGGCAAAAACCTGCAGGTTGAACCTGTCACTAAGAATATAATCTGCACTAGCACCCAGAGTAAATACTTTCTGTCCCACAACAGGTTGATTTACATCTTCTACAATCTTTCGTGCGAGGGTTTTATTATCCCTGATTGAAAGGTCAAGTCTGATATTCAGATCGCTTTTCAACGCTCTCTGCCCTCCGGCCGACCTAAGGATGATCTGCACATTATCAAAGCGATAACCTGCACCAAATACAAGTTCATTTATTCTGGCATCTGCAATCTGATTTGATGTAAGATTCAGGGAAACTGTCCTTGATTTTCTCCATTCAAACCTGGTCGACAGACTGTTTTTCCAATTTAAGTCAACATTTACAAGAGGGCTGAACTGTTCATTAAGGGTAACAACATTGATCTCATACTGCTGAATATAATTATTCTGCATGTCCCGGATGTTATTAATGCCATTCCCATTAGTCTGATAAGCAAGATTGGTTGTGTAAGATCCCACTTGGTAAGTACTGCGGTACTGATGAGAAATATTAACCGATCTGAAGGTTTTCTGGACAAATTCAAATTTTGAAAGACCATCAAAATTTATACGCCAGTTGGGCATCATTCTCAAGGCAGAGGGGAAAGGATCGAGCCCAACCTTCCTGGCATTTGTTTTTGTATAGGCAGCTATGAATGACGGGATCAGTACTTCCCTTGAAGTGCTCCCATATCCGCTTTTGTATTGCCCTTCAATTGGACCTCCTGTCAAAGGGTCAGTATCCGGATCATAGCCTGGATCTATTTCTCTTCTTGCTGCAGCTCTTCTTTCGGAAATAATAACCGTATTTCCTATAAAAGCCTCAAAAGTGGGAGAGACATAATCATTGTCCTTGGAAATTTTTTCAAAAGCTGTTCCCCACGAAATCACTGAAATTGAGAAGTTACCCGAGACAATCCTGTTACGGGTGGAATCAGGGAAATTTCCATTATAATCAGCAATGTAGTAAGAGCTTACACCTTCAATAAATCTTCTGTCGGCACTTACGTCAATCCTCATTCCGGGAAATGGTTCAACCATACTTCGGACTGAAAGATCAACCTTATTGCTATATGCAGCCGGTGTATTTAGCAGCGTATCTGTTGAAAGCCAGCCATTATTAACAGCCTTTTCAAAAAAGCCGGTGTCGTTATATCCCAGAACAAATGGCCAACCCGGAGCCATAACATCATTCGACCTTGTCATTCCCATATATCTGGTTTCGGGAAGGTAACCGGGCAGGAACTGACCCTGGGCTGATGTATATGTAAGACTCACCGATCTTACACCCATCAATGCCCTTACAAGATATTCACCCGTAACAATAAGAGGGTTCCTTTTGACAGGTACACGTCCTTCTACAGTTACCCGGGCTCCGTCAACTGATTCGGCAGCCGTGAAATTTATCCTGTTATCACTTACTATCTCCATCTTCCCCTTGACTTCCTCCCCGCTCTTTGAAACAACACTTATCTTTATATCTCTGGTTCTCAGATTATGAATTATTCCTCGAACAACTTCAGGTCTGAAATTCACATTATCCCTTGAGTAGGTAACCGTTTTCATTTCGGTTTTCATCCTCTGTGCAATATCGGGACGGGTATTATTTTCAATCTTTTTAAGGAATTTTGACTTTGAATAAAGAGTAGCGAAATTCCCCATTCCTGTGAAGGTGAGCTCATTATGATTTTTTATCGAGTTTCCCAGATTGATATTCAAAGAGTCGGGAAAAATAGGTCCGGCCAGCCAGGTATAATCTGCTCCGTATCGTGCATTGGCATTTACCCAGGAGAGTAAAGGAAGCTTGTTTATAGGTATGTTATATGTAACATTTATGAAATGGTTGTATGTTGTGGTCCTTCCGAAATTCCTTATATTGACCATAACGGAATCGCGCCAGATCTCATAATCGTTGCCATATCTTTTCTTATCAACTCCGCCGAAGGGTTCATCGATACGTGCCAGATTTGTTGCTGTAAAGTCAACTTTGAGCTGGCGGGTAACATCAAATTTGAAATCGTAGATCCGGCTCCATTCAAAATCTTTTCTGAATGAGGGAGTAACTTTCAGGAACGGGTTATTTATATTCCGTGTTTTGATCTCATTATAGTACCGGTTAATATCAGTGCGGAATGAAAGACTTTTCGGAAAAGCATAAAAATTAAAATCTTTAACAATCCGTAGTAATGGTGAATTTAAAAAGTTCACATTTTTAAACGGCATAATATTGGCAGGCTGAGCCTCAAAATCGTAACTTACACCACCGCGGTAGTTCTTCTCGAGATCGATCTCTGTTTTTGTGTTGCTTCTGTAAACTTCGTTATAGGTATAGTTGACACTAAGGTTTGCCAGGTCCCATGCCTGTGGTTTTTCACCACGTTTTGTTATTCCCGCATTACTAACCGTAATTGTTTTTCTCCTTGCAAAATCGTCTGATATTGACTTGATTGAATCGCGTGTTTCTTTATCGCTTGCATTTTCGAGGGCGTCATTTAACGGGATATCCGGATCAAGGGGATTGTATTGAGGCCTTATCCTTGTTTCAGAGTAACCTACATAAACAGGAAGACGCACTCCAATGGCTTCGGGGAAAAATTTGCCCAATTCCAGACTTGAGGAGATATCATATTTCATTATCTGCTCCTTGCTGCGTTCATTGACCTTTTTTTCAATACTCCCCCATCCGGGTGTACTTGTTTGTCCAACCATATCGACAGTACCAAGATCAGCCAGTCTTGCCTGCAGGTGAGCGTTAGCAGCCCATCCACCGTTTTCAATGAAATCGTTAAGCCTGAGTTCATTTATCCATACTTCGCCAAATTTAGGATTTCCATCATCTCCAAGAGGGTTCCTTGTTTTAATGGGATTTCTTACCCCAATCATAATTACCCTGACATTGCTCAGATTTGGATTACCTGAGACAGAAATCCTTCTGTTACCCTGCTGATAAACAAAAACATCAGTAACACTCAGGGAAGACCCTGGTTTTTGTATCTGGCGGTTACGTTCCTGCTTTGCTTCCTGTAAAAGATTAAGATCAATTTCAAAACTGTTTTCCACAGGCCATACAATTGCCCGCTCACCATCGTCCTTATTATCGTAATGGCCGGGCGGAGTAAGCTTTAACGGAATTTCATACTCATAAAAATTGCCCTTATAATCTGATCCGATCCTTATGAAGGCAGTGAGTTCATCATTCTGAATAGAATGCCCAATCATAGCCTCAGCATGTACTTCCATCCGCAGTTTACGGTACTGCCTGATATCAAGATTTACATTCCTGAAGGCTGCACGTGCATCACCATCTTCAAGGTTCTGAACTTTTAATACCATAGCCTGTTCATTCAGTTGCCTCAACTGTGGGTTCTGCGGATCGGTGATCCTGTCAAATCCGGGAGGCAGAACATAGTTCACGGGTTCTTTTCCGGAGTTTTCTTCAATACTCACCGAACTGATATCAAACGTTCCGTCGGTTGATTCCGGTACTGTAACCCTCTCTCCTCCTTCCATAAAAGAGATGTTGTACTTTCTCCATTCAGCCCTCACCAGGTCAATCCTTGCAAAACGCATTATTATCGGCTGTCTGAAATCCTTCAGGAACATTCTCATAAACCGGATTGATTTAAAATCTTTTATCGGACCTACAACTCTCTGATAATCAGTAATCGGAATTTTAAACTGATACCATTTAACTTTTGACTTATCCCCGGTAGTCATTGTATATTCGATTTCGTCAACAATATAGTTAGAGCCTATCCTGAAGTCTTCCTTCCTCATACTTATCCTATATTGGTAGTAGCTCTCAGTTTCACTCAGTGTATTATCACGGTTAATATCCTCCATGTCGGGTAATGTCGAACCTGTTGTAGGATAGGACTCGTCTGACATTTCCGATGTAGGTGAGTTACCATCCTGTCCATTGTATTTTTTATATCTGTCAAGAATGCCCAGTTGCAGATTATCGTAGTCTGATCCTCTGAAATAGTGGAAATTGTCACTTGACGGATCTTCAACAATTTTTTGATATGCCTCAGGATTGGTGATTAACAATGCCCTCTGCAGATAATTATTGAAAAAATTCTGTTCATCAGGATCTTTCAGTCCATCGAGACCTGCATCCTGGAACTGGCGTGACAGCGGATCATTATCGAAGGCATGAACAACAGCCTGGACTGTAGGTACCCTTCCCCATGAGGTTGTATCAATATTCTTAGGCTCAGGAGATCCGGGAAGCCCATTCTCGAAGCTCTTTCTTGAATCGCGCAGAATATCCTCAGAAATATTGCCCAGGTTAATATACAGATCACCGCCTGTGTGTTGAGGATCCTCAACAAACGGATCCATTATCCAGAACTTTATGTACTGTACGTTTGCCGTTTCAAAGTCACTTGTAAGAACCTCTCTCATAATTCCTCCCCATCTTGTCTGAGGTTCATTCAGTTTGCCTTCCTGATTCATCCCCCTTGAGTAAGGACCGGGGTCGGTATCGTAATTATATGCTCCTTTTTCATCAGGATAATAACCCATGTTAAGCACCGTGATATTCGTAGGAATACCGCTTGGGCTCTCCCTGTACGGGAATATCTCATTTTCATAAACCTCTCTTACAAAGTGACTTGACTGCAATTCCGGATGCTGTTTTATATGGTCAGGAGTAGAAGAACCATTCCTCAGAAAAATTGGATCGATTACATACCAGGCGAGTTTTGCCCTGTTGAAGCCGCTGACCAGATTGTTGTTAAATCGCGCTTCCGGGAAAAGCAGATCCTGTCCCTGCGGAATACTGGAGATTGTCCATGCATTAAATGATTTGAGATCAAGAGGTATTTCACTTGCTTCAAAATCGTCGATATATGAGTTTCCCGCGTTTGAGATGGCCCTTGAATGGCCCGGTATCAAATGCGCAAATTCACCAAAAAGGGAAATTGTTGAAGGGGTTTTAGTTTCAAGAAACGGAATTTTGTCAATAATGTTTGTGAGCATCTGGGATTCAGTCTTATAGGAAGTGTTTAAACCCCATATTGTATTTGATATAGGTTCCTCTCCAAAATTAACCTTCTGAGTATAAGGTCTTTCGGTAAGATGAAGAATTGTAGCTCCAATGTCAAAATTGTTTGATAACCTGTAGTCGAGATGTGTTCCCACTAAGGTCTTGGTTTGAAACCCAAAAAACTGATTGCTCTCAAGGGAGACCTGGATAGGGGTCTGTGATTCAATAAGTGCTGCATTAATGATTCGCACCGTACCCATATTGTAATCAACAGTATAGTCTGTATTTTCAGTAAGAGGAACACCGCCGGCCGTTACTTTTACAGCGCCCTGAGGTATACTTGCAGCATTAAGCCTTATTTCCGATCCCGATTCTGATGAATACTGCCCGGTCATCTTGAATTTATTTTTCTCAGCCATCTGGCGGGCTACAGTCTGAGTAGAGTCATATAACTCCTGGAACACATATTTATCTGCAGTCCTGGCATCAAGGATCTTACTCCGAAGATGATTGCCAAAGGGTTCAATTACCGGAAAGATGATTTTCCCCCTGTCGACCATAACTGTAACACCATCAATAAAATCAAAAAATCCATCAGGATCTCTGTCCAACTGAGAATTGAGGTTATCAAGTCCCATAACCTGGAGCAGAATCTGGTCGGCCAGTTTACCTTCGGGAAGGTAATTTATCGAGTTTCCGGTTTTATCATCCTGGTATAAAATGTTCAGCTCAAAATCTTTTCTTTCAAGTTTTCCCGAACCAAGAGAGTAAACGTTTTTCATCATTAAATCCCACGTAGGAAGCCTTGGACTGAGAGTGGTACCTTTAACAAGTTTTAATATCAGTGACTGCGGGGCGCTGATACCATCGGTCGAAAATTCCCCTACTTTATAAACAGTTCCATTGAGAGTGTATTCGAAGGCTACCGCAAGTACCTCATCGGTGTTAAGAGCTGAATTAAGTGAAATATATCCAAGCTGCCTGTTGAAATAAAATTCTCTCTCATTCAGTTTTCTCGCATTTTCGATTTTTTCAAAATCCCTTCCTATCTGGAAATCAGGATATAGAGGCTCAAACACATTTGTTACCTGGTCGACATCTCTTACAAGTCCATAAGTACTTGTAAGCTGTTCATACATACGGTTAGTGCTGTTATCAGGAGAGGCCGGTACTCCGGGTGTTGCCTGAAAGGCCGATATTGAATTAAATATATGCGGGCCATTTTCAGCAAGATCCATAAATGCAACAATGTTTCTGTTGCTGGCCTCCTCAAACCGGCTTGTTTTATTTGTTACCCAGACTTCAATTCTTTCAATGTTTACGCCTGAACTGACGAGCGGTAGATTCTTTAGTGCATTGTCATAAGTATCTCTGAAATACTGTGAAAGGAAAAAATGTCTGTTAGCCTCATACTCATCGGCATACATCTCAAAATCACTTAGCTGGGCTCCACCTTTTACTTCGATAACTGATGATTCACCTTTCTGCTGCGAAAGCACCGTGGTAACAGTCATTTTTCCGAACTGCATTTCAGTTTTCAATCCAAAAAGACTGTAACTACCTGTAATTAAAGTTCCTGTTAGAGGTAAAGTAACATCACCGGCCTCAACTTTCTTTAAAATTTCATCCTCTTTTCCGGCATACTGAAGTTTTGTCCGGTTTTCAAACTCGAACATAGCGTCAGTATTATAATTGACTCCAAGCTCTATCTTATCACCTATTGTTCCTGTGACATTCATCTGTATCTTTTCCTTGAAATCGAATGTTGGAATAGTCCGAAGTTTTTCTGATAGTGTTGGATTTTCAGTACGTGAAATATTAATACCAAAAATCAGTTCTGCAGATCCCTGGGGAATGATGTTTATAGTATTGCTTCCGAAGATCTTATCAAATGCAGCGCCGCCGATTTCTATCTGTGGTATAAGGTTTGACCTGAAACCGGTCTCTGCACCCGTGATCCTCGATTCCCAGTACTCGCGCATTGCCCTGTTGTATTCAAACTTACGATACTCCTCAGGGGTCATAAATACGGGAGTACGGTAATCAAATGCACCTACCTTCTGGTATAAAACGTACTCATTTTTTACCGGGTCATAAATAACATTGGACTTTATATTCGATGGATTCCGGAGAAATAACGGTGAGTTTTTCTTTTGCTCCCACGGAATTCCGGAAACGTCATTTAATTTTAGAATTGATTTTCGTGAAGAATCTGATGCAACGGAGTTGATAGCAGCCTGGCTACTGGCTTCGGTAGATTTTAAAATTAATGAAGCGAACAGTACAAGATAAGCTACTATCAGAAGATTTTTATTTGATATCCCTGATCCCAATCCGGCCGTTATTGCGAGTTACAAATTTTTAAGCGATTTTTTAATCAAATCTTCAACTGTCAGATTCTTTTCTTCTCTGACTATCTTATCAAGTACTTTGGAAACTGAGTTTTTAGCAAATCCTAACATCACTAAAGCAGATAACGCTTCTTCCCTTTTTGTATTGTCTGCAAACGCAAATATTTCACCACTTCCGGCATGCTTTCCAAGTTTATCTTTCAGGTCAACAATAATTCTCTGCGCTGTTTTTAAACCGATGCCTTTCACACTCTTCAGAATATCGACATCGGAACTGATAATAGCCTTTTCAATCTCAAGTGGGATAAGCGACGAAAGCATCATCCTTGCAGTGTTTGCTCCAACACCTGTTACTGAAATTAAGAGTCTGAAAATCTCACGCTCTTCCTCATCGGCAAATCCAAAAAGAGTATGGCTGTCTTCTCTGATCACTTCGTAAATAAGAATCTTGAAATCGTTCTTACCTTCAAGTTTGGTGAAAGTACTCAGAGAAATATTTACAAAATATCCTATCCCCCCGGTTTCAATAGTTATGAAGGCAGGGGTACGACGGGTTATGGACCCGGAAATGTAATCAATCATAAAGTATGTTCTGTATTATAAACATCGGGAGGAAGTTCATCTACGCGATCATAGTGTATATCAATATCCTGATGCTTCAATGGATTTTTTGAAATTTCGGCATACATTTTCCGGTTTCTATAGATATCACAGGCAAGATAGATAGCCTGCCTGAATGAATTTTCTGAAGCCTCTCCCTTTCCGGCAATATCAAAGGCTGTTCCATGAACCGGTGATGTTCTGACAAATGGCAAGCCTGCAGTAAAGTTGACACCCGAATCGAAGGATAATGCTTTAAAGGGAGCAAGACCCTGATCGTGGTACATCGCCAGTATTCCATCAAATTTTGCAAATGAACCTGCGCCAAAAAATCCATCTGCAGGGTAAGGCCCAAATGTCATAATTCCTTCTTTTTCAGCTAGTTTTATAGTGGGTATTATCACATCAACCTCCTCATTTCCGATCAGCATGTTATCTCCGGCATGCGGATTAAGACCCAAGACAGCAATCCTGGGTTTACGTATACCAAAATCGCGTATAAGCGACTGGTTCATAAGTCTCAGTTTATGAATGAGCTTCTCCACCGTGATCATTTCCGATACTTTGTTAAGCGGAACATGATCAGTTGCCATTCCAATCCTCATATTTTCAGAGATCATAAACATCAGGATCTCTTCGACCTTTGCAACTGATTTTAGATAATCAGTATGGCCTTTAAACCTGAATGTATCAGACTGTATATTATTTTTATCGATAGGTGCAGTGATAAGAACATTAATTTTCCCGTTCACCAGATCCTCTACAGCTTTCTCAAGAGAGATAAGCGCCGCCTCTCCTCCGTGAGGTGTGGATTTTCCAAGTTCAACCCTGATATTATCGTCAAGGCAATTTATCATGTTTGCCTTTTTTGAGTGCGCTTCTTCTGCTACACGTATATTATTGAAACTGAAATTATTGATATTCAGAGCTTTTCGATGATATGCTGCCACTTTAGGAGAACCGTATACAACAGGAACACAGATATCATTAATCATCGGGTCAATAAGGGATTTGATTATTACTTCATAACCAATGCCATTGATATCACCCTGGGAAATCCCGGCTATTATTGCTTTTTCTTCCATGATCATTTAGTTTTTTTTGTATAACTGGCTGCCAGTTTCTTAAGAAAAGCCAAAAGCAATCTCAGGCCAGATCCGGTTCCATCTTTCAACCGGTAGAAATCATCTTTTTTCAGCATACTTGTTCCTGCGATATCAAGATGAATTAATGGATATTCCGAGAATCTTTCAAGAAATTTTCCTGCTGTAATTGCACCTCCTTCGCGGCCGCCTACATTTTTCAGATCTGCAATATCTGATTTTATAAATTCACCGTATTCATCCCAGAAAGGTAACTGACCTATTCTTTCATATACCTCTTTCCCGCTCTCTTCCAGAAGATCAATATATTTCTTGTCGGCATTGGTCATCATTGCAATAGCCTGATTACCAAACGTCATAGCTGCCGAACCAGTCAGTGTTGCAATATCAATGATCAATTCGGGAGAATATTTCGATGCATAGCTGATCGCATCGGCCAGGATAAGTCTCCCTTCTGCGTCAGTATTGCCAATTTCCACGGTCAGGCCATTGTACATTGTTATGATGTCGCCCTGTGTGTAGGCATTTCCACCGGGACGATTATCAGTTGAGGGTATCAGGCCGATAATGTGAAGAGGAATGCCCGCTTTGGCAACTGTGTAAATTACAGCAGTTACCGTTGCAGCCCCTGCCATATCGCCCTTCATCCCGTCCATATGTTCTCCAGTTTTAAGGTTCAGGCCTCCGGTATCATATACCACCCCTTTTCCCACCAGGATAATTGGTTTTTTATTAACACTGTTTTCGGGATGCCATTCCAGAATTGAAAAAACAGGTGGATCAATACTTCCTTTATTAACTGCCAGCAATCCTCCCATCTTGAGCGATTCGATCTTTCCCTTATTCAGCACCTCTACCCTGAATCCGGCCGCAGAGCCCATTTTCTTAATTTCTTCCGAGAGAGCTGTAGCATTAAGTTGATTTACCGGCTCATTAATCATGTCCCTTGTAAAATATACAGCTTCTGTCAGATGAATTAACCAGTCAATCTCTGTATTGGCAATGTCACCATGAAGAAGGAGTCTGGCCGGGTAATTTTTCTTTTCCCCTTTTTCTTCTGCTGTCTTATACCTGGAAAACTTATAAAAACTTAGTAATAGTCCTTCCGCCATATCGGTAACAGCTTCATGATAAGCATTTTCTGAAGTAATTACCAGCTCTGAATGATTATTGGACCTGATCAGATTCCTGAGATTATATCCGGCTCTGCGCAGCAGTTCACGGGTTTTATTATGACTTTCCGAGTCTTTTAATTTTACAAGGTAAGTGCATCTATTATAGGAATTTATAAATACCTGCTCATCTTTTGCCTTAAGCCTTTTTAAAGCATATTCAGTTTCCGCCTTGTTAAGCCCGAGATGTTCGGGAATAAGATCAAGTCCAAGAATACAGATTACTGACTGACCGGGTAATATTTTAGGTAATTTTAATAATATAGTTTTCATTCTGTTACAGGTTATTTGGTTGGGCTCAAGACAATAGTCATAAGTGACCCTGTAATCCGGCTTAGGATATTTGTTAAAGATTCAAACACAAATGTCGCCTGATCAGAATCAATCATGTGGGAGTCATCTTATTATCACCCGATGTAAAGTTAATTAAATAATTGATTGTATCGATTCCAAAGCATTACCTTTGCGGTTATTAAGACTGAAAAGTCAGCGGCTGAAAATTATGCCTGTCAACCATCTTTTTTGGGGAAATTATGATATTGAAACAGCTCTATGATAAAGCTTTAAGCCTTACTCCTTTAAATGCGGAAGAAGCACTTCATCTCTACAGAAAATCGACTCTCGAGGATTTGATGTTTATAGGGAACCGGCTCAGGCAAATTCATAACCCGGGAAGAAACGTTGGTTGGATGATCGACCGGAATGTAAACATTACAAACATCTGCTTTTCTCAATGTTCTTTTTGTAATTTCTGCCGGAAAAAAGGGTCAACGGATGCATTTACCACAACAATAGATGAATATAAAAGGAAAATTGATGAACTTTTTTTATTAGGAGGAGATCAGCTCCTACTTCAGGGAGGAATGAATCCCGCACTGGGTCTTGATTATTACAGTGACCTCTTTCGAAAACTGAAGGAATTATATCCCTCACTTAAACTTCATGCCCTTGGTCCTCCAGAGATTGCTTACCTCGCCAGGAAAGAGGGCAAAACATATTTTGAAATTTTGTCTTATCTTATTGAGTCGGGACTTGATAGTTTGCCGGGTGCGGGTGCAGAGATTCTCTCTGACAGAGTCAGGAAATTAGTTTCACCTGCGAAGGCAACTACAGAAGAGTGGCTGGGTGTAATGCGTTCAGCTCATCAGCTCAATCTACCTACCTCAGCCACAATGATGTACGGCCATGTTGAAACCGTCCGTGAGCGTATTGATCATCTTATAAAAATAAGGGAACTTCAGTCAGAAAAAAAGAAAGACCATGATGGATTCATCACCTTTATTCCATGGCCCTTTCAGGATGAGGGCACTTTGCTTGCTGAGAGGGGTGTAAGAAGCAGTTATTCCGGTCCGGACTATATTAAGATGATTGCAATAAGCCGTATTCTGCTAAATAATATCAGAAACATTCAGGCTTCAATACTTACAGTTGGAAAGGATATAGCAATGCTCTCCCTGTATGCAGGGGCAAATGACTTAGGGTCAATAATGATAGAGGAGAATGTTGTGAGTGCTGCAGGAGCTTCTTTCCGATTCACCGCAAATGAGATGCAAACAATTATAAAAGAAGCCGGCTATTCTCCCGTTCGTAGAAATCAAAAATACGAAGTACTGGAAAATCCAATTCTCTGAATTGAAATCAAAAAAAAAGAGGCCACAGAGCCTCTTACTCTGAATATATGAGTTTTTTAGAATTTTTCCTTTTTCGCCTCTTCTTTGGCTTCTGCTTCCGGGTCAAATTTTGAAGCCTTCTTAAATTCCTTCATACCCTGCCCTATACCTTTCATTAATTCAGGAATCTTACGACCGCCAAAAAGAAGAACGACAACAAGCAAAATTAGAATTATCTCTGTCATACCTAGCTTTCCCATCTCTTATAGTATTAGAATTTGTGCAAAGATATAAATAGTTTAATCATATCCTAGGTTGCTAATATTTTAAAAAAATTTCTTTATCAATTTCAAAACATCGTTCCCATTTGCAAAAATAAGCAGTGAGAATAGAATAATCATGCCTACAACCTGTGCATTTTCAAGAAATTTGTCACTTGGTTTTCTTCCTGTTACAACCTCATAAAGAAGAAACATAACATGCCCTCCATCCAGAGCCGGTATAGGGAGTATATTCATTACAGCAAGAATTATTGAAAGGAATGCTGTGAGATTCCAGAATACCTGCCAGTCCCATACGCCGGGGAAAATACTTCCGATGGTAATGAACCCACCGAGTGATTCGTAAGCCTTTGTATGTCTGGAGAATATAAGTTTAAATTGCTTCAGGTAATCGCCTATTGTTTTGAAGCCTTTTGAGATACCCGCGGGGATTGATTCTAAAAATCCATACCTTACTGTTTCGAGCTCAAAAATATCAACAAATGCCCTGCTGTCATAAACTCCCAGCTGACCAAGCGGTGTTGGTGTAACAGTTAATTCAACAGACTGTCCGTCACGCTGGATATCAAGAACAACCGGCTCTCCTTTTTTCACGGAAAGATATTTCTGAAATTCATCATAATATGTGAATTTGTTGCCATCAATACTCAAAATTTCGTCACCGGAATTCATTCCTGCATTTTTTGCCGGCGACTCCTTCCCAAACTGAGATATTACGAATGGACCAAACGGTCTTCGGGGTTCGATTTGTCCTCTTCCCTTTAACAAATCGGGGACAAAGCTGGCAGGAATAACGATATTAAGATTGTCACCATCTCGTTCGACCTGTATCGATTTGCGGCTGTTCAGAACAATATCAGGGATTATCTGAAGGAAGTTTTCAACATGTTGATTATCAATAGTTAATATCTTATCGCCATTTCGCAGTCCGATTGCATAGCCTGTAGAGTCAGTCACAATACCGTATCTGGCATTTGCAGTAGGCAGGTATGTTTCGCCCCAGGCAAAAAGGACAAGAATATAGATAAGCATTGCAAGAATAAAATTAAAGATTACTCCGCCTGTCATTATAAGCAAGCGTTGCCAGGAGGTTTTGGATCTGAATTCATGCGGCTGCGGAGGTAGCTTCATCTGTTCCTTGTCCATTGATTCATCAATCATCCCTGAAATTTTTACATAGCCTCCCAATGGAAGCCATCCTACACCATATTCAGTTTCGCCTCTTTTATATTTAAATAATGAAAACCAGGGATCGAAGAAAAGATAAAACTTTTCTACCCGCGTTTTAAAAAGTTTTGCAAATAAAAAATGGCCCATTTCGTGTATAATTACAAGAATTGAGAGGCTCATCAGAAGTTGCAGTATTTTTACAAGTACGATCATTTATTCAGAGTTTATTTAAATATTCAAAAGCTGCTTCCCGTGCAGCATTATCTGTGTTTTCAAGTAATTCAAGATCAGTTTCACGGGAAAAGAAACAAGTTTCCATAGCATATCCGACTACATCAGGCATTTGCAAAAAACCAATTCTTCCTGTCAGAAATGCATTAACTGCCACCTCATTAGCTGCATTAAGAATACAGGGCATATTACCTCCCTGTTTCAGAGCATCAAAAGCCAGAGAGAGGTTCCTGAATTTTTTGACATCGGGTTCTGCAAAAGTAAACGATTTATTTGAATTAAAATTAAGTCGGGGGAGATCTGTATGAAGTCGATTAGGGTAAGAAAGAGCATATATAATGGGTACTCTCATATCGGGCATGCCCATCTGTGCTTTTACAGAACCATCGGCAAAGTGCACGAGTGAATGAATAATTGACTGAGGGTGAATGATTACATCTATCTGTTCGGGAAGGAGATCAAAAAGCCATTTTGCTTCAATAACTTCCAGTCCCTTATTCATAAGAGATGCTGAGTCGATTGTGACTTTATTGCCCATGCACCAGTTGGGATGCTTAAGTGCATCCGCAGGTTTTACTCTTTTAAGCTGTTCTTCAGTGAAGTTAAAAAAAGGACCACCCGATGCTGTTAATGTAATCTTCTCAACCGGATTACCATCTTCACCAATGAGACACTGGAAAATTGCAGAATGTTCCGAGTCAACAGGAATGATTCTGCTCCCATGTTGATGTACAAGCTTGCTGATCAGTTCACCGGCCACAACCAAAGTTTCCTTATTCGCGAGTGCTATTCTCTTGCCTGCTTTTATTGCAGCAATAGTTGGTTTTAATCCTGAGTAACCAACAATCGATGCAATAACAATGTCGATTGATGAATGAGCAACAACCTGTTCAATAGCTGCATTGCCAGCGTAAACTTTAACAGGAGTATCCTTTAGGTTTTCTTTAAGCTGAAGATAATGATCAATGTTTCCAATAACGACTGAATCAGGTAAAAATCGGCGGGCCTGTGAGGTTAGCAGATCTACATTATTCCATGCTGTTAGAGACTCTACCTCGAATTCCCCCGGAAATCTGGCGATAATATCAAGTGCCTGAGTGCCAATGGATCCGGTGGATCCCAACAATGCAATTCTTTTTGGCATATTTCCTGAAATTAGAATATGATATGCTTCTCAGGATCGAGGGGACTTCCCTTATACCAGATCTCAAGATGAAGGTGTGGCCCGGAAGTATACATTTCACCCGAATCTCCGACAACAGATATTGCCTCGCCGGCGCGCACAAGGTCGCCGGTTTCTTTTAAAAGACTGGCATTGTGCTTATAAACCGAAATAAGATTATTTGCATGCTGGACCCCGATTACAAATCCCGTTTCCATTGTCCAGCCTGTAAAAATTACAGTTCCATCGAGTGCTGCAGAAACTGAAGATTTTGGACGGGTTACAATATCTGTACCGAAATGTCTTGTTCTTATATCATATTTACCTGAAATAATTCCTTTTACGGGAGGGAAGAAATGCATTCCGGCAAGACTTGTTGCAGTTTCGGTAGGGACTGGTCCGAGGGTAAGATTATATTTTTCTTCCTTTTCAACCCTTGCCCGTAACACAGAATCTTCCGGAGAATTTTTAAAATTTATATGCCTGTAGCTTTTTGTAGTATCAATTTCAGCCCTGATCTCCGATGGAAGGTTTCCTGTTACAATCAGGCTTAGATTTTCAAAATATTTATCTCTTAAAGCCAGTTCATGCTCCAGTGAATCAAGATGAATTGCATTCATAAGGATATTTCTCCGCATGTTTACATCAGGGTACCCGGGAATAAACTCACGAAGGTTAGTAAAGGATATAAGTGATATTGTAAAACCTATAATAAAAACCACTATAAATGAAATTACCAGGAAAGAGTTGTAATGGGTAAGGCGAACCCTCCATACCTCTTCGAAGGTAGTGTCATTAATGATTGAAAACCGGAATTTGTCACGCCAGTTCCCCTTCTTTTTATCGTTCTTAGCCATTTTGCTTTAAAATGTGTGGCTCAGCAAAGATAATAATCCTGCTGAGTCAATAGAGTAATTCAGGAAAAAAGAGAATACAACAATTAAATAACTTTAACCGGCTTATCCTCACTTTGCCACAGTCCATGTTTTGTGCATACCGACATAGCTGAAAGATTCATAGAAACTTCCGGTGCTACAATATAGAAGTCAATTTCAAAATGGGAAGGTTTATTCCCGTACACCCCAGCGGTATATCGGGCTTCTGCCATCAGGGTTTCACGGTTCCAGAGCTGGATTACGCTGATATAGTGGTCATGATCATCAGGGTGAGCATATTCGTCACCAAGCTTAACTTTTACTTCAAATTTCTCCCCTCTGTTAACCTGGTCGGGGCAAAAAACATGTGGCATATGCCTGTCAAGATAATCACGTTTTACCTCTTTATCTTCTCTTTCTATGTTTGTTGCTATAAATACTCTTGGCATGATAACATTTGTTTTTGATTAAGGAAATTTTGCATTCATTCGTGATTCAGAATAAGATAACAAAATTAATAAATTAATAAATATTAATTGTATTTTCTCTTGGTATTTGTTACAATAAATATTATCTTTGCACCCAATATTGCGGGGTGGAGCAGTGGTAGCTCGTTGGGCTCATAACCCAAAGGTCGGAGGTTCGAATCCTTCCTCCGCTACAAAGAAAAAGCCTTGCCGTGAAACGGCAGGGCTTTTTTGTTTTCAAACCGACGCCAGCATGCTGAGCGGAGGGATGAAAACAAAAAAGCCCGTAGCCACGCGCCAGCGTGGCAAGGCTTTTTCTTTGTTAAGCACCCCCTAAAGGATCACGAGCAAAGCGAGTAATCCTTTTAGGGGTACTTCTTTCAAACAACTAAGGATCACGAGCAAAGCGATAATCCATTATCTCATAGCGCAGCATGGCAAGGCCTTTTCTTTGTTAAGTCACCCCAAAACAGATCATAACCGAAGCGAATAATCCTTAGATCTCATCCAAGGTACTTCCGGACGCCACTGGAGGATGCAGAGCTTTTTTATTTTAAACAACCCTAACGAGGAAATCAGCATAGCGTTATAACCCCGGAAAGTCATTTGAATATTTGTGACTTATTTCAAAAAGACGTTTGATTAATTGTATAATTGTAAATAAAACGTTTGATTATATGAAACCTTTGATTATCCGCGGAGCCCGTCAGGTGGGGTAGAGAACTAACCCATTGAATATATGATCTTTAGACTTATGTGAACAAACTCAATTTTAGAATAAAAATAACAACGTGACTTACATAAAGTATTTACTTCTCCTGATTTTGCCGCTGACATTCTTCCTGAATGTTGCCTATAATAATAAAACTGAATTCGAACAGGACCCCAATTACATGTATCTGTTTAACGGTTTAAACCTGACAACTAACCCCGGACATGTTGCAACATACACTCAGGGGACCACTGCAGTTGAATTGTCTGCTGTAATTATGAGGGTGGCTAATGCGTTCCGCACTACTGATGATAACTTTACAGATGATGTACTTAAAAACCCCCAGCTCTATATAAAAATTGTTGTAAAATCTTTCGGGATTCTTATATGCCTGATACTTTTCTTTTCAGGCTTGTTCATCCTTAAAATGACGAATGAATTGATCTATAGCTTTATATTCCAGGCTGTACCCGCATTTTCAGGGAGTGTTACTATATGGTCCTTTGAATCATTTGCCGCCGAACCTATCCTGCTGGCCAGTGTCATGCTTTTCATTATAATCATTTTATGGAAGTTTTACTTTAATAAATCTTTCGGAGAAAGCATTTTATCAATTAATGGAAAGAAAATAACCATTGACAGATTCTCACTAATTATCGGGATAATGGCAGGCTTCTGCCTGGCTACAAAAATAAACTCATTTCCTCTACTCCTGCTTCCCGTGCTGCTGATTCCGAAAATCCGGGATAAATTTCAATTTCTGATATTTACCGGTATCTCATACATTTTCTTTACCCTGCCTGTCGCTCACCTTTATAAACTGACCCTGGCCTGGTACGCCAGCGTATTTTTCCATACCGGTATTTACGGGGAAGGATCTGAAGGGATCATCAATCCTGAGATGTTTATCCAAAATCTTAGAATTTTTATTTCGAATGAATCAGTTATCTTTTCTGTAATTTCAATTTCGGTTCTTTTTCTTGTCATTCAGACGATCCGCCGGAAATTCGATGTCATCTTTAAAATACTGGCATGCATCACACTTATGCAGTTCGTAAATGTTGTAATGGTTTTAAAACATTTCTATCTCTACTATTTTATTCCTATCCTGCCTACCCTGGCTGTGAACATATTCCTCATAGCTCAATCTTTCAATGTCCGGATTTTCTGGAAGGCTGCTTTAATAATACCTTTAATTTTTGGAAGCATATATCTGAATATGGATCTTGGCAAAAGAATCCCTTATCTCTACCAGACCGAAAATCCGGTTGATGGCATAAACATATTTTCATATCAGAGTACATCTCCATTATATGCCTTGAAAATTGGCGATGATGCATCAAGAAATGCTAATTCTCAAAGACTTAAGCAATTATATGGTGATCAGTATTTTTATGATATCTGGAATAAGATCATCATTACCTGGAATGATACGTTAAGTATCGACACATTGTTAAAGCATAATGATAAAATATACCTTCATGCTCTGGATCAATATATGCAGGAACTTCCACCACCATTTGAGATCAAATACATTTACAAGGGAACTTATCTGATCAATAATCCATATCAGGCCCCGAGTGAAAGATGAAACGCACCAGCATATTTAATTGACAAAATTTAGCGACACACTGGACTTAAAATCAGTTATCGCCTTTTACAGAAAACCTGTAAATAGTTCTCGATTTGAATTTTTCTCCCGGATTTAAAATTGTTGACTGGGATTCAGGATGGTTAGGACTATCCGGGAAATGCTGTGTTTCGAAAGCAAAACCCGACCTTGCAGAGGCTGGTTTATTCCCGGTAACCATTGAATGAGCGCCCTGATAATTCTATTTGTATCAGCTTACTGTTAAAATACTTTAAACCTCAGTATAAATTCAGCAAAAAAATAGTTTTAGTCAGAGAAAGTTTTAATTTTGCCCCCCTTTTGAGAATATAATCCCTGTTGAACGAACTGAAAAAAATGACATCTGAAAAAACTTTAACAATACACGACATTACAGCAAATCCGGCTCCCCTTGGTCTTCTTGGATTTGGAATGACAACGATATTATTGAATCTTCATAATGCCGGATTATACGAGCTCAATTCAATGATAATGGGTATGGGAATTTTTGTGGGAGGAGTAATGCAGATAATCGCAGGGGTACAGGAATGGAAGAAAAATAATACATTTGGTGCAACAGCATTCACTGCTTATGGCTCATTCTGGATTACGCTGGTTGCTATATGGTTAATACCAAAAACATCAATTGGTCCTGATTTAAGATCTGATGAAATCTCAATGGGTTGGTTTCTGCTGATGTGGGGGATATTCACAGCATTTATGTTCATTGGTACGCTCAGATTAAACAAGGCATTGCAGATTGTCTTCGGGTCATTGGTAATTCTTTTTTTACTTTTATCTATAAGTGATTTTACAGGGATAAAATCAATTAAGGTAATTGCAGGTATTGAAGGAATTTTTTGTGGATTATCTGCAATGTACACCTGTGCAGCCCTGGTTATTAATGAGGTTTACAAAAAGCCAATACTTCCTCTTGGTTGAAGCAAGGCCTTGATACTAGATGGCAATATGTGGAAATGAAATAAATAATCCTTCCCAGACTATTACCGGTAAATTGACCTGACACTATAATAAGCCTTCATGGGCTTTAACTGATTGCAACCAAATTAAACAATTTTTCAAATAATGACAATTCATCACAAGAGCTCTTTGCGAGTGTTAAGACAGATCTAGAGAGAAATAACCAAAAGGAAAATCCAAGGTAAATTTGGATCTCTCCCTTTGTTTGGTCTTGAACTGACCACCCTCTTAAGTGGCTAATGACTTATTGGCACTTCAGGTTTGTTCTCTGAGCTTTTGATGCCTCGGCGAATGGTCCATACAATGCATTTTTAAATGAAGCACATGCATTTGCAGTATCCCCTTTACCAGCCTGAGCAACGGCAAGCTGATAGTAATACTTCGCTTTGGCCTCAGCATTTCCGGTTTCAAGATCCAAACCTTTTTGGGCGTATTCTGCTCCGCTGTCAAAATTCTTCTGCTTGTTGTACACGTCTGCGAAATAGTAGAAGAGGTCTTTATCATCACCGTATTTCGCTGCTTTATTGAGCAGAGCAAGAGCTTCATCAATTTTCTCTGACTGATTAGCCTGAGATCCTGCCCCACGGAAATATTCACGGGCCAGTGTTGATGCCTGTTTTGCTCTTATTGTATCATTCCCGTTTTTCATCTTTTCAATAAACCGATCAATCGATTCCTCAAATGCCGGGGCATTATTCTGACTTCTGTATATTAAAGCTTTATTATAAAATGCAGTAGGATATTCGGGGTTGATTGATAAAAGACTGTCAAATGATGACAGAGCATTTTCATAATCTTTCTTTGAAAAAAAATCAGTCCCCATTGTGTAATACCCCTGTACCAGAACCTTTTGTGCATTTTCTTTTCCAGTTGCATTTCCGTATTTTTCTGCTACTCCAATAGCCATCTTTGATGCTTTTACTATTTCCGCTGCCGGCTTTTTTTCGGTCACAGCACTTGATGCAGCTTTAACATAAAGACCCGGTAATACCTGAACAGCTTTTTGTTTCAGATCATTGGCGGTTTCCCCCACCTGGTCAGAAAGGGTAATAACATTCTCAAAGGCCTTAATAGCAGCAGGAATATCAGTTTGCATTGCTTTCGCCCCTTCATTATAAACCTTTACCACATCACCACGTACTTGTGCATTGAGTGCTGTGTTAAAAAAAGACATAACGATAACAGCTATTGCAACGTTACTAATCATTTTCGACTTCATTTTCTTTCAGATTATAAGGTTATTACTTAAAACTCTTTCTATTGACTGTAAATTTACAAATTTTAGTTGAAAATTTTTCATGAAGTTCTACTGCCATTATCTTTATTGATTGTTGGGTAAAAAATTAATTCTCTTTAATCCATTTAACGCAAAATCGTAATTTTTTTTACACAAATCACACAAAGTGACAAATGTTATTCAACCATCATGAATAAGGTGTCTGGAATCAGAAAATAATTGGTAGTCCAAAAACAAATGTTTGCAAGTTTTGTTTAGATTTTGAATTGGTTAACAGTTATTTAAGATTAATATTTATCGATGGAATTCTTTATACCATTTCCCGGGAAAAATAAAAAAAAAGTATTTCTCTTACTGTGTGGATTCTTATCTCTTATAATAGCTCTCTCCCTGGAAAGTCAGACATTCTCACAGGGATCGGATATACGGGCGAATCAGATAAAGGTTCTGGAAACAGTTAATTCCTTCCGTGGCCAGTGGTGCTGTGCAAATAACGGATATCTCTACGGCGTGGGTGCAAATTATACCGATGTTGTCAGAAAACATGAAACAGGTCAGAGCTATGAAACCAGAGGAAACGTTACTTCCCTCGATCCATCATTCAGGATAGAGTACAAGATGTTTCCAACTTCCAAACCCGGATTATTCTTTATCCTTGTCAAAAACGATTCCGGATTTTTTCTGCTTAAGAGTACTGATGGGGGAGCCACTTTTACCAATGTTTATACGTTTGGAGAGGATAACGGTGTGAAAGGATCAAATCCCGAAGTAAGAATATTACGCGGACTTCTTGAAATTACCCGGGAGACTCCGGGGGGAGGAAGCGCTGGAACACTTTACCTCGGAGAATATAATATAAGTAGATCCAGAATCAGGGGGTCTGTAAACGACAGGGTGCGCATTATGAAATCTATTGACAATGGTGATACCTGGACAAAAGTAACTCAGTGGAATACTAATGGCGCCAATCAGGTAGGTCATGTTCATGCTATGAGACAGGATCCCTACACCGGAGAGATCTATATTTGTACAGGAGATAATAATGATAAATCTGGTTTAATAAAATGGGATGGTAATGCTGATTGGCCTGACAACAAAACGCTGGCAGAAATTTCTGTAATGGACGGATTTACAGTATTATACGGTCGTCAACGATATCGCGTTTGTGATGTTCTTTTTGATGAGGACCATTTTTACACCTTTGCCGACACCCAGTTGCCGAACAATCCGACAGGTTCAGAAAGCGGTATATGGAAAGGAACAAAGGATTTTTCATCATATACCAGGGTTAATAACAAAATTTTCGATTTCGATCCGATGCACATTGGCTGGTTCGGAGAAAAAATAGGTAACACATTTGTTTTTACAACCGCAAGAGAGTATGTAGGCTCCTTTCCATGGAAAGAACATAACACACAGGTTTATACAAGTATCGATGGTGAAAACTGGTATGTCTCAGGCGTACTCAACTGGCGAGATCTGAATAATCCTACTCTTCCGAGGTATATTAACAATGTATTTACTTATAACAATAAACTATATATAGATTGCATCGCAGGTGCGGGTCATTATTCAGTAATCCAGTGCAATGTGTCAAAGGAATGGAAGTCAAACGAGGATCCTGTGATACTTCATCCTGTTTATTATGTGGGAACCTGGAATACACCCGGGAATGATGCAAATTCCGGCACCAGTCCTGATGTTCCCAAAAGGACCTTGAACAATGCCCTAACTTCAAACAGGATTTGTGCCGGAGCCAGAGTCAAAGTCTCGGAAGGTAATTTTCACGAAACAAATATAAATCTCAACTGGTCAAATACAGGCTTACAAGGTAGGGGTAGCGTTGTTATCGAAGGACGTGGCATGAATGAAACGCATATTATCTCCTCATCGGGATCCGAAGATACATACGGAATTTATATTGAGCCTGAAAAAACATTGACCAATTCCACAACCCCTTTGATTCTCAAAGATCTTGACATCTTTTCAACTGTAGGAGCAAGTCTGAATTATGTTTTGTATATTAACGGTTCGTACATAAAGACCATTGATTGCATAATCGGTAATGAGGATAATGATGACTCACCTCTTGTAATACTTAATAGTTACGGATCAAAGTATCTTTCTGAGAATTCAATTCATATCGCAAATACCGGAACGAGCATTTATAAGGAAATAGTAAGGTTCGCCGCATCTAATACTTCTTGTCACTTAAATAACTGCATAATTCTGAATGCATTTAATGCTTTTGAAATCAATTATCCTGGAACAGACTTTTCTTTGAAGAATTGTAACCTGTACGGAATAGAAAATGTTGGGGTACGACTTGGGCAATCATGTAATATTGAACCTTTTATAAAGAACTCAATTTTTTCATGCTCATACACACCAATCATGAATCTGACAGGGTTAACCGGAACAGGAGTTGATTACAATTTATATAATAAGGAACTTCTCAATATAAATGCCGGTGGGCACAGCCTTCCTGTTGGAACAGATCCGATGCATGTTGATGCTGAAAATGGCGATTTCAATCTTAGAATCAATTCTCCTTGTATAGGCAGAGGAGTCTCTCTTACTGATCTGCTTTATGATTTTACCAACAGGCTGAGAAAGAATCCTCCATGTCTCGGCCCCTTTGAAAATTTATTAGTAACTAGAACGCGTTATAACCTGGCTAACAGTCAGAGTATAAAAATTTACCCGAATCCTGTTTCAGGGATTCTTACAATAGATTACATTGATGAAAAATATAGTACACTCTCGATTCTGAATTCAAAGGGTATAATATTGGATAATATCAATGTTAATGCTCCTGTCCAGCAACTCGACTTCTCCAAATATTCACACGGCCTTTACATCCTTCAGTTTATTAAACCCACCGGTGAAGTCAGCAGAGTTAAAATATCACACTAATAAATCATAAATTCTGCTCGGTTACCACAAACTGTACATTTCTCTCATTGAGGTAATTAAGAATAAAATCGAAACATACAGGATTCTTTCCAACCAGTTCTGGGGGAAATACTCCTTTCTCATTAAACAAATTATTAATTATCATATCAGCTGTACCGGTAGCTGTGAAGCCGGTAGTTCTGCTCATGGAAGAAAGCTTTGCGCTGGGGTCAAACTAAAGGAAACTTTCTGATTTTGGGCAGGCCGCCGACCATATATTGCACCTCTTCCAGTTTCATCCTTTCGTTATGGTAGCCAATTATATAATTTGGCATTCCCGGAGCGATGCCACAATCCATGACAACAGTTACATTTTTTTCCTTTGCAAGAGAATCCAGGAAGTTTACATCTTCCGGAAGAAATGAGATATCAATCAGGTCCTTTTTTTGATTTATCACCTGTATCATAGTCTGCAACCCAAGAAATCCCGGAACTGCAGAAATCACCAGGTCAAAATCCTTAATGACAGATGCGAGTGAACCATGATCAGTTATATCCAGTAAGTAAGTTTGAATATTTGATCGGCCAGACAAAAAATTCAGTGCATTTTTATTCAGGTCAACAGAAGCAATCTGATATTTTTCAGATAAATCAATTGCCATTGCCCTTCCAACCATCCCGGCTCCAAGGATGATGATCTTTTTCATAAACTATCTGATTAATCTATAAAGATACAAAAAAGATTGCAGAATTGACATATAACTTGCTATAAACCAGCTAACTTGAAAGCATCGGGGTAAAGGCTTATGCACTCAGAATCCCTTTTCAATGCAATACAACTCAGAGAGGCTATACAATGGAGGTGAATTCACGAAAAGTATTGAACAATATCTCATTAACCAATGTTAAAATTTGACTCGCAATACAAATAGCCATGCCTGAAAGTAAGACACTCGAAAAATTTAAGCAAAAACGTGACAGGACTAAAACACCTGAACCTTTTGCGGGTGAACCTAAGGATAAGGATGTCCTTCGTTTCACAATACAGAAGCATGCTGCCACACGCCTTCACTATGACTTTCGCCTCGAAATGGAAGGGCTGCTCAAAAGCTGGGCCGTTCCCAAAGGACCATCAACCGATCCTGAGATAAAACGACTGGCTATGATGGTCGAGGATCATCCTTTTGATTACCGGGATTTTGAGGGAATAATTCCTAAGGGAGAATATGGCGCAGGTACAGTAATTGTCTGGGATGAAGGTACTTATGAGGCGTCATCTCTTGAAGGAAAATCAAAAAAAGAACAGGAGGATTACCTGCTTAAAAGCCTGAATGAGGGAACGCTTAAGATCACCCTTCACGGGAAAAAATTAAAGGGAGAATATGCTATTTTCAAGATAAAAGCCAACGAAGAGAATACATGGCTGTTGATGAAGCATAAAGATAAATATGCTTCAAAAACTGATATTACTTTAAAAGATAAATCTGTTCAGTCGGGGAAAACCATCGAAAAAGTAAAGGCTACCAGTAAAAATATTTATGGTGTTGTTGCCGAAAAACCTCAAGAATCTAAAAAGACAGACCTGAAAAAAAATGAAAGTCCTGAACCATCCGCAGAAAATATAAAAGCAATTCTGGAAAAGGCTGTTGATGCAAAGATGCCCACAAGTGTAAAACCGATGCTTGCAACTCTTGTGGATGAACCTTTTGATGATCCCGATTGGGTGTTTGAAGTCAAATGGGATGGCTACCGCTCTATCGGACTGATAAACAAGGGCACAGTTCAGCTTCTATCCAGAAACAATAAATCCTTCACAGAAAAGTACTACCCGATTACTGAATCACTCAGAGAATGGAAATTCGATGCTATTATTGATGGTGAATTAATAGTACTGAAGGAAAACGGGTCCTCAGATTTTGAAGCTCTGCAAAACTGGAGAAGCGAAGCTGACGGTGAGCTGGTAATGTATATTTTCGATCTTTTGTGGTATGATGGAAAAAGTCTTTTTAACCTTCCTCTTACAGAAAGACAAGCAATTCTTGAGGAAATTTTTCCCGGTAATGTTAATAATATACGAATAAGCCAGTCATTTACGGGAAATGGGAAGGAATTTTTTGAAACCGCAGGAAAACTGGGACTCGAGGGAATGATTGCCAAAAAGGCAAGTAGTCTTTATACGCCGGACCTCCGTTCAAAAAACTGGCTCAAAATAAAGGTGCACAAACGACAGGAGGTTGTTATTGGCGGATATACGGTAAATGAGGGGGCCGCAAAATTTTTTAGTTCCCTGCTGTTGGGGGTATATGAAAACGGTGTGCTCCAGTTTGCGGGAAAAGTGGGAACAGGTTTCTCTGAAAAGCTTAAAAAGGAGATGCTTGATCAATTCAAACCTTTAATCGTCAATAAAAGCCCGTTTCATACAGAACCTAATGTGAACGAACCCTCCAGATTCCGGCCTAATCCACCAAAAGCTAAAGCTGTATGGTTGAAGCCGGAAATCATTTGTGAAGTAAGTTATGCAGAAGTAACAAAAGATGGCGTCTTCAGACATCCGTCCTTTAAAGGAATAAGAACAGATAAAAAGGCTGAAGAGGTTATAAGAGAAAAAGAATTAAAAACTGAAGCTATAGTTGAATCAGATGAAAAACAAAGCAGTAAAGAAACACAGTTAATTAAAAAGAGAAAAGATGCTAGTGAAAGGAAAACACTTTTAAATCCTAACGAGGAAACTCAGGTAAAAAAGATAAACGGGCACGAACTGAAATTCACAAATCTGAGCAAATTATACTGGCCGGAGGATAATATCACCAAGCGTGACATGCTTAATTATTATTATCAGGTTGCAGATTATATAATACCGTATCTGAAGGACCGCCCTCAATCGTTAAACAGATTCCCTAACGGTATTCATGGTACAAGTTTTTACCAGAAAAACGTAAAAGGCAAATCACCCGATTGGGTTAAAACATTTCCCTATACAGCAAGTGACGGTGAACACAAAGAATTTCTTGTAGGTGCCGATGAAGCAACACTCCTGTGGATGGCTTCATTGGGCTCTATCGAAATGAATCCATGGTTCAGCAGGATTCAGTCGGAGGACTATCCGGATTTTTGCATAATTGATCTTGACCCCGACAAGAATACGTTTGACCAGGTCATAGAGGCAGCGCTTGAAGTCAAAAAGATACTTGACCAGCTTAATGTCCCTTCCTATCCTAAAACATCAGGGTCAACCGGTATACATATATATATACCACTGGCAGCTAAATATACCTACGATCAGTCGCAGATGTTCGCGAAACTCATTGTGCAGCTGGTTCATAACAGGATCCCGGAGTTTACCAGTACTGAGCGAATGATAAAAAACCGCGGGGGCAAAATGTACCTCGATTTTCTGCAAAACCGGCCCGGTGCAACAATTGCCAGCCCCTATTCAGTCAGACCTAAACCGGGAGCGCCTGTTTCGATGCCTCTGCATTGGGATGAGGTGAAAAAAGGTATTAAAACAGAGAACTTCACTTTGCGGAATTCAATAGCCCGCCTCAAAAATGTCGGTGACCTTTTCAAAGGCGTGCTGGGCAAGGGTATTGATATGGAAAAAATATTGAGTAAGGCACAGAAATTTGAATCTTAATCAAATGCCTGAAGGCATGGATCAAATTGTAAATCATTCTCTTTCTTCAATAAAATACAGCTTGTTATCTTCGACCAGGTAGTAAAGGGGAGCAATCATGATCTTAGGATAACGAAGCCTGAGCCGTTTTGTCTCGCTTAAAATAAACTCAGTCTCGTTACTAATTTCAAACATTGGAGCATAATGCATAAAATGCTCTTCTGCCCTTTCTTTGGTCCATCCTGCTGTTGAAATTAACCCGTTTATAAACTCATCCCTGCGTGAAACTAAATTGACCATTCCACAATTATTATGTCCGATAAGGGCAATGTGGCTTACTTTTCCTACTGCAATGGCATATGAAACTTTGAATTCACTGTATCTTAAGTTTGATCCACCCGAACGGATGATAAAAGCAAAGTTATCAGGCATGTGAAGGTGTTTGCGATTATCCATGCACATCCCGACCAGAAGCTGAGCAGTATCGAAAACCTCAAGTGGCCGGCCAAGGTTATGAAACTCCAGAAGTAACCCGATGGGTGTCCGACGGTATTCAGGATGAATGTCCTCTATTCTATAAATTGGTAAAAGCTTATCCATTAATCTACGCAGGTTTTTATAATCGTCAAATATAGCTTATGTTATCTGAACACTCACAAAAAAAGAGGCTATCCTCTCGGGATAACCTCTTTATATTATTGTAAAACTGTTAATTATAGTGCCTGTACAAAGCCTTCCATATTGGTGCGGATCTTATAGACCCATCCATAACTGGTTATGTAAAGTGTCTTCATATCAGAATCACCAAAGCATACGCTAACAGGGAATGATGGAAAATTAACCATTCCTGTAAATACACCCTGTGCATCGAAGATCTGCAATCCTGCATAGGTAGCCACATAGATATTCCCTGCTTTGTCAATTGCCATTCCATCAGCGCTGGTTGATAGACCTTGTCTGTCAAGTACGTTTTCTGTAAGGAACAGTTTTGCAAATTTACGTGGATTCTTAACAGTTCCGTCCTCATTTACATCATAAGCCCAGATAAAATTCTCTTTATCACTGTTTACAGGATACCATGATTCATTATCATATGTATTATTAATAAAGAGTGTTTTGCCATCCTGAGATAAAATAACTCCATTTGGCATTGCAAAGTCATTAGGCTCGATAATTCTGGTAAGCTTGCCATCAGGTGAAACATAATAAACGCAACGTCCGGGCTGGTTCTTAACAGCATCGGCAGTGAACTGAGGGTCGGTGAAATAAATACCACCCTTTGCATCAGTTATAATGTCGTTTGGTCCGTCAAGAGATTTTCCATTGTATTTATTGGCAATAACTTTTACCACTTCACCCTTCGGCGTCATCTCAACTACACGGTGTCCCATCATATCGCAAACCAGCAGGTTGCCATTCTTATATGGATATAAACCGTTAGTCTGCATTTTACCGGCTGAGATGTTTCTGTATGTTCCGTCAGGATCCATCTCAACTGTTGAGCTCTTTTTTGGATCGCCGTTCCATGCCTGATCAAAGTACATGTTAGAGAAATAGAGTTTGCCATTCATCCATTTCGGACCTTCAGTGAAGAATAAAGTCGGAATGGTTTTGGTTCCGTCGATAACAAGTTCAACCTTGGCATCTGTGGGTATGATTGCACTAAATGCAGCATTTCTTGCCAGTGCTTTTTCGTTATAGTCAGGACGTGCAGGCCAGAATATATCAATAGCATCGCAACCCAGCGGGCCAATGTTTGCACCATGTACCATATTTGCAGGAAGAAGAAGTACATCATCCTTTTTCATAGTCTGCTCACCATCAAGAATTATCTCGCTGCACTCTCCGCGAAGTACCAGCATAAGCTGCTCTTCAGGATGAATATGACGATCGAAAACAGATCCCGGTTCCATGGAGATGAAACTTACCTGAGCATTTTTTCCGGTAATAATTCTTGAATATGCACCGGGTACCAGTTCAGTCAGCTGAAGCTCATAAATGTCATAAACCTTATTAGGGCTTACACTCGGTGTCATTGGTGTTTTAACATCAACATTCTTTGATGGAACATCTGTAACGCCCGCTTTAGCAAGGTAATCAAGACGTACCGGACTGTAGACTTCAAATATTTTTGCACCAGCAGGACCTGCTTTCACAGCATTTTTGCTGCCATTCTCAAGATAAACGAAATCGACCTTTGGGGTTGCACTGTGTGTGCCATCAGGTTCTTCACGTTTTCTTGATGTCATTGTAACAAACTGTCCGTCAATCATCTGCTCGATAGAACCTTCCACAACAAATACAAAACGATCTGATGAGAGAAGCTCCTCAGGAATTTCTGTATTAGGCTCAAGTGTAACTACACCTGCCAGTTTGCCCTGACCCCAGTATAGTTGTGCGTTGACACCGGGATGTAAAACAACAGCTGTCAGGGTACTAAGGGGAGTTACTTTCCCTGCTTCAAGATTTGAAACAATCTTTGTTTTTGGGACGTCAGATAGAGTACGCCCTGTAAGAGAATACTGCTTGATAAGCTCGTCATTCTTTGCCTGCCATTCAGGTTTAGAGGTACACTGTACCAGGATCACAAGTGATAACGCCGTTAAAAGGCCGGGAATAATTTTTTTCATGGATGCTCTTTTCATAGATTTATTGTGTTGGTGATTTTAGCTTATTATATTCTATTTAATTGATTGTATTGGATTTGTAACCTGGTCAATACCGGCGATATCATAACCTTTCCATTCATAGCTTTTTACGAAAGATATTGCCTGAGGCCATGCCTGGTCATGTTCTTTTGTCTTTGTCCAGATCTGACGGTTAGCTTCCGAGTCAAATATAAGTTCCATCTGGTAGTTGAACTTTGTCGGGGCAGCAGAAATCTTCTTGTTGCCATCATCGGGAAACAAACGCAATAGTTTTGATCCGAGATACCCCTTTTGTTTCCTGAGAGCAGGTACATAAGAATTGAGATAGTCTTGCTCGAATGCTGTACCTTTTGAAGGATCGACCTCGAAGAACATCTGAAGTTTCATCATTTTTGACGACTGCTTCAAATCAGGAAGGAATTCTGTTACCTTGTCTATTCCGGCAACATCATATCCAATCCATGAATAACTTTTTGTAAAGGCTATTGTTGCCGGCCATGCGATGTCATGTTCTTTTGTCTTTGTCCAGATCTGCCGGTTGGCCTCCGTGTCAAATAGAAGTTCCATCTCATAGGCGAATTTTGTCTCAGCAGCGCCAATTTTTTTGACAGTCTCAGCCGGGAACAAACGAAGAAGTCTTGATCCAAGATACCCTACCTGTTTCCTGAGAGCGGGGATATATACTTCCCGGTAGTTTTTTTCAAATGCATTATAATTTTTAGGCTCTACCTCGAAGAACATCTGAAGTTTCATTGGTAAACCTGATGACTGTTTTACATCAGTTACATCAAGCTTCCCTTTCTCAAGGGCAACACCATAAATAATAAGCTCAAGCGGCTCAGTTGAATTATTTTCAAATGAATGAACTTCATTTGCACGTACCGGAATAGCATCGCCGAATTTTATTTCTGCCTGCTCACCATCTACATCAACTGTCCCTGTTCCTTTGATAACAAGGTAAACTTCCTCAACTCCGGCGTGGGAGTGACTGCCTACCGATGCCTTAGGTGGAATTAAAAGATGATCAAGAAAAGCCCAGTTGGAACCAAAAACGGAAGGTCCGAGAGCTCTCCGATACATCACGGTCTCTTTTCCACCGTTCATATTCGGCACAGGCCTCAATGATTCAGCGGTTAACTGTCGTGTACTGTTAAAAGTAGGTTTCTCAAGGGCCACACCCACCCGGTCATCATACAGGTCGAAAGATCCATTTGGATCTGCAGTATAGTTATATCCGCCGCCCCTTGGTCCGCCAACTGCTTTTGGGTCTCCAACCTGGAAGTTAACCCACATGGCAGGTTTATCGGAAGGATTATATACAGCATGCGAATCACCAATACGGCATGGAACTCCAACCGGACCTTTCAGAGAAGCTGTTTTGCCATTAACTGTAAATTCACAGTCAGCATCAAGGATCAGGAACATCTCATCGGTGCTGTTATGGAAATGACTTCCGATAGAGCTCTTTGGCATAAGTGGTCCGATATGCATGAAGTTCAGTCCATAGATAGCGCCTCTGCCAAGGATAGTCTGCATGTATAATGTACCTGCTCCCTGATGAACCAGTTTACCCTCAATGGCTTTTGACTGGTCGAGGTGGCCGATCCTCTGAGCAATGGGAAGCTTTGGCTTTTCCTGGTTAGCAGTTCCGTAATCAGTTGTAAATGAATTTAATGCACAGGACAGTACAATCAATACGCCAGATACAAGCATAGCAAATTTCGTATTGGTAGATCCTTTCATTTGAATTTCTTTCATATTATTTCTTCTTTTCTGGGTTATTAGTGGTGGCTGTTATGGTAAACGTGGAAGATATTGTTTTAAGATAACAGGGAACTCACCTCATACAAAGCTAAACAAATGGCAAACAATTTAAAACATTTGCAGCATTTTTTGACTTTTTTAATCACTGTTGTCCGGTAAAATAATATATCGTCCCTAACGGGACTTTGGGTTATTCCCTAACTATTTTACTACCAATATTTTGTCCCTACGGGACAATCCCGTTAGGGATGAAATATCGGTAGAAATATAAAGTAAGCCCA
>JBBRVC010000018.1:0-37338 GCA_038247205.1 Bacteroidales bacterium
AGGGTGATTAGATATCTGTCGAAGTTTCATCAGTCCCTGAAGAACAACAATCGTAGATTTTTCCACACCTTTCAGCTCAATATTATTCATAATGCTGTTCCTTACTGCCGATTTTTCTTCATCATAGAGTTTTTCCTGCTCCTCGGTCATATTACAGAAAACTGTTTGTTCTGTAATTGGAGGTAAGTCTCTGGCAACCATCTCTTTTGTTCTACGTAGAATAAAGGGTTTTATCAGACTTTTTAACCTTGTCTCCTTACTATCATCCTTGTCTTTCTCAATTGGTTTTGCATATTCCTTGCGGAAGAAAGCAAGATTCCCGAGTAGTCCGGGATTTACAAAATTAAGCTGTGTCCAAAGATCAGTAAGGGAATTTTCTATCGGAGTTCCCGTTAGTACCAGCTTGAATTCCGACTTCAATTGAATCATGCTCTTGTATATCAATGAAGCAGGATTCTTGATAACCTGACTTTCATCGAGAATTATATAGTGAAAATTATATGAGCTTATTATGTCAATATCCTGACGGATAGTATGATAACTTGATATGATTATATCGAAACATTCAAAATATGAGGTGTTTTTCTTTCTCTGAATGCCTTTGTAAATATGAACCTTCATATCAGGAACAAATCTTTTGATCTCGTTTTCCCAGTTATAGATTAATGATGCTGGAACAACAATAAGCGAAGTAAAATTCCTGGAAGGTTCTTTAAAAAGTGTAAGTGAATCTTTTTTTGCTGGCCGCTCCTGCGGTTTATGAACTTCGTTGTTATGTTGTAGAAGTGCAAGAGTCTGTATCGTTTTTCCCAGTCCCATGTCATCAGCAAGACAACCTCCCAGACCCGACGATTGAAGCCAGTAAAGCCAGTTAAGCCCTTCACTCTGATATTCTCTCATCTGACACTTAAAACCAGTTGGCAGAGGTAATGATGGCAGATTTTCCGGGACCAGAAGCTTTTCTAACTGTTCATAACCTTTAAACTCCTTATCGTCAAGTATTTCGTTAAGTAAAGAGAAATGCTGTTTATGGATCTTCATTGAATCATCCGTTCCTTTTCCGAACTCAAAAATATTCCGGAATTTGGCAAACCATGATTCAGGAAGTATAGCTACTGATCTATCGGGAAGTTCATACTCTCTTATCCCTTTAAGAATATTGTTCTTTAACCGGATGAATGGAATTTGCCATTCTCCTATCTTTATTACAGCCCTGAGATCAAACCAGTCATCTACCAGCCTGTTGCTTATTTCAATATTAACCGGCTTCAGGTTGTAGTTTCTCTCAAGTCTTCCGGAATCCAGAAGGAAACCCGATTCAAGTAACTCTGAATAGTTCCTGTTGATAGCTTCCAGCATTGTATAAAGTTCTTCATATGCATTTTTTCCCTCATATTGGGGAGCAAAATGTATGTTATTATCAGAAAAAAAACCAAGTTCTTCAAGGGTATCTCTGCATTTCTTTTCCCATTGAAGGTTCCGTATAAATTTTCTGAAGACAAATTTATCGTGACCGGCGCTGAATTTTGTTACAGAAAGCGATGGTTCGTCAGGTCTAATTGTAATTCCTGAGTATTTGTAGCTTAGAATCATGACAGGAGATCCTTTCAAACCTATTTCAATGCTCAGATGTGCTGCTTTTTCGGACTCCGGTTCTATAATCTCAAATCCGGTCCCTTCAACTTTAAAGTTATTGACTGCATTTAGTACGAATCCACCGAAATATTTTATCTCAGAGTTCGGCGGAATCAAAACACATTCCTTTGTAAGGAATGGTTTTAGCTTCTGTCCGTCAATTTTTGAAATGAACAGAATCCTTTCATCCGTCCTTACCAGGCACGGACTATTACAAATAATATCAATAGGATTATTTAACAACTCAATTGTTTTCCCTTCCGAGCTGATTTTGAGCTTATAGGTAATTGAATCAGGGTTTCTGTCAAAGCGGAATACAGGTTTTGCAATTTCAGTGCTAAGTGTCAGCAGATCTTCTGCATGCAGCGTTTTTAGTTTTGTTCTCTGAAGATAACATGGTATTCCTTCGTCCCTCGCAATAGTGAAACATTTGAACAATCTCGATTCAATATATGGTCTTATACGTTTTTCAATTTGCTCAGCTGTTACATTCTGAATAAATTCTTTAACGTTTTTATCTTTTGAAAACAGCTTGTATAATATTCTGTCAGAGTACTCATTTATTATTCTGACCAGTTCTATCTCATCATGTGTAAGATTACTGATTGTTTCTTCCGACTGGTAGGGGGAAAGACACTCATTAAGTTTATAGTATTTCTTATTAGGTTCATTTATAATAATATATGGTAGAAACATCTGTCCCCATATCCTATGACTCGACAGAATAAGTGCGAACACTCTTCTGTTTCTCCCTTTAATTTCTTCCAAGATGTTTGTTTTGATTTAACCTGCAATATTGGTCATTGTTGGTCAATAATCAAAGTATTTTCACATTAGATTTATCATATTTTAAAATAAGTTTGTATAGATAAGATAGCCCGGCAAATATATTTTTTGGAAAAATATTTTATATTCGCAGAATCATCTCATTAAGAGTGCTTTAGTAAAGTGAGAAAGATAATACATATTGACATGGATGCATTTTTTGCATCAGTTGAACAACTAGACAATCCTGAACTCCGGGGCAAACCAGTTGCTGTAGGCGGAAGCGGTGAAAGAAGTGTTGTGGCTGCAGCAAGTTATGAAGCACGAAAATTTGGCGTCAGGTCGGCTATGCCCTCAGTGACAGCAAAACGACTGTGTCCTGATTTGATTTTTGTACAGCACAATTTTGAACGATATCATATGGTTTCATCAGAGATAATGGAGATTTTCAAAGAGTATACCGATCTCATTGAGCCACTTTCACTTGATGAAGCTTTTCTGGATGTGACATTTGACAAGAAGGGAATCGGTTCTGCTACAGTTATTGCGAGGAATATAAGGTGTGAGATCAGAAGAAAGACAGGGTTAACAGCATCAGCCGGAATATCGGTAAATAAATTCCTTGCAAAGATTGCCTCTGATATTAATAAACCTGATGGACTGTTTGTCATAAAACCTGAAGCAGCGGAGAAATTCATCGGTGAACTGGCAGTTGAAAAATTTCACGGCATAGGAAAGGTAACTGCCATGAAGATGCATAAGCTGGGTATCCACAAAGGCGCTGATTTGAAGAAATGGGATATTGTTGATCTTGTCAGAAACTTTGGCAAAGCAGGTGTATTTTTCCATGATATTGCAAGAGGCATTGATGACCGACCGGTCGAACCAGACCAGGAAAGAAAATCCATTGGAACAGAACTGACATACGATAAAGACCTGACAACTCGTTTTGAGATAATTGCAGAATTATATGCACTTGAGAAAGAACTGATGGAAAGGCTTAAAAACTCAGAAGTATCAGGGCGAACAATTACACTTAAGATTAAATTTGCTGATTTCAGACAATTAACACGAAGCAAGACGGTTCAACATTATATCCGTGATTTTGATACGCTTCATAAGGAAGTTACTTCTATCAGAAAGACTCTTACACTTGAAGATGTCCGAATCCGGCTTCTGGGAATTTCAATCTCGAACCTTGAAACTGATGACTGTGCTGACAGACAGCTGTTTCTGTTCGAAGAATAAATAAGTCTACTTAATAATATTACCCCTTTATCCCGAAGCGACAGCGAGGGATCTCATTGATTTACACCCTTTTAATTTTAATATTTTAACTGAAAAAGATGTGTATAAAGGGTAGTTATAGTTTAAGGGGAGGGTTAGGAGGGTTTATTGTGAACAGGGGAAATGAATTAAAACCAATCATATGGCGTCTCCTGGTAAACATAGTAGTTCAGCCAGTTAACAAAAAACAGATTTGCATTTGCCCGCCATTTTACCACAGGCTTCATTTCCGGATTGTTTTCAGGAAAATAATTCTCTGGGACCTCAATCTCCAGCCCTTTTGCTTTGTCACGTTCATACTCATCTTTGAGTGTCAGTGAGTTATACTCGAAATGACCGGTAACAAAAATGTGCCGGTTATTTTTTGACACTACAACATGTACTCCCGCTTTTTCAGAAAATGCGGCAAGCATTAATTCCGGATGATTTTGTATATCGGTAATCCTGTTTTCGGTATAGCGGGAGTGGGGTGTAAGAAAAGTATCGTCAAAGCCACGGAACAATGGTGTTTTCGTGTCAGTAACATTATGCTCAAATACTCCAAAGAGCTTCTTTGAAAGAGGATATTTTTTGATCCCGTAATGATGGTACAAGCCAGCCTGGGCTCCCCAGCAAATGTGCATTGTGCTTGTCACGTTTGTCTTGGTCCACTCCATCACCCTGGAAATATCATCCCAATAGTCAACCTGTTCAAAATCAAGGTTTTCAACTGGTGCTCCGGTAATTATTAAGCCATCATATCGCTTGTGCTTAATCTGCTCAAATGTCTTGTAAAAAATATGTAAATGCTCTTTTGAAGTATTTTTTGAATCATGTTTATCCATGTAAAAAAAATCAAGCTCAATCTGCAGGGGAGTATTTGAAAGTACTCTTATAAAGTCAGTCTCTGTTACAATTTTTAGCGGCATCAGATTACAGAAAGCAATGCGCATCGGCCTTATATCCTGATGCACAGCACGTTGCTCATCCATAATGAAAATGTTTTCATTCTTCAGTATGGATATCGCAGGCAAATTATTTGGAATATTTATAGGCATATATTGTGCTGGGGGTTAATTTCGCACAAAATTATACTTTTCACGGGTTTTAAAAAATAAAACGGTAATTACAATTATGGTGGTCAGAATAGGCCATCTGTGGTCAGATATCTTTCACCTGTATCATAATTAAATGTAAGTGTTGTTGATCCATCCGGGATCTCAGGCATCATCTGGTTAACGGCGGCCAGTACTGCTCCTGTTGAGATACCAACGAAAAGGCCTTCCTCCTTCGCTGCTCTTCTCGCATATTCATATGCATTATCCTTACTTACTTTTACGATCCCATCAATAATTTCAGTATTCATAATTGATGGAATGAACCCCGCCCCAATACCCTGAATAGGATGAGGAGATGGAGCTCCTCCGCTTAAAACGGGAGATAATTCCGGCTCAACAGCAAATACTTTAAGATTTACCCATTCTTTTTTAAGTACCTCGGCACATGCTGTTATATGTCCCCCTGTTCCGACACCGGTGATAAGATAATCCAGACCCATAGGAAAATCCCTTATGATCTCCACAGCTGTTGTAACTCTGTGAATTTCAGTATTTGAAGGGTTGTCGAATTGCATAGGGATCCATGAATCTTTAGTCTCGGATTTTAGCTGATTAGCTCGTTCAATTGCACCTTTCATACCCTTTTCCCTGGGAGTAAGATCAACTTCCGCTCCGTATGCCGACATGATCTTTCTTCTTTCAAGAGACATTGATTCAGGCATCACAAGTATAACCCGGTATCCTTTAACTGCTGCCACCATAGCCAGTCCGATACCTGTATTCCCTGAGGTGGGCTCAATTATTACACCCCCGGGTTTTAATAATCCTCTTTCTTCCGCATCGGTTATCATCGATAATGCAATACGGTCTTTAATACTTGCACCAGGATTGAATTTCTCAAGCTTTATCCATACATTTTTACCTGAAGGAAAAAGTTTGTTTATCTTCACATGTGGTGTATTGCCAATTGTTTCAAGAATTGAATTTGCTTTCATAATATCTTGTTTTTGGTCTCTGTTTCTGTCATATGATAAAGTTTACAGGCTCCTTAAAGTCTGCATGATCTCTAACTATAATTTCGCTTTTGTGATATACTATCGAATAAGGCAGAATACTTTCAGTCAGCCATACGTTACCCCCTATGATGCTATTGCTTCCAACTACTGTTGAACCACCCAGTATAGTGCAATTGGCATATAAAATGACGTTATCGCCGATTGTTGGGTGTCGTTTTTTTGAAGCCTTATTTTTTTCAACACTCAGGGCACCGAGCGTAACTCCCTGATATAGAATTACATTGTTTCCGATTTTTGCAGTTTCACCAATAACAATTCCTGTGCCATGATCTATAGCAAAAGGAGTTCCGATGGAAGCCTTTGGATGTATATCAATGCCTGTATTTTTATGAGCATATTCCGTTATCATTCTGGGAAGCAACGGAAGATCAAGTTGTGCAAGGAAATGAGCAATGCGGTAACAGAATATGGCGAAAAATCCTGGATAAATTGAAATTACTTCAACAAGGTGGCGTGCCGCAGGATCACTATTGAGAATAAAATTCGCATCCTTAATCAATAATTTTTTAATCGAATGAAGTTCATCAAGAAACTGCTTTGCTATTTTTGCTTTTTTTTGTGTTTCACAATCAAGAACTTCCTCCAGCTGTAAGGATAATTTGTCATTAAAGCCTTTAATATCAGCTGACATCAGGTTGTCTCCGATCGGAAAAAGCACACCACAAATAGTTTTAACAACTGTTTCAACGGCTTTTTTATCAGGAATTATCATGGATCAAATATATGGAACTTCAAATTAACATTTGCTCTGCCATAAATGTTCAACCTGAAAAATAAGGTTGGTTTAAACCTATATTATCATTCCGGCAGCCATTGTTTCATTGGTTCCTTCATTGATGAAGATCATACTCCCGGTAATGTTATTTTTATTGTAACTATCGTAAAAAACAGGCTTTGATGTTTTTATCGTGATATTTGCAATGTCGTTCATATTTATTGCAGTATTTTCCGGATCTTTTTCAAGAGTATCAATGTTCATTCTGTAACTGACTGACTTAACAATACAGCTTGCTTCATTCGCATTAATTCGAATAGTATACCTTCCGCCGACTTTTAACGGACGTTCATTAAACCAGCATATCATAAGGTTTATATCCTGTCCGATTACCGGAAGGTCATTAGTGGAGACAAGCATATCGCCACGGCTTATATCTATCTGATGTTCAAGAGATACTGAAACCGAATCACCTGCGATACACTCAGAAAGTGTCTTTCCCAAAACATCAATGCTTTTAATCCTCGATTTCAGCAGTGAAGGCATTACGATTACATCATCTCCCGGTTTAAGCATACCGCCTGCTACGCGACCTGCATAACCACGATAATCATGAAACTCGGCGGTATGCGGACGTATAATTGTCTGAACAGGGAACCTTACAGAAGCTGAATTTTTATCCTTCTTAATTTCTATTGTTTCTATCAGATTGAGAAATGTTTTTCCTTCATACCATTTCATATTTTCTGATCTGTCAACAACGTTGTCGCCATATTTTGCACTTATAGGAATAAAAAGTGCTTCGCTGATGTTAAGCTTGGTTACTAATTGATTCAATTCTCTTTTAATATTCATAAAGACCTCTTCTGACCAATTTATCATATCCATCTTGTTGATACAGAATATGATATGACGGATGTCAAGCAATGAAGCAATAAATGAATGCCTGATGGTTTGTTCAAGAACTCCTTTCCGGGCGTCAATAAGGATTACAGCAAGATCCGCTGTGCTTGCACCGGTAACCATATTACGGGTATACTGGATATGACCGGGCGTATCGGCTATAATGAATTTTCTGACAGGGGTGGCAAAATACCTGTATGCCACATCTATTGTAATGCCCTGTTCCCTCTCAGCTCTCAGGCCATCGGTAAGCAGCGAGAGATCAAGTTCTTCCCTGCCTAAACGCTTGCCGGATTGAATAATATGTTCCATCTGGTCTTCAAAAATGGATTTACTGTCATAGAGCAGGCGTCCGATAAGTGTGCTTTTTCCATCATCAACACTTCCGGCCGTTGTAAACCTGAGAAGACTTTTATATTGTTTTTCCCCGTTAATACTCATAATGTATTCTTAACCACTTAATTAACATTCTATTATTTGCACTATATTAAGTTCTTTGTTCATCGTTATTCGTTTTATTCGCCCTCAGCTCTTCACATTAATGCCCTCAGCCCTGTACCTCTAAAAATACCCTTCTTTCTTCCTGTCTTCCATAGCAGCTTCCGATCTTTTATCATCGAACCGACCACCTCGTTCCGTAACTCTTGTGGCAGCAATCTCAGAAATAATATCCTCAAGGGTATTTGCTTTTGAAAGGGTTACACCCGTACATGTGATATCACCGATTGTACGGCAGCGAACATCAGTTTCGAAGACTTTTTCATCGGGTTTAAGTTGCATGAAAGGTGCCCAGGCCAGATAGACTCCATTCCGGCTGAAAATGCTTCTCTTATGTGTAAAGTATAAATCCGGAAGCTTTATGTTTTCATTCATTATATACTGCCAGATATCGAGTTCAGTCCAATTGCTGATTGGAAATACCCTGAAATGTTCACCGGGATGTTTCTTGCCTGTAAAAATGTTCCAAAGCTCAGGTCTCTGGTTTTTTGGATCCCATTGACCGAATTCATTCCTGTGTGAGAAAAATCTTTCCTTTGCACGAGCCTTCTCCTCATCACGCCGGCCGCCGCCTATTGCCACATCAATTTTCATTTCCTCAATGGCATCAAGCAGAGTGGTAGTCTGAGCTTTATTTCTGCTTGCATTAACACCTGATTCTTCCGATACACGGCCCTGATCTATTGAATCCTGGACCTTTCTCACTATAAGTTCGGCACCGAATTCAGCAGCCAGGTCATCGCGGAATTTTAAGGTTTCCTCAAAATTATGACCTGTATCTATATGAAGGAGGCTGAATGGAATCTTTGCTGGCCAGAAGGCTTTCCTAGCCAGATATACAAGAACAATTGAATCTTTGCCACCTGAAAATAGTAGCACCTTTTTCTCAAACTGAGCTGCGACCTCGCGCATTACAAAAATTGCTTCATTCTCAAGCTCCCTGAGATGCTCATCGTTTATTTTTTTGAGACCCATTTTCATGTAGTAGTATTACTCGTTTTCTTAATAGTTTGTCCCTTAGTTTCTAAGTCACTTCGTAGTCTTAATATGGCACCCACACTCTTTGGGACCGTCGTTTTCCCACCACCATCTGCCTGAACGAAAGTCGTCGCCCGGCTTAACCGCCCTGGTGCATGGCTGGCATCCGATACTGGGGTAGCCCATGTCATGCAGCGGGTTATAAGGGATACCTTTCTCCTTCAGATATGATTCAACATCTTGCAAAGACCAATCAAACAGCGGGTGAAACTTGAATAAATTTTTTTCACTGTCATATTCGAGTTCGGCCATCCGGTTTCGGTTCCCCGACTGGCTGGCCCTGATGCCGGAGATCCAGCATTCCATGCTCTCAAGCGCTCTGTTTAGAGGGACTACTTTTCTTATTCCGCAACACTCATCTCTTGCCACTTTAGATTCGTAGAAGCTAAATGGTCCTTTTTCCGCTACCATCCGTTCTATAGCTACATGATCAGGAAAGTAAACATCTATCTTTTTGTTGTATTTAAGAATGGTTTGTGAAAATACTTCATAAGTTTCCGGGAATAATCTCCCGGTATCAAGAGTTACAACATTAATATTTAGGTTATTGCTGAATATTTTGTCTGTAATTACCTGATCTTCAATTCCAAAACTTGTTGTAAAAATAATTTTTCCTGGGAAGAGAGCAACTAATTTTTCGAAACGATCTTCAATTGTTCTTCCTGCTAAATGATTATTCAACGCTTTTAACCTGGTACCGCTTTCCATTAGATTTGATCTTGAGATTAATTTTAATTTTGTGTATATGAGCCCATAACCTTTCGTGGAAATAGTAAAGAATTGTCTTTGTCAGGATCTCAACACTACCAATTGACAGTGCTACCGTAACCTTGCCTGTTATAATATAGCTGATAATCATTGTATCAAGTGTTCCCACAATACGCCATGAGATTGATTTCAGAATACTTTTAATTGGCTTATCAGCCCGGTCACTAACCTTAATTTCATCTTTCGAAGGATTGCCTTCTTCACGATGGTTTAACAGAACGTCGAGCATATAAATAATTTATCGGGTTTCATCAAATATAAGTCTGGAAATTCTGTGATTCATTGGCAATTATGCGAGAAATTCATGAGTATTTATACACATCGGCTGATATGTAAATAGTCCCATTTTCCATAATGATTTATTGCAGAATTAGTAAACATCTTGGTTGTTCAACGTTTAAATTTCCATAGCGAATATCGCAGAAGAATATTTATAAGCCCTGTTTAAGAGGGTTTCAGCTGTTTTGTGGGTGGTGCTTACCTCATGGTTTGCATGAGGTAAGTCAGGTGTTTTCATAAGATTCAGTGTTATTCTTATAACACTGGAGTTGTGATAAAAATAACAACAGTATTACTTGCCCGTCTTAATGATTTCTGATCCAATATCAGCGATTCTTTTAAGAAGATCGCCGAGATCTTTTTCGGAGGTTACAGGATTTATTACAGTGACTCTAATCCATATATTTCCACCCAACTCAACTTGCACAATGTAAAAAGAACCTTCTTTGATAATACGGTCCCTGATGGCGGAATTAATCTGATTAAGCGTAAAATTGCTCTGACCTTCCCGGATATACCTAAAGCACACAATATTGCTTTCGGGTTGTACGGCTAGTTCAAAATGAGGATCGGTCTTAATTAATGAAGCTAAAACGGCTGAAAGATCATATCTGCTGTCAATATACTCTCTGTAATAATGTTCCCCATAATATTTCATAGCAGTATATGCAACTATTCCCAGGGCGCTTTTGGTACATTCTATAGTTCTTATTGCACTGTTAAACCATACGTTATTCTGAGATTTTTGAAAGAGATATGATGCTTTCTGGGCAAATGTTTCATAAGATTTTTCAGCGTTCTTAAACATTATCAGTGTGTTAAGGGCTGGCACAAGCAGCATTTTATGAAAATCGATGACTATTGAATCAGCCCTCTCTATACCCTGCACAAGATTCTTATATTTCTCCGAGAATAGAACTCCCATTCCATGTGCGCCATCAACATGCATCCACAAATCGTATTTTTCGCAGAAGTCAGCTATTTTATTAAGTTTATCGTATGAACCGGTCGCGGTAGAACAGGATGATGCAGAAACCGCAATTACCTTGATTCCTTTGTCTTCGGCCCTCTTTTTATATTCTTCCAGGAGCTCTGTTCTCATTCTGAAACCTGAGTCAAAAGGTACTTTCACAATAGATTTTTCGCCAAGTCCCATTATTTTTACATTTCGGCCAATGCTGTAATGTGATTGTTCGGACATCATATAACCTGGCCGGGATTCGCTTTTAATTCCTTCTTCCCAAATATTGTAATCAGTTTTTGCCTGCCTCGCTGCTAACATTGCCGTAAGGTTTCCTGCGGTACCTCCATGAGTAAATATTCCGTCATAGCCCGTTCTGAAACCTATCAGTTTTCCGAATTTTTCTATAACATTTCGTTCCATGGCCATGTTTACAGGCCCCATCTCGTAAATTGCTGCTCCATTGTTAAGCAGCGTAGTACAAAACTGTGCCAGAACAGCAACTGGAAGGGGAGAGGTTACCTGATGGCCAATGTAATGGGGGTGATGTATGTGTATTGACTGTTCAATTATTCTTCTGAAATATTCATTAAGTGGTTCCGCTGATCCACCCCCCGAACTGAAAGCGAATATTTCGGCGAGTTCTTCAGGTTCTTTCCAGGGCAGCACCGGCTTATCACCTCCCGAAAGTACCTTTGAAAGATAGTCCGAAAGTATTTCAACAAGGTTATGACCTTCTTTTCTGAAAAGTTCCGGATCAAAAGGTGCTGGAATTTTTGATTGATTATTAGTCATATCTGAGTTTAGTTATCAATACGTTTTAATTTTTTCCCCTTATATTCCCGAAAACCCACCCCAAACCCCTCCGAGGAGGGGATTTATTACTGCTAACTCTGTGTCCCGATAGCTATTGAGACTCTGTGTTTTCTCCGTGGTCCTCTGTGTAAGTTCTTCATTACTTTTGACTTTTGCCTTTAGCCTTTTGCATTCATGGTGAACATCTGGTTAACTGATTTTAAAAAGAGAGTTCTTTTGAAAGTCCATGAAAAAACCATTGAATAACCGGATCATCCGGGAATATCTCCGGATCACTGCAAATATCCTTTAATGATATTTTATTATTCATAACATCAGTAACTATTTCTATCACACCACAATACCCTTTTGGCTTTCCGTTTCCAAAACAATAATCCGGTACTTGCCTGTTATATGCGTTGAAGAATCTGAAAAGGATATCATATCTTTTAATTTCCCTGCCTAAAAGCTCATCAAATGATCCGAAAATATTGTTAAAATTATCAAATCGCTTACCTGCATTGTTTATAATAAGATGCCCGAATTCATTTTTATCAACGCACCTGGTGAGGTATATCTCTGAATATCTGTATATTCCGGTAAACCCAAATGCATCAAGATCATCGGCAACAGAAAGAATTTTGAGAAGATCATTCACGTCAGGATCTTCCGTGTAATCTTTATTGTCATGATTTTCAATTACATCAAGCACATCATTGTAGTCTGCCTTAGACAGTTGATGCACATTAAGAAATTCAGTGCAAAGGTTACGGCTGTGGATGCCATGTCTGATGCCAACCTCAACCGACATTCCTATATCATGCATATAGCTGGAGATAATAAGTCTGGAAGGGAGTACAGCAGATTCGGATTTAAGCAAAAAGAGAAGTTCTTTAGAATATCTCCACACTCTGCGGTGGTGTTCAATACCATGGGATGGAAGATATTCCCGGGCATAACAGGTTATGAAAAAGTCTTCCAGTATTTGTTTGAACCGGCGTTCTGCAGAATCAACAAGAAGTGGTAAATCCATGTCGGAAAAAAAGCAAAAGAAGGCATCTTTTGCTTTTGATCAGGTTTTTAAATTATTGATTAATAGTTAATCATTTTTTTTGCCAAGTCGAGTATTGTTGTATCGTCGAATGTCACGATACCGCCATCAGGCCCCTGTTCAAAATGAATGCCAACACTTTGACCTTTTTCAAAGTTTCTCCCTCCGAAGTAGTTTCTAACGGTCTCTTCATTCAAATCCAGATTATCAGCAATCTGTTTCATACTACCGGAGGGCAAAAGGTCTTTTATCTTCCGGAGTTCATTGAAGGTGATTGTTTTATCCATGGTATTTTTATTTTGATTAATCGTTGAATAATATTTTGAAGAAATGGTAACATTCAAAGTTAATAATTTATGAATATAACTCTAAAATCATGATATTATTTTCGAAGAATATGTGATAATTATTTCAATATAACACCCAGAATATTGATTAGCTGGTTATTACAATTTTTCAATTAATTTAAGAAATAAATTCAGTGCTTCTTTCTTCTTCTTGTCAAATATATAATCAATATTTTCGGTAAGATATTTTTCAAGATCATCGTTTTTTATAGTACCTGACTCTCCATATTTAACTACTACATCGCTGATATTGTTCACTCCAAGCGACAATGAATGGTTGAAATCTTTAATAAAACTGTCGGTAAGATTTTTGTTTGCAACCCAGCAGGCAAAAACAAACGGAAGGCCTGTATAGTCTTTCCATGCCATTGCCAGGTCAATTCTGTATTTGAAATTCTTCTCAAATTCAAAACACTGGTCACCAATCAGAACTGCAGCTTCAGCTGCCTTTATATTTACATAGTCAAAATTTTCCGAAGTGTTTACCCATTTGTATTCTTTATGCCAGCTATTGCGAGCCAGTACTTTTGTAAGATTAACTGACGAACGAGACCGGTAGTCAAGATAAATAGTTGTAATTTCATCAAAAGGACAATTACTGAGGAGCATAACAGTTTTTACATTACCGTTGGCACCTATGCAATAATCACTTATAATATAATATTCCTTTAATAAGGGGAGAACTGCTACCGGAATAAGCCCTATGTCGACTTTTCCGCTTATCAGTTTTTCGGCGCACTGAGCAGGATGGTCGGTTTCAAGAATCACCTTTTTATCGAATCCGCTCTCGGTCAATCCATAAATAAAGGGATATGTATTTGCATATTTGACAGCTGAAATTCTGATTTTATCCATACCCTTTTTTTAAGACATCTAAAATACTACTTTTGCATCTATACTAATAACAACTGGAATCACAAACTGATCAAAATAATGGAATTAAATACTCTGACAGCTATTTCTCCCCTCGACGGCAGGTACAGGCAGAAGGTTGATGAACTTGATCTTTATTTTTCTGAATTTGGCCTTTTCAGGTACCGGCTGATGGTGGAAATTGAATATTTCATTGCGCTATGTGAAATACCTTTCCCTCAACTATCAGATTTCAGAAAAGATAACTATAAGATTCTTCGTTCATTATATGAAGATTTTAATATTGAGGATGCCCTTAATATTAAAGATAAGGAGAAGGTCACAAATCATGATGTTAAAGCAGTTGAATACTTCATAAAAGAAAAATTCCTTCAATCAGGATGGGATAAGTGGAGTGAATTCATACATTTTGGTCTTACTTCACAGGATATAAATAACACAGCTGTCCCTCTTTCAATAAAAGACGCATTATCAGAGATATATTTCCCGCTTCTTTTTGAATTGAGGGAGACTCTGGCAGGTTTTTCTGATGAATGGAAAGATATTCCAATGCTTGCACGTACTCATGGACAGCCGGCTTCCCCGACAAGGTTGGGAAAGGAAATTGAGGTATTTATTTCCAGGATTGACGGACAGTTAAAATATTTTGCACAAATTCCTTACTCTGCAAAATTCGGAGGAGCAACCGGAAATTTCAATGCACATAAAGTAGCTTATCCGGAGATAGACTGGATTTCATTTGCCGATAATTTTGTGAATGAGGAACTTGGACTGCAGAGATCGCATCCAACTACCCAGATCGAACATTACGATAACCTGGCAGCACTTTTTGATAATATGAGAAGAATAAATGTTATTCTCATCGACATGGCACGTGATTTCTGGTCATACATTTCTCTTGACTATTTCGGTCAAAAGATCAAAAAAGGAGAAATAGGATCTTCAGCTATGCCACATAAAGTAAATCCTATCGATTTCGAAAACGCAGAAGGGAACCTGGGATATGCAAACGCAATCTTCGAGCATTTCTCTATGAAATTGCCCGTTTCCCGGCTTCAACGTGACCTCACCGATTCGACAGTATTAAGAAATGTTGGTGTGCCGCTGGGACATTCAATAATTGCATTCAGTTCTCTACTTAAAGGTCTCAACAAGCTCATTATAAATATTGACAAGATAAACAGGGACCTTGAAAATAACTGGGCGGTGGTTGCTGAAGCAATTCAGACAATCCTGAGAAGGGAAGGATATCCAAAACCATATGAGACCCTGATGCAGCTTACACGCACAAATCAAAAGATCACTAGTGAATCAATAAGAATTTTTATCGATAGCCTGGATGTTAGCGACGAATTGAAAGATGAGCTTAGAGCGATAAGTCCTTTCAATTTCACCGGGTTTTAATAAGTTTGGAATGAAAAGCATCAGGCTACTGCTAAAATATTTTGCACCTTACCGCTGGTCGGCGTTCAGAAATGTTCTTTATAATATCTTGAGCGCACTGTTCGCTCTCGTTTCCTATACTCTGGTCATACCTTTCTTAAAGATCCTTTTTGAAAGAGTTGAAACTGTTATACACCCGGGAGAATTCCAGTTAAGTTTTGACTATCTTGGTGCATACTCAAAATATTATTTATCATTTTTTATTGAAAAGAACGGAGAAACAAAAACACTTCTTCTAGTAAGTTTTATTGTAATTACGGCCAGTTTATTAAAAAACGGTTTTATTTTTCTTGCCAACAACAGCATGGCATTTATGCGGGCAAGCATGGTCCGTGATCTTAGAAGCCGGCTCTATCAGAAAATATTAAGACTTTCCCTGTCATTTTTTACAGATGCCAGAAAGGGTGATGTAATGACCAGGATCTCAAATGATGTCCAGGAAATTGAGATTTCTGTAATGGCTTCTCTTACAATGATTTTCAGAGATCCGATGTATATAATCATATTCGTTCTCTACCTTTTTATCAGCAGTTTTCAGTTAACCATGTTTGCTCTTGCGCTGCTTCCGGTAAGCGGTTGGCTTATTGGTCTGGCAAGCAGAACATTGAGATCTTCCTCCTTAGAGGCCCAGGAAAATCTAGGAAGGCTTTTATCGGTGGTGGAGGAGACCCTCACGGGATTAAGGATTGTGAAGGGTTTTAATGCAGAGGAGAAAATGAAGCAACAGTTTGAAAAAACTAACATCAGGTATTCGAAAATATTTAAAAGAGTAACACGAAAGGCTTATCTGGCTTCTCCAATCAGCGAGTTTCTGGCAACCATTGTTGTTATGATCCTGATGTATTTCGGGGGTAATCTGGCACTTCAGAGTGCAGGTAATATGACACCTGATAAATTAATTGCTTTCCTTATAGTATTCTCACAAATCATTCAGCCGGCAAAAAATATAACCACAGCCTGGTTCAGCATTCAGAAGGGCATGGCATCTATTGACCGTATCGATCAGATACTTGATGCAGAGGAGAAAGTAACTGAGATGACTTTTGCTCAGTCTGTTGTCGAATTTAATGATTCAATCGAATTCAGGGGCGTATGGTATGGTTATAACAATGAACCCGTTCTGAAGGATATAAATCTGAAGATTAAAAAAGGACAGACAGTAGCTATTGTTGGAAAATCAGGTGCAGGCAAATCCACACTGGCCGATCTTCTGCCACGATTTATGGATGTTGATCAGGGATCAATACTTATTGACGGTATTGATATCAGAAATTATAAAATTAAGGATCTCCGTAACCTTATGGGAATTGTCAGTCAACAACCTATTCTTTTTAATACATCATTTAAAGAGAATATTGCATTCGGTGTAGATGTGGCTGAACAATCAAAAGTGGAAGAGGCAGCGCGTAATTCTAATGCGCACGATTTTATTTCTGAAACTGAACTGGGATACGAGAACAGCGTTGGGGAATCGGGTAACAAATTAAGCGGGGGCCAGCGGCAGAGGATAAGCATTGCAAGGGCGCTGATGGCAAATCCACCCATCCTGATTCTTGATGAAGCTACGTCAGCACTTGATACGGAATCGGAACGGCTTGTACAGGATGCTATTATCAAGCTGATGGAAAACAGAACTTCATTTGTAATTGCTCATAGACTTTCCACGATTCAGCACTCTGACATGATAGTTGTTCTTGATGAAGGAAGGATCGTTGAAACCGGAACACATGAAGGGCTTATGAATAATAAAGATGGAATCTATTATAAACTTCACAGTTACCAGGCTATTTAAAAACACTATAAAGTCAAAATGATGAAACAAAAAATCTTATTTATACTACTGACTTTATTATTTATTGTTATAGCACCCCTTCTGGCTCAGCGGGCAAAACATACATTCACTCTCGGAACATCTGAGTTTATCCTTGATGGCAAACCTTTTCAGATTATAAGTGGTGAAATGCATCCTTCCAGAATTCCTGCTGAGTACTGGCGACAGAGGATCCAGATGGCAAAGGCGATGGGTTGTAATACCATTTCAGCCAGGATATTCTGGAATTTCCATGAATCCGTAGAGGGTGTTTTTGATTTTACAGAAGGAAACCACAATATTGCCGAGTTCATCAGGATAGTTTCGGAAGAAGAGATGTGGCTTCTATTAAAGCCCGGTCCGTATGTTTCTGGCGAATGGGATCTTGGAGGCATTCCTGCATACCTCCTTCGTACACCTGAAATTAAACTAAGAAGTCTTGACCCTATATATATGGCTGCTGCTGAGCGGTATATGACTAAGCTTTCAGAAGTAATCAAGCCACATCTGATAACCAAAGGCGGTCCAATATTAATGCTTCAGATTGAAAATGAATATGGAAGCTATGGTACCGATAAAAATTATATGATGCGACTTCAGGAGATATGGTCTGCTAATGGAATCGATGTTCCTTCATCTACAGGTGACAGGCCAACTTCCGCAAGTCTTGAAGCAGGAACTCTTCAGGGATGTGCTGTCGGTCTTCATCCGGGAGCAACTCAGGCTGATTTTGACCTTGCAGCAAAAATAAACCCGGGTGTTCCTGTATTCAGCAGTGAAACATACACCGGGCAAATGACTTACTGGGGTGATAAATGGCCTGAATCTGATAGTGCCCGTCTGATGAATGAGGTAAAATTTCTGATGGACAATAAAAAATCCTTTAATCTTTATGTTATTCACGGTGGTACAAACTTCGGGTTTTCTGCCGGTGCAGCTTCATTAAATAACGGATATAGCCCTATTGCTACCAGTTATAATTTTAACGCTCCGGTTAACGAGCAGGGACGACCAACATCGGTATATATGTCTCTTAGAGAGCTTATGGGGTCATTTTTAACCAAAAAACAAAAACTTCCTGAGATGCCTCAGCTCCTGCCTGTTATGGAAATACCGGGATTTTTTCTAACTGTTTTCACATCAGTATGGGATAACCTGCCACAGCCGGTTATTTCAGAAGAACCTGGATCATTTGAAACCCATGGACAGGATTATGGTATTATGCTATACAGAACTGAAATTACAGGACTAAAAGCAGGCAGGATGACAATAGCAGGCATCCATGATTTTGCAACGGTCTTTCTTAACGGAGTTTATCTTGGCGCACTTAACAGGGCGGTGGGCGTTGAAACTATTGATATTCCTGGAAACAGCCAAGACGTTGCCGTTCTTGAGATTCTTGTTGAAGGGATGGGCCGCATCAATACAGGTGAGAATATTATTGACAGAAAAGGAATAACCGGTAGTGTTACAATTAATGGAGATACTATAAAAAACTGGAAGGTTTATAAGCTTTCACTTGACAAAAAATTCATTTACGGCCTTCGTTCAACAGGAAAGACACTCAACAAAAATGGCATCTTTTTTAAAGGAAATATCTCACTTATTGAAAATTCCGACACTTATTTTGATGTGTCTAATTATACAAAAGGTATAATATGGGTTAATGGTCATAACCTGGGTCGCTTCTGGAATACCGGGCCCCAGAAAAGATTGTTGTGCCCGGGTCTTTGGCTTAAAAAAGGGTTGAATGAAGTGATAATTCTTGATATGGTGGAAACAAGGCCTCAATTGATTATCAGTACCACTTCAAGCAAATAAACTAAGGGTTAATGTACCTTTTGCAGCCGAGATTATTTAATTTCGAAAAGTCTGGAAATGTGTCTGTTGTAGATATTCTCAAATACACATTCGGACACAATTTCCCGGTTTTGATCGAGAAGTTCAAAAAATCTTTCATTTTTCATCGCTGCCAGTTTGTATGCCACATGAAGAAGTTGTCTCATGTTGACATTATAGTTTTTGTTTCCAGGAACATGTTTCACCGAATCTGCAAATTTTATATTGTTCCATTTTAATACTTCTTTCTTCGCAGGCAGAGAAGATATCTTGATGTCAATAACGTCTGAATATGGAGCACAAAGTTCCTCAATATTTTCAAGCGAACTTATGTAAATCTCCCTTACAAAATTATATGCCTCGCCACCTGCTGATGCGAGTCCTATAACCTCTTCAAGCCAGGTTGTCCCTGCTGTTTTAAGATGGATTCCTTTATTATTTTTTTTAATTATTGAAGCTATGTGAGGATAGATTCCAAACTTGTCAGAGCCTGAGTGAATACTCATCTTAAGATTTTCAGGTAAGCCAAACTCCTTGATAGCGAAGTCGATAACCATCAGATCAGATTCAAATTCTTCAGCAAATTTTGAAGGATTCCCAACATAATCAACACCTTTGTTAAACCTTCCTGAAAATTTCGGTGCAATAGTCTGAATCGGAATATTTTCAGAAGCAATCATTTTAAGTATAAAAAACAGCTCAAGAGGGGTCTGAGGGTCATGCACTTCGTCCATCGAGATCTCAGTAACAAAATTCTCCTTCCCCTTAATCTTCTCGATCTTTCTGTAAATATCCCAGGCTTTGATTGCTGCAAAAAGATACTTCTCGGCAATCTGCTCAACATTATGCTTTGCAGGATTGAATATTAATTCAGTTCCCGGAATCTTAATATGGCCTATATACTTTTTAGAATCAGAAAGAAAACTTTCGATCTCATCTTTTTCAGCCTTCATCCCGATGAATGAGGCTACATCGATTGTGAAAAAATCAGAACTGTCTATAAATCTGTCTACGGAATCAAAATTAATGTGGTCAGCATCAACATAATATGCTTTTTTAAAGCCGGCATTTGAGGTAACAGTATCGGCTTCAATTCTTACATCTGATGGTTGAGTACCAATAGTATTATGTTCCCGGTTCGACTTGTTCCATACGGGCGTTATTTCAATACCCTCCTCACCGGCCTTCATTATTGCCCTTAGCTGTGCGTCACCCTGGTGACCAAATCTGTCACCAAGTCCAATGGAATATTTACCCAGATTTTTCATTTTTAGCCTGTTTTAATTACTTTAAAAAAAGTCAACATTCTCAGATGTAACAATGTCGACAGGAAGATATTCTATCCTGTCAGGGTGTTTACCTGTTGAAAGGTATTCAAAGAGTTTTTTAACTCCTTTATATGATTGTTCTTCAGGTCTTTGACCAATCAAAAACCTGGTAATGCCGGATTTGAGATACTTCACGTTCATCTCATGAAGATCGTAACCGATAAGGTTAATATTCTTTAATCCTTTCGCCTCAAGGTAGAGTGCGATGAGATACGTTTTTGATCCGGAAATAAAAATAGATCCTATGTCGGGGTACATCCCGAAAGCTTTGTCCATTTCCGACCCTATAATTTCAGATGATGGTTCCTGTATACTGATATTAATTTTTTTGCCTGTGTTCTTACCTGATTTTTCAAGATAGCTTAAAAATCCTTTTGTACGGTTATTCAGATGGTGCACATTATTTATATCCTTTGCGATATTGACAACCAGGATATCTTTATTTTTTGGATTAACCATATCAATCAATTGCCCGGCGACCCGGCCGCTCCTGTATATATCTTCTCCTATATATGCCAGAAATTCAGTCTCTTCAATAAATCCGTCAATGAATACAAACGGTATTTTATCATTGAACAGCATTCTGCAAAAAGCAATTGATTCAGTTTTGAAAATAGGAGCAAGGATAACTCCATCGGGACTCAGACTAAACACTTCCCCGGCTTTCATCTGAAAATCGACTTCATTCTGCATGTCAAAAGTTACCTGGGTAAGAGTGACCTGGAATGGTGAAAGCTCTTCAATAGCTCTTGAAATGCCGAAGGGATGTTTTTGCCAGTACATATTTAAAGTAGTAGGCTCGGGAAGAAGAGATACAAGGTGAAATCGTTTTCTCGATTTCAATACCTGAGCCATAAGGTTTGGAGAATAGTTTGTTTCTTTCAGTATCTCAAGAACCTTTTGTTTTGTCTTCGGAGAAACCTCGCCTCTGTTATGAATAACCCTGTCGATTGTTCCAATTGATACACCGGCAAGTATAGCTATATCTTTAATTCTTGCTTTTTTTGGAGACATTTGATTCCTTAGAATGAAATATTTAAATCCGGTTTAAATCGTAAATGATTTTAACCGGATAACTCTATTAAGGATAGTTGTTGATCAGAATCTATCAATATCTACCTTTTTAACTTTCGGTGCAAACACATTCATGATTATCCATGCCACAATGTAGGCACAGCCTGCAATGGTGAACATAACCACATAACCGGTTTCAACATGCCCCGCTTTCTTATAAAAATTAAGAATAGCTCCTGCAAGATAAGAAATACCAAGGCCACCGAGGGCGCCCGCCATTCCACCGATTCCAATAACAGAACTCACAGCCCTTTTCGGGAATGCATCGGAAACCGTTGTGAAGATATTTGCCGACCAGGCCTGATGTGATGATGCTGCAAGAGCAATCAGTAACACAGCTGACCATGTGCTGATCCCCGAGGATTGTGCAAATACGATAGGGGTGACCAATATAGCGAAAAGCAACATTGAGTATTTTCTTGCTTTGAACGGCGACATTCCTTTTTTGATCATAAACGATGATAACCAGCCACCAAATATACTTCCTATGGTAGTTGCGGAATAAATGACTACTAAAGGGAGTCCAAAAGATTTTACATCTAATCCTGTGCCTCTTACATCAGCAAGCCATCCGGGGATCCAGAAAAGGTAGAACCACCAGATAGGATCGGTAAGTGCTTTACCAATAAAGAATATCCAGGTCTGACGGAATTTTAAAAGTTTAACCCATGGTATTTTTTCCACTGATTCTTCCTGTTCCTCAACATCACTGTGAATGTATTCGAATTCCGAAGCAGTTATCTTTTTATGCCTTTGTGGAATTTCATAAAATATGAACCAGAAAATAATCCAGATAAAGCCAATTGCCCCGGTAATGATAAATGCTGCCTGCCATCCCCATGCAACTACAATTGCAGGGACAGCCAGAGGTGCAACAATTGCCCCTATGTTAGTCCCTGAGTTGAATATTCCGGTAGCCAGAGCCCTCTCTTTCTTTGGAAACCATTCGGCAACAACCTTGATAGCGGCTGGGAAGTTAGCCGATTCACCGAATCCTAATAAAGCTCTCCAGAATCCGAATCCTAAAGCGCCTTTAGCAAAGGCATGACCCATAGCAGCCAGACTCCAGACAATAACTGCAATGCCATAGCCAAGCTTGGTTCCGAATTTGTCGATAAGTCGTCCGGCGAGGACCATTCCAAATGCGTAGAAGAACTGGAAGGCCATAACGATATATGAATATTCCTTTTCCCCAATGTTAAGATCACTTTCAAGCAAAGGCTTTAATATGCCAATTACCTGTCTGTCAAGATAGTTTACGGTAGTTGCAAAGAAGATCAAGGCACATACTGTCCACCTGTAATTACTCATTTTTTTTATTTCCGGCATAATCAGATATATGTTAAGGATTAGACATTATATGTTGAAGATGAAGTAGTTCCTCCGCGACCGGTCCAGTTTGTATGAAAAAACTCACCACGTGGTTTATCAGTGCGTTCGTATGTGTGAGCTCCAAAATAGTCTCGCTGAGCCTGTAGCAGGTTAGCCGGCAATCTTTCGCACCTGTATCCGTCAAAATATCCAAGGGCAGATGATATGGCAGGAAGCGGTATTCCATTTAATGCCGCAGACGCAACAACATTTCTCCAGCCTTTTTGTGCTTTATCAACTTTGTCTTTAAAGAAAGGATCAAGAAGAAGATTGGTTATTGAGGAATTGTTGTCAAAAGCTTCCTTTATTTTTCCAAGGAATGCAGACCTGATGATACATCCACCACGCCACATGAGAGCAATGCCGCCATAATTCAGTTTCCATTTGTATTCTTCTGCAGCTGCACCCATCAGGGCATAACCCTGTGCATATGAAACAATTTTTGAGGCATATAGAGCTTCTCTCAGATCGTTAATAAATTGGTTTTTGTCACCTGAAAATGAAGGAGCAGGGCCATTGAGAATGTTTGATGCCTGTACACGTTCCTCTTTTATAGCTGAAAGGCACCTCGAAAAGACAGCCTCACCAATCAATGTGAGTGGGATTCCAAGATCCAGAGCTGTAACCGCTGTCCATTTACCAGTACCTTTTTGTCCTGCAGTGTCAAGGATCTTATCCACAAGTGGCTTACCATCAGTATCTTTAAAGGCAAGAATATCCCTTGTGATTTCAATAAGGTAGCTGTCAAGTTCACCTTTATTCCATTCTTTGAAGACAAGATGCATCTCGTCAGCACTCATGTGTAGGAGATCTCGCATGATCTGGTATGCTTCACAGATAAGCTGCATATCTCCATATTCAATACCATTGTGGACCATTTTTACAAAATGACCGGCACCGTTTTCTCCTACCCAGTCGCAACATGGCGTACCATCATCAACCTTTGCAGCAATTGCCTGAAAAATCGGTTTTACAAATGGCCATGCTGCTTTGGATCCCCCTGGCATAATTGATGGTCCCAGCAGAGCGCCTTCCTCACCACCCGATACACCGGTACCTATATAAAGCAGTCCTTTGCTTTCAACATATGCAGTTCTCCTGTTTGTATCAGGGAAATGAGTATTTCCGCCATCTATTATAATGTCACCGGGTTCAAGAAGAGGAATGAGGGTCTCTATCATTTCATCCACAGCTTTTCCGGCCTTGATCATAAGCATCACTTTTCTTGGACGTTCAAGGGAGCTGACCAGCTCTTCAATGGAATGTGCACCTTTAATATTTTTCCCTTTTGCCCTTCCGGCCATAAAGTCATCAACTTTCTGAGTCGACCTGTTATAGACAGTTACCTGAAAATTCTTGCTCTCCATATTAAGCACAAGATTCTCACCCATAACTGCAAGTCCGATTAATCCGATGTTTGATAATTTGTTCATAATAAATTTGTTTATATTACCATATTAAGTTGCTTGTTACTAGGTTCATGTTGCTAAGTGCTAGTTGCTGAGTTGTCAGTTTCCGGTTTCTGGTTTCTTGTTCTTTGTTTCTTGTTTCTTGTTTCTTGTTTCCTTGTTTCCTTGTTTTTACTAATTGTTGTATGCTGTCTTACCAGCAACGAACAACCAGCAACCAGGACCATTATCACGAAGCTAAATCCTCTTATAATACTCTTTTACTATCTCATCCATAACTTTACTGGTTCTTGCTCCTGAAATACCGGTGCTGGGAGAAGAGCCGTTACCATTAATTGCCTGAACAACTTTTTCTATCAGGTAAAATTGAACATGCTCAGGTCGTTCATTCACAAACTCTTGTCGCCCGGCTTCATTATTAAGAACTATCGGATCGAAACTGAAGGTTGAAAAATGTATTGATCCCTTATTCCCTACAATCTCGATAGTATCCCTTGCACTTTCAAGAGATGCGGAGAAACACCATATTCCTGTTCCGACAATATTACCCTGAAATAAAAATTCGGCTGTCACAAAGTCTTCTGGTTTATAAAGACCGGACTGGTTTAGAACAATTGAGTTTATTTTGGTGATTGGTCCAAATATAAAATCAAGATAATCAAGTTGATGCGAAGCCAAATCAAAAAAATGCCCTCCGCCTGAAATTGCGGGATCAACACGCCATGAAAGTTTTCCTGTCCTTTCTTCATTTGAAGGAGCCGTGAACAGTTGCATCTGTATAAAAAGTACCCTGCCTATGCTTCCTTTTTCAATCAACTCTTTAACCAGAAGAAAACCCGGTAATGACCTCCTGTAATAAGCAACAAAAACCGGTACCTTATATTTTTCTGCAGCATTATTTATTTTTTGGCATTCTGAGTAATTTAAAGCCATTGGTTTTTCAATATATACCGGCTTTCCGGCTTTAATCGCCTGAATAGCATATTCAACATGGCTTTGAGGGGGTGTGGCAATATATATCGCATTTACTTCGGGATCATTAATAAGATCTGCTGCAACAGAGTAAAAACGGGGTACATTATGACGTTTTGCGTAATCTTCAGCCAAAGCAGCATTCCTTCTCATAACAGCTACCAGTTTTGAGCCGGTGACCTTGTTAAAAGCCGGGCCGCTTTTTACCTCAGTTACATTACCACAACCGATAATTCCCCATTTTATCATTTGGTCAGTCTTTCTTTTGAAGTCCAGAGGCCTAGGGCAGGATTTGAAATGTAAAACACCTCATCTCCGTTTGCCAGTGTGTTAAATCCGTCTTTTAGCTTTGCAGGATCATAAATTTTGGTAACCTCCTTAATATCAGCATATTTGAAATTAACAGACTCAATCTCCTGCCGTGACAGATATCCAGGGCAGTATGTTATGGAAAACCTGCCCTCGGAGCTGCCATGGATAAGATGAGCAGCTGCACCCAGATTTTGTTGTAACTCATCATTCTCTTTTACAAATTTAAGAGTAGCAGGTGTCCCCGTGTAACCATATTTCCTGACAAGCCTGTCTATTTCTTTGTCTTCTCCAAACTCTTTGATGCCGGGTCCGATTACAGTAAGTTCCCCATCATCAGCCATTGCCATTCGTGTTCTGTAAATACTCTTATTTCCAAGCCATGTACTCTTGAACTCATCCGGATCGAGGTAAACAACAACTTTTTTCAGGGGCTTTTCGAATACAGTGAAATTGACTTTCAGAGATAACTCTGACGCAAGGGTAAAAACCTCTTCGTCATCGCCGATATATAGACCGCGGATAACAAGATTTCCTTTATCATCTTTTCCTATAACTGTCTGAATATAAACAACAGGAAGATGGCTCATGAAATTTTTGGAAGCGTAATTCAACAAACTCCTCACCGGATTTATTGCCTTCCCCATGATCCTTTCCATGCCATAAACAGCACCAATGAAATGGCTTTTATTTATCCCTTCGGGCCCGCCTGTACCAATAAGAAGGTTCTTGTTATAGTTAGCCATTCCAATCACCTCATGAGGAACGACCTGCCCAACCGACAGGATAAGATCATGACCTCCATTGGCAACCAGCTTATTTAACTGGGCAGGCCATGAATAGTCAATAGCGCCGTCAGTGATTCCCGAAACGAATTCTCCGGGTACAGTGCCAACAGTTATAACATCTTTCCTCCAGTCATGAACCCTGAAAAGCTCTTTAGGAACATTTTCGAACATGTCACTGATCTGGTTGTCTGTCATCGGAACATGTGTTCCCAGGGCAGGCAGGATATCTTTAAGCTTATCCTTATAATAATTGTATGTGAGCGACGTAATTTTGCCTGCCTGCGAATGAAACCGCGAATAGTCAGGAGGTACTACAAGAACTTTTTTCCGTGCTCCTAATTTTACGAAGGCTGAATAAAGGCCGTATTCAAGATCATTCTGACTAATTACGGTATCAACTGAACCAGACTTATAATAAATCATAACTTCTTACTTTTTATTTTTAGCTATTTACTTAGACACCGCTGTACGCACTGAATCCTCCGTCAACCGGTATTACAATTCCGGTAACAAACTGCGAAAGATCTGAGCAAAGGTACAAAAGAGTTCCGGTCAGTTCCTCAGGCATACAATAACGTTCCATGGGAGTACCTGCAATTATTTTTTTCCCTCTTGGAGTAAATCCTCCTGTTTTCTCATCAATAAGCAGAAATCTGTTCTGGTTTGTGAGAATAAAGCCCGGGGCAATTGCATTAACCCTTACACCCGTCTTTGAAAAATGTACAGCAAGCCATTGTGTGAAATTATTAACAGCAGCCTTGGCAGCAGAATAGGCAGGTATTTTTGTAAGTGGCCGGTAAGAGTTCATTGAGGAAATATTTAAAATTACTCCTGATTTTCTTTTTACCATATCAAGTCCAAAAACCATTGATGGGATAAGAGTTCCTTTAAAATTAAGGTCAAATACTTTATCAAATCCTTCGATATTCAGTCCGAAAAAGGAATCATTGGCATTTTCCATTTCAGGATCTTCAATCTTCTCAATCTTTGTTGTAGCCAGGGGTGAATTACCGCCTGCCCCATTTACAAGTATGTCAATGGCACCAAATTTTTTATGTATTTCATTCAACGCTGACCCGAGAGATTCTTTATCGAGTACACTTGCAGAAATTCCTATTGATGATGTTTTATACTCCTGCTCTATTTCTGCAGCAACTTTTTCAGCGGATTCCTTATTAAGGTCCAGGATTACAGTTTTAACGCCCTGTGCAGCAAGAGATCTTGCCATAACAGAGCAGATAATACCGGCACCGCCGGTTATTACCGCCACCTTACCTTTAAGATTCATCTCGTTCATATATCGTATTGATTATCTAGTTATTAAAGCCAAAATATCCTTTTGCATTTTTATATGAGATCCCTTCTATAAGTGGTTTTAAAAGATCAGCTTCATCGGGAATTAACCCTTTCTCTACTTCTGATCCGATAAAGTTGCAGGCAAGTCTCCTGAAATATTCATGTCGGGGGTAGGAGAGGAAACTTCTGGAATCAGTAACCATCCCCACGAACCGGCGCATCAATCCTAGTGAAGAAAGATCTTTAAGATGTTTTTCCATACCGTTTTTCTGATCAAGAAACCACCAGGCAGCGCCATATTGAACTTTTGCTGCCGACGAACCATCGTTGAAATTTCCAGCCATGGTAATCATCATCTCGTTATCAGCAGGGTTAAGGTTGTAAAGAATTGTTTTCGCAAGCTGGTCGGAATCATCCAGTGCGCTAAGAAATTTTGACATTTTAGTAGCATCCTGTGCAACTCCTATCGAATCCCATCCGGTATCAGGTCCCATTTGGTGGAACATCCTCCGGTTGTTGTTTCTGATAGCCCCTACATGGAATTGCTGAGTCCAGCCTCTCTTATGATTGAGTTTGCAGAGTTCTAGCATAACCGCAGTTTTAAACTTTTCATCTTCATCAGTTGATATTGATACTTCTTTAAGTAATTTCTCAAATGTGTTAGCAATTTCTGAAGATTTGAAGTCAGCATAATAGAAACGTTCCAACCCATGATCAGACAGCCGTCCGCCTGCTTCATGAAAATATTTGTGCCGCAGATCAAGCGCTTCAATCAATTTATCAAAGTTTTTAATCTCAACGCCACTTGAATTTTCAAGTTTCTGAATATATAAAATGAATTTTGCAGGGTCTTCTGTTTTGAGAATATTATCAGGTCTGAATGTCGGCAACACCTTTATTTCGAAAGATCCCTTTAACTTTTTATGATGTTCCAGATCATCTGTTGGATCGTCGGTTGTGCATATAACTTCAACGTTCATCTTCCTTATCATATTTCGTACGGAGAAGCCATCCGTTTGCAAAAGAGCAGACGCTTTAGTATAAATATTCTTTGAGGTAGAAGGAGAAAGCAGGTCATATATATTAAAGTAGCGTGCTAGTTCCAGATGTGTCCAGTGATACAGTGGATTTCCAACAACTGCCGGTACCGTCTCAGCCCACATTTGAAACTTTTCAGCATCTGATCCGTTTCCTGTGCAGTACTTCTCACCTATACCATTAGTACGCATGGCACGCCATTTATAATGGTCGCCTTCAAGCCATGCCGTGGAAAGATTATCGAACCTGCGATCTTCGGAGATCATTGCAGGGGAAAGATGGCAATGAAAATCAATTATTGGCTGATTTTCAGCATACTCATGATATAGTTTTTCAGCAGTTTTATTGCTCAGAATGAAATTTTCATTAATAAAATGTTTCATATCGGACTTCGGGAGATTGAAAAATATTTATATTTGAAAATTATTGTGTCGTTAACGATCACGAAAGTAAATAATTCATATTGATAAATCAAAGAAATGTGCATAAGTTTATTATATGGTTAACACAGACAATAAACTTATTATTTGAAATTTAAATAAATAAAATTATGAAAATCGAATTAAGGTATGCAGCTCATCCCAACGATTTCAAAGGGTATGATACTGATAAAATCAGAAAAGAATTTCTTGTTGAAAAAGTATTTCTTGAGGATGAGATTAATCTTGTGTATTCACTTTACGACCGATATATGGTAGGAGGGGCTATGCCGGTAAAAACTCAGCTGAGACTCGAATCGCCCGATGAACTAAAGGCCGAACAATTTCTTGACAGACGAGAAATAGGGATTATTAACGTTGGGGGCGAGGCTGAAATTTCAGGTGGTGGTACTATTTATAAACTTGGTTTTAAGGAAGCTCTCTATCTTGGAAAGGGCACAAAAGATGTACTCTTTAAATCAGTCGATCCGCTGAATCCTGCAAAACTCTACATCAACTCGGCACCCGCTCATCATACTTTTCCTTCAAAAAAGATTGGCATTAAGGATGCTGAAGTTGTTGTACTTGGTAGTCTTGAGACATCGAACCACAGAACCATAAATAAGTTAATGGTTAACAGTGTTGTTGAAACATGTCAGTTGCAGATGGGGATGACAGAATTACATACTGGAAGCGTATGGAACACAATGCCAGTTCATACTCATAATCGCAGAATGGAGGCTTATTTTTACTTCCAGGTACCTGCAGGGCAGGGGATCTGTCACTTTATGGGTGACCCCGATGAAACCCGGCACATCTGGATGAAGAACGAACAGGCGGTCTTATCCCCGTCGTGGAGCATACACAGTGCTGCAGGCACATCAAATTATATTTTTATATGGGGCATGGCTGGGGAGAACCTGAATTATGGTGATATGGACGTCAGACAGCCAGACACTCTGAAATAATTTTTTACTTTGATTGCAGATTTGCAAACAGCAAGTGCTACATGTTCTGTCTTGCACTTGAAAATATTAATAAAACATCTTATGATAGATTTATTTGATTTAAAAGGAAAAGTTGCCCTGGTCACAGGAGGTACTCATGGAATTGGACTGGCAGTTGGCTTATTATTGGCCAGGGCAGGTGCAAAAGTATGTGTTAATGACTTACAGGATGAAAAGCTTGACATCTGTAAAGAAGCATTCTTGAAGGCAGGGCTGGATGTTTTCACACTGAATTTCAATGTTACTGATGAAAATGATGTTGATAAGGGTATCTCCCTGATCGAAAAAACCGTTGGCCCGGTAGACATACTCGTAAATAATGCAGGGATAATAAAAAGGATCCCAATTCTTGATATTACTGTCGCTGACTTTAAGCAGGTTCTTGAAGTTGATCTTGTTGCACCTCTGATAGTTTCCAAGAGAGTAGCACCTTCAATGATCAAAAAGAGAAGCGGCAAAATCATCAACATGTGTTCGATGATGAGTGTTTACGGCCGCAATTCTGTCTCAGCATATGCCTCTGCAAAGGGAGGACTTATGCTCTTGACAAGGAATATGACATGTGAATGGGCTAAATTCAATATACAGATCAATGGGATTGGACCGGGTTATATTGCGACAGCCCAGACCGCACCCATACGTGAAAATGGACATCCATTCAATGATCTTGTGATGACACGCACTCCGGCAGGCAGATGGGGTGAACCTGAAGATGTTGCTAATGCCGCGCTTTTCCTGGCTTCAAAGGCAAGTGATTTCGTGAATGGGCATATTCTTTTCGTTGATGGCGGAATTCTCGCCAACTTTGGCTATATAAAAGGAGAAAACGAGATCTGATTACTTATTTATATTGTCCGGATTTTCAGGATGGTCATCTGAGTAAGGCTTGGCATATAAGTCCTCAACTTTCAGTTTTTGTTCCTCAATAAACGGAACCATTTGTATAACTTCTTCTTCTGCTGCTCTGCCGTTAAAATACAATATAAAAGCAAATATCGGCATCAGCGGGAAGGTTAGAGCATTTGCCACTGCAGATAAGAGGATGTAAACAGGATTTTTTGCCAGTTCCATAACTTCAGGGGTATTCCCGGAATTAAACAGATTTCTGATAAAACTGCCTGAAAAGGGAAGTAGGACAATACCCGAAAGTACCAGTGATATGACTATCAATAACATTAATAATACAGCTACCCAGCCAATATTTGACCAGAAATTCCTATGAGCCAGTTTGAAAGTTCTGCTTATTGTATTTATGATATCCGGACCTTCTGCCATCATTGCGGGAAGAACCATGAGATAAAGAGTCAATACGTACAGTAAGGAAAAAACCGCACCCACAATAAACACCATAAGTCCAAGCATGATAGCAATTGATCCGGCAAACGCCAGAAGAATCATCACTAATAAATATGGTATAAAATACTTCATTGATTTAATTGCAGATGTAATTATACTATCCTGATTGTCAATCGAATGATGCAAAATGTAATAATGGATTATTGTTGTAAACAAAAGATTTATCATGGTAATAAGCAACATTGGCCATATAAATACTTTCATCCTGGCGAAGATCTCCATCGGATCTGTTATATTCTGTAAATCAGAAGTATTTATATTTCTTGATATGTATTGAATAATCAGTGACATAACAAGTGAAATCACGAAGAGAACCACAAAGTTCTTTTTGTAAAATTCCCAGATTGTATTCATAGCACTGTCAATTGTATGTCTTTGGTACAGCGGATGGTTTTTAAATTCGTGCATTTGTTTCAGATTTTAGATGGTCTTATTAAATTTTTTATTGACAGCTTTAGCTGCTTTAAACTCACTTAGTCACTTAGTCTCTTAGTCTTTTCGTCCCTTTGTCCCTCCACGCCTCCGTCATTTCCCCTTCCTCCATTGTCTTAAAATATTGATGAACGGAAAAGCCAGGTTATACCTGTGAGGAGGAAAAATACCTTCATTTACAGCCTTGATGTCTTCTATGGTATAAAAAGCTTTTGGATTAAACTGATCTATAATATTTAGGACCTTCACCAAATCATTTCTCTGCACAATTGTATATATCAGCTGCACTTTTTCCTGGGCACCATGAGCTTCAACAGCAGTAGCTCCAAAGCCTCTGCTGTTTAGAGTATTCAAAAGTTCCGTGCCTCTCTGATAAGTGAAAACCCTTATCATCTGAATACCTACAGCCAGCTTTTCCTCGATTATCATGCCGACAAAGTTCCCGGTAGCAAAACCGGCTGCGTAAGCAACGTAATTAATATAGTTATCAAGATTTTGCATTATTTTACTGATCACAATTATCCAGATCAGAACTTCAAAAAATCCCAATATTGGTGCAATATTCTTTCGTCCCTTTGAAACAAATATAATTCTGAGGGTACCAATAGAAACATCGCATATACGGGCCAGGAATATCAGAAAAGGCAAAATAAAATAACTGAAAATGCTGGAATCAAAAAATGATGTTTCCATAGATGCTGAATTATTTGTGACAAATATATGAATAAGGGCTCAACGACACAAGGCATCATATCAGTATCACTATAGTTCAGACAAGAAAAAAACCATGTCCGGGTTGTCACAAATAAACAAATCCGATAAAATTTTGTTTTTACATAACTGTAACTGGTTACATACAATTTGTTGGTTCTTTGAGCAATATCTGGAAAACCATTTGACCCATTCATTAAACTGAATCAAAAGGTCTTACAAAGAATCTCTTCGGACTTGCCATTAAATCATATTTTAAACCGTGAGCTTTTAGAAACTCAGTATTATTGTAATATTTTCGTATACTTGACGCTTTATTATAACTTTGAAAATTAATTTTAAACCCAAATTTGCAATAGCATGAAAATTAGAAAAATGATTGTTCCCGGAATCCTGGTAATAGCACTTGGATTAGGTATTTTCGCATGTTCCGGAAATACTACAAAAAAGAATCTCCACTCGGGCGTGGAATACTACAGAAACTTACAGTTCAGTGAGACACCTTACGATATTGAAAAAGGTACTTATCCTGTTACCGCCGATGCTGCCAAAGATGTTAACAGTTATAAATTCACCTATGACGAATCAGGTCGTATGCTGTCGGTTGAATACGTTAGAAATGATGTTTTGTTGGGTTATTCATCCATGGGTGGAGCAGCAAAAATAGTTTATACGTATGCTGATAATAAGCAGATTAAACATTTTTTTAATTTGGATAACGAACCGATTGAATCATCAGGGGTATTTTCAGCTGAATATACTCTGAATGAGGATGGTATCAGAACCGGGCTGAAATTTTTTGGAAAAGCCGGTGAACCAGTTGAAAACAGAAATAAGATTAACTATTATGTCTGGACCATTCTTGAAGACGGTATGGTAAGAGAACTAAGATACAATCTGGCCAATGAGGAGACAGTTATGAATCCTTTCTGCCCGTTTTATGAGCTTAGATTTTCCTATAATGACAAGGGTTATGTGACCAGAATGGCAAATTATATGGGCGATACATTATATAATTGTACCGCTGAGAATTGCGGAGATATTGGTGTTTCATACTTTACATTCTTTCCGAATGAGAACGGTGATGTTGAAAGTTTTTCAGTATTCAATGTATTCGGACAGATGTCAAACCTTTATGCGGGCTGGTCAAAGCAGGTTAAAAAATTCGATACAAACGGATACACTCTTGAAACTGTATATTATGATCAGGATAATGAATTTGTAGGAGGTAAAAGTGTTCCTGTAATTCAATATGCATATGATGTTCATGGGGCTGTAGTGGAGACTAAAAATCTCGACAAAGACAGGAATCCGATTAATCATCCTCAGTCAGGCGTAGCATTCACAGAGTACAAATATGATGAACATGGAAATAGAACAGAGACCCTCAGATTTGATAAAGACAAGGTTCCTGTAACGGAATAACATTGCTTAAAAGATATATTAAATGGTTAAATACATTAAATCCGGGTTTCTTGTTCCTTTAATTTTAATTTCATTAACAGGTTGCACCGGTAAAAGCAAACCTCCAAAAGAAAAGGTTGCTCAGGATAGCGTCACTGTGGCTAAGGCAAGTATCCCTTTGGTTATTGATCACGAAACTACAACACTGATAAAATACCTTGAGGCAAATGGTGATTATGTCAATAGTAATGATTATCCATCATTAATAAAGGCTTCAGTTGTGAAAGAGAGTCTTGATCAGAATATTCATGTACTTGATATAAGACCCTCTGATCAGTTTTCAAAAGGACATATCAAAGGGGCTGTAAATAAGCAATTTGAGGAGTTGCCTGCTTATCTTGAAAAAGATATCAGGCCATTTGAATACGATAAGATAATTCTCGTTAGTGATGATGGTCAGGTATCGAGTTATACGACTTCTCTACTCAGGCTGATGGGTTATGGAAATGTATTTGCCATGAGATGGGGAATGAGTGGCTGGAATACAGATTTTGCCAGGGAAGGCTGGCTGAAGGGTTTATCGGCTAAATATGAGGGTAATCTGGAGGTAAAAACAAATGAAAAACCAGTTGCTGAGGAAATGCCTGAACTAAAAACCGGCCTTGAAAACGGGGAAGAGATAGCTGATGCAAGATTCCGGAAGATTTTCTCAGATGGAACAAAAGATGTACTTATCTCAGCTGATGATGTTTTCAGCAATCCTGAGAATTATTTCGTTGTCAATCTGGAGAGAAAGGATAAATATGATGATGGTCACGTACCTGGCGCAGTAAGATTCAAACCTGATGGTACTCTCGGATTTGTTGAAGAGATGGCTTCAATACCTGCAAATAAGATTGTTGTTGTTTATTGCGGAACCGGTCATAATTCAGGTTTTGCAACAGCATACCTGAGACTTCTCGGTTATGATGCCCGAACTTTAAAATACGGTAATAATGGCTTTATGTACGACAAAATGGTAAAACAAAAACTGGCTTTGTCGTGGGTTCCATTTACAACGGAAGATGTAAATAATTTCGAAGTAGTGAAATAACATATATCGGTTTTTATAAATACTTAAAGTTCCGGTCTGGTAGTTGTATCAGGCCGGAATTTATATTTTAAGACCTCATTTTCCATGTTTTCTGTAATGATGTATACATTCCTGTAGCCTAACTGTCCAAAAACCATCCATACTCTTGCAGATACTGATGCCTCGGGTGAATAAAGAAGAACCGGACCATCGTGGCTTTTGATCTTTTTAAGATTTACATTACTCAGAACAGAATCGGGTGAAGATGTTAAAAAAGAACCTGAGATGCTTTTGATTTCATCAGAACTTTGACCCATTGTTACTATAAGTTTCTCTCCTTCAAGGGATCCGGCTTCTTTGACTGATACAATGTTTGTACGATTAATGGATGGTTCTGCCCATTTTTTTGCGTTAGGTTTAAAATTTCCTGGACTCAATAACCTGATGATAATCAGTATCATTACCGTTCCAACAACAACTAAAACAACCTTGAATTTTCTGATTATATTCATTTCTATCTTTCTCTAAGTACTTAGTCTCTTAGTTTTCCCCGGAACCCTTTCCTGCTCCGAAAACCCACCCCTAACCCCTCCGCGGTCCGCGGGAGGGGAACTTTATCTCTCATTTCTCATCTCTCATCTCTCACCCTCTCATCTCTCACCTACTTCCTCACTCGCATCCTCCATCAAGTTTGGTTGCAGCGATATGTCTCGCTTCAAAATACTTGATTTTCAAACTGTCAGGAAGGCTGTTAATATCATTAAATATTTTTCTGGCTCTGAATCTGGTTTCAAACAAGGCATTCTCTCTTGCCGAGATTCTTTCACCTGAAAAACTGCTGTTCATAACAGTATTGAACCATTCATTCATTCCGCCTTTCATTACATAAACATTTCTGTAATTTAATCCGCGGGCTATTGCATAGGCGAAGTTTGAATCAAAATCACCGTTTGAGAAGAATATTTTTTTAATGCTTCTATCGCTCAGAAAAAGATCAGTCTCATTGTTGAGGAGATCTGCGTATGGAATATTTATTGAACCGGGGATATTCATGCTTTTAAATTCTTCGGGTGTTCTCAGGTCATAAATCATTATTGTACTGTCCTCCGTTACCAGAAACTTTGCAACCTGGTCAACTGACAAATAAGTTTTTTCGTCAAATAATTCGGCAATCAGCTTCTCTGGTTTAATATTGAAAGACCTGCTTGCCGAAAGGGGCAGAAGCATCAATATTATTCCCAGGCATAATAGACCGGCTGAAAATTTTTCCCTGGTATTCATTATTTTTATTATTAAAGTTCGTTTGTTATATCGGGACGAGCAAATTTCTTTTCTGCAAGCTCAGCTACCCAGAACATTGCAACAGCAAGAGCTATCAGAAGAAATGCAAAGAGACCAGGTGAAATACCAAATACCTCATTTATTTTTAATGGGCCCTTGTAAGAACCATTAGCCAGACTTTGTATATAAGGATATGTTTCTGCAAAGAGGAAAGCACCCGTTAAACCACCTGCAAAAAATATCATTGCATCAATTTTTCCGATGGATAATGCGCTTAAGCCGGTTCCGGGACAGAAACCTCCCATAATAAATCCTGCGCCCATAATTATCCCTCCAACAATTGAAGCTGAGACATAAAACTCATTTACAAATACCAGATTCAGGTTGAGTAACCCTAAGAAACTCATTAATTGTGAACCTATGAGGGCGACAATTGCTGCAGTAAAGAATACCTTTATCACAGTCGTGTCATATCCGTAGAACATCCCTGCAAGCTTTCTGCTTGAAGAAAATCCTGCCTGTTCAAGTGCAAATCCAAAACCGATACCTATCAGCAATGCGATAATCAAATCGAGCCATTCGGGCATTGTTATTATTGATGATAATGGTCCCATTTTTTGTCAATTTTTGGTTTTTATGCTTTAAAAATCTCCGCTCTCTGCTCTCCGCTCTCCTCTCTCCGCTCTCTGCTCTCCGCTCTCCTCTCTCCGCTCTCTGCTCTCCGCTCTCCGCTCTCTGCTCTCCGCTCTCAGCTCTCCGCTCTCCGCTAAGTATATACAGATCTGGAATAAAAACCAAGCAAACACAAATGCAGAACCAAATATGGCGATCATTGTTACAAAACCGGCTACAGATAGAACTGCCATACCGGAAAGGGCTGCTCCGCTGGTACATCCTCTTGCCAGTTGGGCTCCATAAACGAAGAATACCCCTCCTAAAAAGGCAAACAAC
>JBBRVC010000019.1:0-36814 GCA_038247205.1 Bacteroidales bacterium
ACTAAAACCTTTTTGCCATGATGCCCAGGGTTGAGTTATCGTACCAGGGTTGCTGTCACTTCCGTTAGTAGCGACATAATATGTGGTGGCATTTAATGCAACCGAAATAAACAGGAATATCAAGATTAAGGTTCTTTTCATTTTTAGGGTTTTTAAAAATTGACTAATGTATCAGACTGAAGGACGAGCGCAGGTTATTTAACTATTCGATATAGTTACAACAGGGGTTAGGTATTTTAAATTTTTTATTTATGAATAAGATTAATGAGTCTAAAATGATTGGAATTGAATCTACACTATTACTAGTTTTTGGGCATAAGTCTGAACTGTGCCAGATAGAACTTTAATAATATAGGTTCCTTTATTGAGGTTAATGCTGATTCTGTTCAGGGTATTGGATGAGAGTTGTTTCTCGAGACACAATCTCCCTGCGAGATCGTATATCCTTACAATCTGTCCTTCAGTTGGTTCAAGGTTTGAAATATTGATATATTCACGGACAGGATTTGGATATATTGATATTTTATTTGAAGAGGGTTTTACAGGATCAGAAGTAACAGTACCTTTTTGTACTACTTCGTTTTTAACGGTTTGCGGAGTGATAGTTTCAGCCTGGGTTGCTCCCGTACATTGAAGCAGGTTGGTTGATGGTTTGGTATATGCTACTGTTACAACATCGCCATAGACAACAGGGATGGCAAGCGTAATAAGAACATTTGTTCCGGAAATAGCTAGTTTACTTATAGCTCTGGTTATGGAATTCACTTTTACACTGTAGCTTGTAACAGGAGGAATGATGCTGGCCAGGGTTGCACTGTATGATACACCAATTATGCCAGGTGTCACATCGTCAATTTTTGAGCTTGTGTAAGACACAACTGTAGGGGAAGGAACACGGGTGGCTGTCAAGGAGGTTTCAAATGAGCCGATATCGGGTGCACTTCCACCGAAAGCAGTACCAACATTCACTCCTGCGTCTATCAGATCTGAACCCGGAGCAAGGCGTAAAAAATTAATATTAGGCAAGCTTCCATTAGCTCCTCTAGGACGGGAAATTCCAGTCGTGTCGACACTAATAAAGTCTGACGCTGAAGCAGCAGGACCTGTAGGTTGCCAGGTGCTGTTATATGAATTATGATCCCTGATAGCTCTCGTAAAAGTTCCATTCCAGTCATTCGTATTGCTGAAACTTATATTATTCCTCATAATATGGGGAAGATCATAAGCATAAAAAACAAAACCTTCCGGATTCTTATATGCGATATTATTAACAAAATTGAATTTAACATTTGCAGCATTCTGGTTAAATCCCATTCTTCTGTTATAAACTGATATACTGTTTTTTACAGTCCTTTTTAACTCAGTTCCGGATGTGGTTGTTGTTGCCCCGAATTTAAAACCTCCTCCATCACCACCAGGAGTAACGCCATCTTCGCGGTATCCATTTCTCCATGACCAGCAGTTATCAATGATGACATTACCGTTATTTGACCATAAATCAACTCCATCATCAGAATTGTTCCAAAATCTGCAGCCTCTTATTGTGTTCTCCATTGATCCTGTCTGATATGCAACCTCCAGTCCGTCACCATTTCCATACGCACCGGTCTCTGTAAGAGGGTCAGAATTGTGATGGAAATCACAATTCAACAGCAAATTACTGCCTGATTCATCCCGAACTGCCATGCCATGGCCATTGTGATGACTGTTGATTCTTTCAAATTTATTGTGATTCGAACCAAAAACAGCCATCCCGTACCATATTGCGGGTGTCTTTTGAGTATAATAGGCAATTTCTATATTCTTCCAGTGAGTATAATCTCCATCAAGATATATTAATCCATTTGGCCAGCTGGGTGTTGTATAGTTCGAGCTTTTTGTAAATACAGGACGCTCACCCGGATAGGCATGGATTCTGATAGTGTCTGAAGCAGTTCCGTTTTTTCCTTTAAGTGTCTGTCGAGTCTGATATCTGTAAATTCCTCCTCTGGCATATATGATATCACCGGCGCGAATAACAGTCCATGCCTTATTTAATGTAAAGAATGGAGAACTTATCGTACCACTGTTATTATCACTACCACTAGGGGAGATGTAATAAGTTGTTGCGGAAGCTATTGCACTGATGGCAATAAATATTAGGGTTAATACAGTCTTCATGCAGGTTAAGGTTAATTTGACGAACAGTGTAAATAATTTGACAAATACATTCTTTTAAACGACGAAAATTATAAAATGTTACACTAAAAATTTATTTTTTTCTAATTTATTTTTATTGGGAAGAAAAGATTCAAAAAAAATAACCCGGTGTTTGAACCTTGAGTAGAATTATTGGTTATAGATTAAGCATTAGAACTCATTGATCAATGATGTCAGGAAGTAGTTTAATTCGGGCGTATACATTCAGATTCTATGAATTTTAGTATAATAATATAACTGGAGTGTATTTAATTATTATGATGGAACGCCTGGATCAGCTTTACCGTAATTACCCGAGATTGAAGCAAGTAGTCTCACTTTTTGCAGTCAATATTCTGGTTATTCCATTATCAATAATATCCAACATATTCATTACCAGATTTCTGGGGCCTGAAGCATTTGGAGATTTTAAATTTATCTACTACGTTTTAAGTCTTGGGATGATCCTTTTTACCTTCGGTTTTTTCCAGGCTGGGAATCGGGCACTTGTATTGAATAATGACCCCGCAAAAACGAGAGAGTACTATGGTTCTATGCTGATTATATTGTTCGGGCTTTTTCTGATAATGTCATTATCTCTGTTAATTTACGCAGGAGTAGATAATAATATAGCAGAGAAAGGACTTCGTGCTATGTTGATAGCCATAATACCTTTTTCATGGATATTTCTTTTGACTAATTACTTTGAAGTACTGTTTCAGGCCGATAACAAAATAAGCCTGCTGGCGAAAAGCAGACTGTATCCAAAACTTATTTTCTTTGCCTTAATACTGGTTTTATATTTGTTCTTTTTGAACTATAAGGGTAACCGCCTGGCGATTATATGGGCTTTGTTCCTTGGAACCTCAATAATTGGTTATGCTTATATCATTTTTAAGGTAAGCCCTTCTTTCAGAAATATTAAATCTAGGATAAGTGAAATATGGTTTTATAATAAAACATATGGCTTCAATGTGTACTTCGGTACTGTTTTTAATGTTGCACTTTCTGCTCTTTCGGGCTTGCTGATAAGCTATTTTGGTGTTAACAATGCCGGAGTCGGGTATTATGCCCTTGCACTGACAATTGCTGAGCCATTGAGCTTTATCCCGAATGTGATTGCAACAACGCACTATAAGGAATTCTCAACCAGAAAGAGTATTGCGAGAAAATTAATACTGATTACAATTGGAGTATCAGGTTCCGCCCTTGTATTATGTTGGTTATTAGTGGGCCCGTTTGTACGAATATTCTACACTAAAGAATTTATTCCTGTAATTTCACTTACATTTATTGTAAGCTTTGGAGTTTTATTGCATGGCTTTGCTGATTTTTTTAACAGGTTCCTTGGCTCTCACGGACAAGGAAAAGCCTTAAGAAACAGCGCTATAATTGTCGGACTGGTAATTCTGGTTTGTAATTTTACTTTGATCCCGTTTTTTGGTGAGACAGGCGCAGCTTATACAAGGGTGCTTTCAGGTTTGACATATATACTAAGCATGCTCTGGTTTTACCGCAGGCTTGTAACCCGATTGAAAAAGGACAGTATTTCGGATAATGAAGAATCCGTATAAAATTATTTCTGAATGATTGATACATTAGTCATAGGAAAAAATTCAATGGAGGAGACTCAGAAAATTTCATTTTTTGAATATCTCTATGTATTTATGCTAATAATATATGCCGGACGGGCCAATGAATTTTTCAATTCAACTTCTTTCACTGAAAACACTATTGGGGTTCTTATTCCTATACTATTAAGTGGTATACTGGCCTTTAAATGGAAAATTGTTTTCAATCACAGGTTTTATCTCCTTTTATTGTTCTTCGGTGTATACTTCGTTGCTGTATCAATAAAATTCGGTGATATACAACCATCTTTTCTTTTAACTTACTATATAATGTTTTTTGTTGTTTACTCAGCAGTAAAATCTTTAAAATTTAATCTTTTCGTCATCTATGAGTATTTTCTCTTCCTGCTGTCAATCGTTGCGTTGTTCATGTGGGTTGTTCAGATTGGTTTGGGTGGAGATGCGTTATATAGTTTATTTTCAAGATCCTCCTACCTTCAGTCAATTTCGTCTGTTTCGGGAAATGGAATCAATGCATTTTTTTATTCATTACAGCCCTATGCAACCACTTTAATAAATAATTATACTATTCCAAGAAATTGCGGGTTTGCCTGGGAGCCAGGAAGTTTCGCCATTTATATATGTCTGGCAATTTTCATTAATCTGTTCATTTCAAAGAATGATAAAAACAGGAGATTGAGGTTTTGGGTGCTCACCTTAGCGTTGATTTCAACTCAGTCTACAACCGGTTATATAATTTATATGCTTATAATGACCTTTAATATAATAAACAAGAAGCTTCATACAGCCATCTTATTGTTGCCAGTTGCAATAGTACTAATTGTGACTATATTTTCGTTACCTTTTATGAAGGACAAAATTATTGAGCTGATTAGTGAAACAAGTCGCCTCGATCAGTTGTTAATAGATTCATATGGAAGAGAAGAATCAGCCACACCTCAGCGATTTATGTCATTTTTAATTACTTTTCAGGACTTTCTCAATAACCCGGTGCTCGGGATTGCCGCTCATAGAGACGAATCCTGGGTTTACCAGCTTGGATCGTCTATTTCCCCTATATCGGGCATCGGATTTCTTTTATCACAATTCGGAATTGTTGGAACATTGTTCTTCCTCGTAGTCTCTATTAAAAGTTCCTTTTACTTCTCGCGGTATTTCAGGTATAGGGGCAGATTATTGCTGTTTCTCGTAATATTCGCAATATCAATAAGTTATACTGTATTACTCATCTCTCTTATTATGATATTCTGGATGTTCAGTTTGTTTGAAGACGAACTGCCTGAAAATACTAATGCAGATATTATTTCCGAAGTGAACAGACCCCCGGGCTAATGATCCATTAATATGATAAGTTTTAAATAAAAGAACATAATAAGTATTATGACATATATAATCATTGGTGATGTATTCTCTTTTCCTCAGGGTGATTCATCCACAAACAGAGTACATACCTATGCAAAGGGTTTATATGAAAATGAGGCTAATGCCCATGTGGTTTGTTTTGGCAATGACTATACCGATCTTGGCGAAGGCACAACAGAGGGCATTTATTATTATCATCCCTTTGGTCAGAAGAGCAGAAGTAAATATTTTCTAGTCAGATCGTGGCTGAAGATCATGAAATATTTCAGAACTGTATCCTTAATTCATAGAATAAAGAAAAAGGATAGAATAACAGCTGTTATTGTCTATACAAGGTTACTTGGAACTCATCTATTCTCCTGGGTTTTGTCAAAAATGGCCGGTTCGAAATTAATCATTGAAAGCGGAGAACATCCATTAAAGGGATTCCAGGGAGGCTGGGTCAATAATAAAATCGGCCTGGTAAAGTTGAAAATTGAAACCAGTTTTTGTGATGAAATATTTTGTATTTCACGATATCTGATTGACTTCTATAAAACACAGGGTATTGATCCAAAAAAGTTAATATTAATGCCAAGTACTGTTGATCCGGAAAGGTTTGCTCAGACAGGTGAAAAACCACTGCCATATTCATATATTGGATACTTTGGGGGGCTGACTTTCAAACGGGATAATATTGATTTATTGGTTGAGGCATTTGAAATGATCTCAAAAAAATATCCGGATCTGCATCTGGTACTGGGAGGATTTAGCCCGCCTGAAGAAAAAAATCAGCTAAGAAACCTGATTGAGGATCTGAAAATTACATCAAAAGTCAATTTATTAGATTATTTACCCAGAGAAGAAATCATTCAATATATCAATCATTCTGACGTTCTTGTAATGGTTAGAAGTGAAGGTATGGAATCGCAGGCATCCTTTCCCTGTAAGCTTACCGAATATCTTGTTACTTCAAAACCTGTTGTGACAGTTGATGTTGGTGAAATTTCTGAATATTTAACTGACGGTGTTAACTCTTTTCTGGTTGAACCAGGGAATAAGGTACAACTAGCTGACAAACTGGACCATATACTTTCAGATTACAAATCTGCTCTTGAAATTGGGAAAAAAGGGAAGGAATTGACTGAAAATGTATTTAACTATAATTATCAGGCTAAGAGAATCATCCAGGCTACCGCAACGTTATGACACTAATTACCAACATATGGATTTTATTCTTACTATTGACACTGAAGCAGACAATCAATGGGATCATGGCAGTGAGCTTTCAGTAAAGAACATTATGTTTCTTCCCCGATTTCAGAGCCTGTGTTCAAAATATGATATTAAACCTACTTACCTGGTTACTTCAGAAGTATGTGAAGATGGTTTTGCCAGGGAATTATTATCTGACTTTTCCATGACTGGTCATGCAGAGATCGGAGCCCATTTGCATTCATGGACAACACTTCCCTTTATGAGTGAAGATGGGTATAGATATAATGATGTAAATCATGCTTTTGCGAATGAATTGCCAATTACCTTATTAAAAGAAAAGTTGAAAAATCTGACAGATCAGATTGAAAAATCATTTGGCAGACGTCCCACTTCATTTCGTTCAGGCAGATATGGGTTTAATGAAAATGTAGCCAGAATGCTGGTTGAAAATTCATATCTTGTAGATTCCTCTGTAACTCCGTACACCAATTGGTCAAAACAAAAAGGAGTTCCCGGAGGCGAAGGAGGGCCTGATTTTATGGAGAAAACGCCATTTCCATATACATTGAATTACCCGGAGGGATCTTTACTGGAATTACCTGTTACTATACTTCCTACAAGGTTTCCTTTTAACAGGATCAATGTTATTGCGAAAAGTTACTTCAGGCAGGTTGACAATTATATTATGCTGAGAATTTTAAGGCGCTTATTATATCAGAATCAACCCCTTTGGTTAAGACCTTACAACTGGACGACTGTTGATCATTTTAAAGAGATGATTGTTGCAGCCAGGGCAATCAAACTTCCTTATATGGTAATGATATTTCACTCAAGTGAATTAATGCCAGGAAGTTCAATATACAGGGCTGATAATAAAGCTATTGAAAAGTTGTATGAACTTCTTGAAAATTTCTTTCGTTTGATAGTTAAGGAGAAAATTTCTTCTGTTACACTTACAGAAGCTGCAGTAAAATATAACCAAAATAGTAGTGTTGTTGAAAATGCCGGTGATATATCCGTTTTATCTTAAATTTTGAACTAATGAAAATCTGTTTTTGGGGAAATGTTGCCAGTGCTTTGAATGGGACTACTAATGGAGGGGGGGAACTGCAGATTTCACTTCTGGCTAAAGGCCTTGTAAAATGCGGACATGAAGTTGTTGTGGTTGATTATAATGCAACCAGGGATTTTGTTTCTCCCGAGGGTATTAAGGTTTTTAAGATTAATGGATGGGATAAGGGTATCAGGATTATCCGGACAATTACTCACCGCCTGCCAGGTTTATACAAGAGCCTGAAAGATCAAAAGGCGGATGTATATTATTGCCGCATAAGAGACTTCAGGCATATACTTGCATATTGGGCTGCACGCAAAGTAAATGGGAAATTCATTATCCAGATGGCCTCCGATCTTGATGCAATGAGTTTTAAGACAAAATTTCAGAATAAGCTTTTTACCAGCATTGGTGATTTATTCTGGTTCTTTAATAGTGTGCTTGTGGAAATAGTTTACCCCTTTTTATTGAGAAATGCTGATCTGGTTCTTGTACAGCATGAAGGTCAGAAGAGGATATTAGAGGAACGAAATATTAAATCAACCCTTTTTCTGAACCTTTATGAGTTAAAGATTAAAAATAACTATAAAACCCGGACTCATAAAGATTTCATTTATGTCGGCTGGCTGGACAAGCGAAAAGGATTTCCGAAATTTTTCGAACTCGTACAAAAATCTCCTTCAAAATCTTTTAAAGTAATTGGTCCTCCACGTGATAACATCGGATATCATTATTTTGAGAAATTCAAATCATTTCCAAATGTTACTTTGCTTGGTGAACTAAGCCACTCAGAGACAGTGACCCATATAGCCGATTCTTTAGCTCTTATCTCAACTTCACCGATGGAAGGATTTCCAAATATATTTATAGAAGCATGGGCTTGCGGTATTCCGGTTTTATCGCTGAATGTCGATCCGGGAAATGTTATCGAGAAGGAAAACCTTGGAGTCATTGTTCATGGAGATTTGAACAAATTAATTGAGTCGCTGGTTTATATAATGCCATCTGAGGAATTCGCAGAAAAAGCGAAAAGATATGTTGAAAACAATCATGCTTTAAATGCCCGGAAAGAGGCAGAAATTAATACACTGTTCAATGAGCTTTATAATCAATCTGATAGCAAAAGGAATTAATAAATTATATGTTAAGCAATGGGTAATTGGTTTAGCTTATGGTGACATTAAAGAAATTATCCGCTCAAGGACGTTTGATCAGAAAATTAAATGGTTGCCGGTAAGTTCCATTTATCATTTTTATGGCGATCCTTTCCTGCACAGGTCTGAAGATGGAAATATGAACATATTATTCGAAGATTTTGCATTTGATGATAACTATGGTAATATATCAATCCTAACGCTTGATAACGATTTAAATATAGTTGATCAAAAAATAATGCTTGACACAGGTAGTCACTTGTCATATCCATTTATTTTTAAGGAAAATAACAAGAACTATGTTTTTCCTGAAGCCGCCCGCAGCGGTGTACTAACATGTTATGAATTTGATTCAACGAGAAGATCCCTTTATTTTCTCAAAGAAATTATCAATTTGCCACTTCTCGACTCAACTATTCTGAAATACAATAATAAATACTGGCTTTTCGGAACTCTGAATGATGCGAATAATGGGTACATACTGAATGTATATTTCTCGGATAATTTGTTGGGTCCGTATGTTCCACATCCTGCCAATCCGATTAAGAAAGGACTGAATGAAACCAGGTCTGCCGGTCATTTTATTGAGGTGGATGGGAATTTATACCGGCCCACACAGAACTGTGCAAATTCCTATGGTGAATCAATAACTGTTAATAAAATAACAACCCTAAATGAATCTGAAGTCATTGAGGAACCTTATATGAAAATCCGGATTGATGATAATAACTGGAAAAATCATAGCATACATACTATTCATACACTCAATAGTCTGGATGGTATTATTGCTGTCGATGGTATTAAATGGACTTTTTCAGTCAAGAATCAATGGAAAAATTTCCAGAGGAACAGGAAATTGGAAAAACTGAAAAAAGCAAGTGCAACTAATTAGCTATTAACATCTCAATGACCTTATTCGGGTTGTACAGTTAACATCGATAATAATGAGAATATTATTTTTTCTGGAATCACTTCAGTGCGGGGGAAAGGAACGAAGAGCACTGGAACTGATGCAATATTTGACAAAACTTCCCGGGTATGAAATTGCACTGGTGCTCACCGAAGATGAGATTTATTATAAACAGGTGTACGATCTGGGTATCAGAATAAATATTATAAAAAGAGGCCGGTTAAAATACGATCCGTCACTATTTCTCAAGTTTTATAAAATATGCGGAAGTTTTAAACCAGACATAATTCATTCGTGGGGAAGAATGACTACATTTTATTCAATTCCATCCAAGCTTCTGTTCCGTAAACCATTGATATCCAGTTTGATATCAGATTCCAGTAAAAGTTTTAACAAATTTTCATTATACTCTTACCTTCTGAATACCAATGTTCTATTTTCAGACGTTGTTCTTTCCAATTCAGAAGCAGGACTGGAAGCCTATGAAGTAAAATCAGTAAAAGCCAGAGTTATACATAACGGAGTACATCTCGATAGATTTTACCGGGAATTTGAAACAAGCAAAGTCAAGGCAGAATTTAACATCAGTACCAAATATATGGTTATTATGGTGGCCACCTTTTCACATTTTAAAGATTATGATCTGTTTGTTGATATCGCCAAAGAAATCGGAAGATCAAGAGTTGATATCACCTTTGTTGGAGTAGGCGATGGAATCAATTTGAGCCGAATACAACAAAGAGTAATAGATGAGCATGTAGGAAATGTAATATTAACCGGTAAACTTAAAGAGGTTGAGAGAATTGTATCGGCATCAGATATAGGAATCCTATGTACAAAAAGTGAAGGTATTTCAAATTCGATAATTGAATACATGGCGCTTGGCAAACCAGTAATTGCAACTGATATGAATGGAGGCAGCAAGGAGTTGATCCAGGATGGGGTAACCGGTTTTTGCACTGAGCGAAATTCGGATAAGGTTATCGGCATAATTAATCAACTGATTGATAACCCAGGGATGCGTATTTCAATGGGAGAATTGGGACGGGAAAGAATTAAGACTCGATTTTCGATCAGCATGATGGCTGATAAATTTGAAAATCTTTACAAAGAAGTATCAGGACCGGAAAAGCAAGAGGCCATTTCTGAGTTTTTAACAAAGTAATGATTGTGTGTTAAATGGAAAAAAAACGTATCCTTTTTATCGGCCCTATGCCGCCACCAATGGGTGGTGTGAGTATTCATATTTTACGTTTATCCAGACTACTTTTGAATTATTTTTCGATTGACTATATTGATGAATCCAAATCAATTAAATCGGAATTTTTTAACTTGAGGAGTTTGAAATTTCTGCAGTATTTTAAGAGGATAATGAAATCAGATCTTATCTATGTGCATAGCGGAAGCCGGCTTTTACTTATGTTTCATCTGATTTCTGCAAAAATACTGCGAAAGAAAATTATTCTGACACTTCATGGTTACCCGATAATAAAAAGAAATCTTGCTGTCAGGCTGGATGAATATTTTTACTCACTGTCTGATTCTATTATTGTTGTTAATGAATATATCCTTAAAAGAATTTCGTTACCTTCTGCAAAGTGCATTGTCAGGCATGCGTTCATTCCTCCAATGATGGATGATGAAGCTGATTTGCCTCTGTTTTTAAAGGATTGGATCGTCGATAGGAAGAACTCTGGTAAAATTGTTATATGTGCCAATGCATACCAGCTACGGATATATAATTCCCAGGATCTTTATGGTTTGGATATGTGCATTGAAGCAGCGGATAATTTGATTGGGAAAGGTTTTCCCTTAAGCTTCATCTTCAACGTGTCATCGCTTGAAAAGAACAGAGAGCTTTATGAACAGTACCGGAATGATATAAAGGAAAAGAATCTGCAGGAAAATTTTCTGCTTATAAATGAAGAACTTTCATTCGTTAAGTTAATAACATATTCAGATATTGTTCTGAGGCCGACAAATTCTGATGGCGATGCTTTAACAATAAGAGAAGCAATTCATTTTGGCAAACCTGTAATCTCATCTGATGTTATTTCCAGGCCGGATGAGACTATTTTATTCAGATCCCGTGACATTATTGATTTTGAGAACAAAATAATAGAAACGGTTGGCCAGCTATCCGGATCCAATATAAGGCATGATAAACAAAAGATAGATAATCAGATATTTTACAAGGATCTCATTAACTCATTATTAAATAAATTAGAATATTAGCATAATGGTACGATTGAATTTTGTTGGTGATATTGGGTTATTTAAAGAATTTCAGGATAAGGGAATTGATCCTTTTAAAGAGATCAGACTGCCGGCAAGCGATTTTAATACAGGCAATTTTGAATTTATCATACCAAACAAAAGAGAAAAATATTTTTTTGATGTTCTGGATAAATATACTGTCGATTATGAGTATTTCAGTTCTCTTTATCTGGCCACATTTGATGCATTTGGAATGGCAAACAACCATATTATGGATTATGGGAAGGAGGGAATAACGGATGTAACGGACATTTTCAAAAATAGTAATATATCTCATTTTGGCGTTGGAACAGATGAGTATAATGTTCTGATACAGGAAGTAAAAGGAATTTCTTTTGCATTTATCGGATTTGTCAAAAATGGTCGTTGGAGCAGAAAGCAGACCGGAGATTTTGGTCCTGACCCTTATGAAATTGAAAAACTCATCAATAAGGTTAAATCATTGAATGAATGGGTCGATCACATTATCGTCTTCCCTCATTTCGGAACAGAACTTGTAGATATCCCCGATCCGGCAGATGTAAAAAATTCAAGACTTTTGATTGATGCCGGCGCTTCAGCGGTGATTGGTCATCATCCCCATATTATTCAGGGTATTGAGAACTACAAGAACGGAATTATTGCCTATAGCCTTGGCAGCTTCATATATATACCTGAAAATGAGGCTGGTTATCATTCCGGACAGAACTCAAACAGAGATTTTTCTATCTGCCTGAACCTGTCATTCGACCAAACAAAGATTACCGGCGTTAAACCGTATTACTATAAGTATAACAAACAGTTGAAAATACCAGTTGAAGTTAAAGAGAACATACCTTACTTCGAATTTGTTAACATATCTATCGGTAATTCGCAGGAATATCATAGAAAAATCAGAAAGATTCTGGTGAAGAGAGAGTTAATTTCATTTTATGAAAGGTTTAAAAATGCACCACTTTCTACTTTTAAGCATTATATTAAATATCTTAAATTCAATCATTTGAAAAAATTGTTTTCATAAATAGTAACCGACAGGTGATGAATATACAAAGCAAAATCAAGTCTTTAGCGGAAAAAATTCCTCCGGGAGCGGGTGTATATTTTAACCATGTACCTTTTAAAATACGACTGGGTAATGATTACAGTAAATTCAGTCAGCTGATTAATCATTTGATAAAAGCTGATCAGAAAATAAAAAGCAAATTTGTAATAGACAACTTTAATAATATCTTCACTCATTTTATCAGACATGATAATTTTTATAATAGCTTTCTACAACAGAATGGTTGTGATTTAAAGGAAGTGAGAAGTCTTGAGGATATTGCAACAATTCCAATGCTAACAAAAGCTATACTGAGAGAAGTGCCTGTCTCAGAACGCACCATTCAGGAGCATGGCCTGAAGCAATTCAATACTGGTGGTACTTCAGGATTCCCTCTGACATTTTTTGCTGAAAAAAAATTCTATCCAAGGGAATGGGCACATATGCATTATATGTGGAAAAAGATCGGATACAGCCCCGCAAAGACCAAGATTACCGTAAGGGGAAAAAATATGGACAGGATTTATAACTATAATTTTAATCAGAATGAGTTTTTAATCAATTCATATCATCCTTTCAATAAAAATGACTATCTTACTCTGTTAAAAGTATTTAAAAAGTACAATACGGAATTTTTACATGGATATCCTAGCTCTATTTTTAACTTTATTAAAGAAATATCCGTAAATGCTCCATTTCTTCTTGACTTTTTAAAGCTTAATATCAAAGGGATTATGTTTGCATCCGAATATCCGTCTCCCAGGTTTCGGGATTACATTGAAGAAATGTTAACCACCAATACTATTTCATGGTATGGACATACAGAAGGGGTTGTTCTGGCGGGGGAGCTTTTAAACAAATTTGAATATATACCCTTTCTCTCTTATGGTTATGCCGAGGCCGTTAAAACAGGTGATCATTACCATCTGGCAGGGACCTCCTTTTTTAATGTGGCTGCACCTTTTATCAGGTATGATACTGAAGATCTGATAAAACCGGTTTTTACAGATAATGGGATGCTCGATAGTTTCGAAATCACCGAAGGCAGGCTGGGAGAATTTGTCACTGATAAAAATGGCAGAAACATTTCGCTTACTGCACTGATATTTGGCCGGCATCATAAATTATTTGACATGGTAAATTTTATCCAGGTGAAGCAAACCAGACCGGGTCAGATTACAGTCTATTATTCAAACTCATCAGCTATTGAAGAACCGGCAAAGCTTTTTGATTCCGGTAATCTGGATATTGATTTGCAGTTTCAACAAATTAACGAACCATTAAAAACTTCTCTTGGTAAAATTCCACTCCTAATAAAATAATTATGAAGCAACTAATTCAAAATTTTAAAACCGGTGATTTATACATTGATGATATTCCTGTACCGGGGATTTCACCCGGAATGGTACTCGTTGAGAATATCTACTCTCTAATCAGCGCCGGTACTGAACGTGGAACAGTGAAAGTTGCACAAGCCGGATTACTTGGAAAAGCAAAACAGCGTCCGGATCTGGTAGCTCAGGTATTACAGAATATAAAGAAAGAAGGACTGATGGCTACCATTGAGAAAGTTAAAACCAAGCTTGATAGCCTGAAAGCCCTGGGGTACAGTAGTTCAGGTGTAGTATTAGCCTCGATGGATAAGTCAGGCATTTTTAAACCAGGAGACAGGGTCGCATGTGCCGGTCAGGATTATGCCTCTCATGCTGAAATAGTTGCTATACCTCAAAACCTTGTAGCCAGAATACCCGATAATGTGAGTTCTGAAGAAGCAGCGTTCACAACTCTTGGAGCCATCGCACTTCAGGGAGTTCGTCAGGCAGAACCTCGTCTGGGTGAGAAAATTTGCGTTATAGGGCTGGGTCTTCTTGGTCAGATAACATGCCAGCTTCTAAAAGCGAACGGATGTTCTGTTTTGGGTATTGATTTAAATGACGGACTTGTTAAACTTGCCCGGGAGTCTTCTGCCGCGATGGCAGTAAACAGAAATGACCCGAACATTATTTCAGTTTGCGAAGATTTTACTGGGGGACATGGTTTTGATGCTGTAATAATCACAGCAGCAGCCCAATCAAATGATCCTGTTGAGCTTTCTTCGGAAATTGTCAGGAAAAAGGGCAAGATTGTAGTGGTGGGAGCAGTAAAGATGGACATTCCAAGGGAACCTTATTTTTATAAAAAAGAATTGGATCTGAGAATGTCATGCTCTTATGGACCCGGACGTTATGATCCTGATTATGAGTAGTCAGGGAATGATTATCCCTTCCCATATGTACGATGGACCGAACAGAGAAATCTGGAATCCTTCCTTGATCTTCTTTCAAGAAAGGTTATAGATATCAAACCCTTGATAACACATATTTTTGACATCACCGAAGCAACAAAAGCCTATGATATTGTTCTTGGCAAAACCAAAGAACATCATATAGGTATCTTGCTTAAGTATACAAATCACAGTGAAAAAGCGAAATCGCTTATAAGTGTCAGAAATAATCCAGTCAATAGTATCAATACCGGATTCATTGGTGCCGGAAGTTTCGCGCAGAGCTATTTGATCCCAAATGCAAAATCATCGGGTGCCTCTCTCAGCGGAGTGGTTACAACAAGGGGTATAACTTCAAAAAATGTAGCTGATAAGTTTGGGTTTAATTATTGCTCAACCGATCCTGATGATGTATTAAATGATCAGAATATCAATACAATATTTATAGCCACACCACATTCTTCTCATTCTGATCTAGTTGTTAAAGCTCTCGAATCGGGGAAAAGTGTATTTGTTGAAAAGCCTCTCGCCATAAATATTGAGCAGCTAAAATCTGTTATTGATGCAAAAGCCAAAAATAATTATCCCCTAATGGTTGGTTTTAACAGACGGTTTGCCAAAATCAGCGAAGACATTAAAAGTGAATTTAAAAATGTTTCGGAGCCTCTTGTAATAAATATAAGGGTTAATGCAGGTTTAATTCCCGGAGATCACTGGATTCAGAATCCGGAAATTGGTGGGGGAAGGATAATAGGGGAGATGTGTCATTTTATCGATCTCATGCAGTATTTTACAGGTAGTGAGCCGGTTAAAGTGTTTGCAGAATCTGTCAGTACATCCAATGCAAAGATCACAGCTGACGATAACATTGCAATAGTGGTAAAATTCAGCAATGGCTCTGTAGGAAATCTTTTATATCTGGCAAATGGTGATAAATCTATGCCCAAAGAAAAAATAGAAGTCTTCGGTGCCGGAAACATAGGGGTCATTAATGATTTCCGGAATGGTCTCTTTTACCGTGATGGCAAAGAAACCGGTTTAAAGGCATCAGGAAAGGGACATAAAGAAGAGATAAGTGCATTTTTTAATGCTTTGAATAAGGGCGAAGACAGTCCGATAAGCTTCAGATCAATATGCCTTACTACATTGACGACCTTTAAAATATTAGATAGTCTTCATACAGGTATTCCTCAGGAAATAAGTTTGTAATGACCAGAGATATACAGAGTGCATTCACCAGTCTTACAGAGTATTGTGAGAAGGAATCCTTTAAAGGGTACGATCCTTACGATGGGCTTAACAGTACCTTTTTTCAATCGATTCCCTATCTGTCAGGAAATAGAGTTGCACGGCTTATCTGGATCCAGTTTTTCAAGCGTTCACCGGTTAACTTTCGTCCGATAGCAGGGATAAAAAAAGAATTAAATCCCAAAGCGCTCGGACTTTTTCTATCCGGCTACTGCAATCTTTTCAGGAAAATGCCGGATGTTAAACATCTTGAGAAGATAAATTTTCTTTCAGATAAGCTTCTGGAGCTGCAGAACCGGGAGTGGAGCGGCGCCTGTTGGGGATACAACTTTGACTGGCAGGCCAGGGCTTTTTTCATGCCGAAAAATTCTCCGACAATAGTAGCAACAACATTTATTGGATGTGCTCTTCTTGATGCTTATGAGATCACAGGCAATGAAAAGTTATTTAAAACCGCAAGGAGTGCGTGTGATTTTATTTTGAAAGATATTAACCGCACCTATGATGAGAAAGGTAATTTTGCCTTTTCATATTCTCCTGTAGATAAGACTGTTGTGTACAATGCTTCTCTTCTTGGAAGCCGCCTGCTGGCAAGAATATACAGTATAACAAATGAGTATGAGCTGTATGAAGCATCGGAAAAATCTGTCCGTTTTTGCTGCAATAACCAAAAGGAGGATGGTTCCTGGAGTTATGGTAAACTGCATTACCATCAGTGGATAGATAATTTTCACACAGGGTATAATCTTGAATGTATCGCTGATTTTAATAAGTATACCGGCAATATCTTTTTTAAGGAAAATCTTGAACGAGGATTCGGATATTATATCAGAACGTTTTTTACACAATCAGGTTTATCGAAATATTACAACAATTCTTTGTATCCTGTTGATATTCATGCTCCTGCACAACTGATTATAACATTGATCAAGCTTGACAAGTTTCGTGAATATCAACCTTTGGCCGAAAAGGTACTAAGATGGACAATAAATAAAATGCAATCTGACAAAGGATATTTCTATTACCAGATAAATAAATATTTTTCATCAAGGATTCCTTATATTCGCTGGGCTCAGGCCTGGATGTTTATTTCATTAAGTGCTTACCTGGCCCAGATAAAGAAACAAAATGGAAAAAATTAATCTTTTGATCTCATTATGAAGATATTATCAGTTGTTGGTGCAAGACCTAATTTCATGAAGATAGCTCCCTTCATCCGTGCTATTGAGAATTATAATTTGAAAAATGATGGTGAAATAAAACATATTCTTGTCCATACCGGACAGCATTATGATGTTCGCATGTCGGAAGCTTTTTTTAAAAGCCTTTCAATACCTGATCCTGATATAAACCTTGAAATAGGTTCAGGTAGTCATGCTGAACAACTTGGAAACACAATGATTGCATTTGAGAAAGTGCTGCTGGAACACAAGCCTGATTGGGTTGTGGTGGTTGGTGATGTAAATGCAACTCTTGCATGTTCGGTAATAGCAAAAAGGCTGAATATAAAAGTGTGCCACATTGAGGCAGGCTTACGGTCGGGTGATATGACGATGCCGGAAGAGATTAACAGGCTTGTAACAGACAGACTGTCGGATCTGCTGCTTACTCCTGACAGGCTTTCATCTGAAAATCTCATTAATGAAGGAACTGCCCCTATTAAAATTCAGTTTGTCGGAAATATTATGATCGATACTCTGGAAGCAAACAGGGAGGCGGCTGCTAAACTCCGGCTTATCGATATTATTGAAAAAAATCTGATAGGAGGACGTTTAAATAAAATTCCTGAGCTTCTGGATAATGAATATAGCGTAATAACTCTTCACCGGCCATCGAATGTTGATTCTGAAAGTATTTTCAGACCTTTAACTGAATTTCTTCTTTCGGAAGTTACAAAAGATCAGATACTTATATGGCCTATTCATCCAAGGGCACGCAAGCAATTGAATAACATAGGTTTATGGGATAAAGTATTGTCAAATCCATCTCTTATTTTACTTGAACCAGTCGACTATCATGAAATGCTTCGTTTAAATATGGGAGCCCGAATCGTTTTTACTGATTCAGGTGGATTACAGGAAGAATGTTGTGTTCTGGGTACCCCATGCCTAACACTTCGCTGGAATACAGAAAGGCCTGTAACTTTACGAAAAAATGGAGGGGCAAGCGTATTGGTTGGAAATAACCTGGACAGGATAAGGGAAGAGTATTATAATACGAACAGAATGAAGCGAATACCCTCTCGACCCGAACTGTGGGATGGACACGCCGCGGAACGGATAGTTAAAGGAATACTCGAATATTAACTGAAAATGCTTAAGAAAAATGTAACATAATGAAAATTGATTTTTTAGGAATTCCTGTCGATTCTCTCACAATGGAAGAGACTGTTAATCTGATTGATGTAGCAATAAAGAATAATGAACACATTAATCATGTGGTAATCAATGCCGGAAAAGTCGTGTCAATGACCGAGGATAAGGAATTATTTAAGAGTGTTGTATCCTGCGATATAATTAATGCCGATGGTCAGAGTATAGTATGGGCTGCACGTTTTCTGGGAAAGAAAATTCCGGGAAGGGTAGCAGGTGTTGATCTTATGCAGGAGTTAATAGAATTTTCATTTGCAAGAGGTTATAAGTGTTTTTTTCTCGGCGCGAAAGAAGAAGTAGTAAAGAAGGTTGTTGATACGTATTCTCAGAAGTATAGTCCCGGAATAATTGCCGGTTATCGAAATGGTTATTTCACAGAAGAGGAGGAGCCTCAAATTGCCAGCCAGATAGCAGATAGTGGCGCACAATTGCTTTTTGTTGCTATCACATCACCTAAAAAGGAGAAATTTCTTTTCAAATATAAAGAGACTTTGAAAAGTGTTAACTTCACTATGGGTGTTGGCGGCACATTTGACATAATTGCAGGAATAACTAAGAGGGCTCCCAAATGGATTCAGAATGCCGGAATGGAGTGGTTCTATAGATTTGCACAGGAACCCGGCCGTATGTGGAGGCGTTACCTCGAAGGGAACAGCCGTTTCATTATGCTGGTATTAAAAGAAAGAATACGTTCTGGTCACAATAAGATTTGAAATTCGCTATTAAAAATTATTAAGATGAATATAGATCATATCTGCTTTGCTGTTAGTAATTTATATGAGGGTATTGAATATTGGAAAAACATATTCGAATATAGGCAGATGACACACATTGTGGAAAACGAGATTCAAAAAGTAAAAGTTGTTTTTCTTAAAAAAGAGAACAGTACCCTTATTAAATTAATTGAACCACTTGCCGGAAATCAATCTCTTCAGAATTTTGTTTCAAGAGGGGGAGGTTTTCATCATCTTTGTTTTAAATGTTCTGATGTCGGCCAGCAATTTAAGGAGTTGACAGAGAAAGGTCTGAGACCTTTGACAGCACCTCAGAAAGGTAGAGCCTTCAATGATAATAACATTGCATTTATGCTTGCCAGTCACGGTCTGAGTATAGAATTAATCGATACAGATGAGAAAGCGGAACTAATTTAAAAATGAACTGCATAAATATAAAAAAAATAGGCTATCCAATTGATAGCCTATTTTTTATTGTCAGGATATCTTAATCTTTAACACATCTGACATACTTACCCCCTCTCTTTTCGGTTGTTGCTCTATATACCCCACTTTCACTTGCATCTAATCTGCGGTAATATGCTACAGTAGTATTACCATTAGGTGAATCATCAGTAGCAGTCCAGAAATATGTATTAACACCTAATCCAGCAAAGGTACCACTAGCCCACTGTAGATAGCCACCGGCAAGAGCCTTGAATCCACTTGAGTTAGTGCCATTACCGCCCGTCCATGTTGTTGTAGCCTTGAGCTGTGTTCCCTGGTCAGTCCCTCTCGAATTAAATAAAGCAATTTCAGCAGCTGACATTCCAAGACTGGCTTCCAATGTCCCATATTCTGCTTCCGTAGGTTCATGCCAGCCGGTTGGACATAAATTTCCGGTTGCAACCGTATACCAATTGTAGATTGCTCCGTATGTGTCTTTATTGGTAATGTTGTTATTATACCACACGTATGCTGGTGTTGTGAGGGCTCCCCAGTCGGCCGGATCAGTTACATTGGGTATAGGTAGAGTACCATCGTCTTCGTTATACTTTGTTGTTCTCAGATTTTCAGCCATCCACACCTGATTTCCGATTTTTACAACTTGGTAAACATTGCCATCACTGTCAGTAAGAGGAGTCATTGTTGTTTTAAAGGTAAGCTGCGTTCCATATCCGGTACCGGCGCTGTTAGTTGCGTATGCACGCACATAGTATGTCGTTCCTTCTGTCAGGCCCGAGATGTTGCTTATAAATGAACCCATACCTGATCCGTTTGTGATTACGTGGTCAGTTATCGATGGATTCGTTGCAATACTCCAGACGATACCCCTTGCAGTCACATTTGCACCTCCGTTATTTGTTACATTTCCTCCAGATACTGCTGTTGAGGGAGTGACATTCGTTATTGATGCTGTTGTTACAGTGGGAACCAAGATTACTAATGTGGTAAATGTAAGTTCATTACCATACGCAGTACCCGCTGAATTGGTCGCGTACGCTCTGACATAATAAGTTGTTGCCGGAGTTAATCCAGCCAAATTACTGACAAATGCTCCACTTCCGGTTCCGTTACTGGTTGAACTGTTATCTGTTGTAGGGTTTACTGATGCACTCCAGACTACTCCCCTTGCAGTTACTTCACCACCACCATTACTGGTTACATTCCCTCCCGAAACTGCTGCATTAATAGTCATTCCTGTTACTGCTGTAGTTGTTACTGTTGGAATTATAATTGGTGCTGTTGTAAATGTAAGCTGGTTGCCATAGGCTGTTCCTGCAGAATTTGTCGCATATGAACGAATAAAATAAATAGTTCCCGGAGTTAATCCTTCCAGATTACTTACGAAGCTTCCGGTTCCCGTTCCATTAAGTGTAACATTACCAGATGTTGTAGGATTCACTGTAGTGCCCCAGCAAATACCTCTTGCTGTTACAGCGCCTCCACCATCACTGGAAATGTTTCCTCCCGATTTTGCCGTTGTTAGGGTTATTTCAGTTACTGCTGAGGTGGCTAATATTGGAACAGTCACCGGTGTGGTGTTGAATGCTACCTGCTCACCATAGGCAGTACCAACACTATTGATAGCATAAGCACGAACATAATAGGTAGTACCGGGCACCAGACCTTCAAGGTTACTTTCAAAACTGCCAGTACCGGTTCCATTGATTGTAGCATTACCAGATGTTGTAGGATTCTCTGTAGTGCCCCAGCAGATACCCCGTTCAGTCACTGCTTCTCCACCATCTTCGGTTACATTTCCTCCTGTCATTGCAGAAGTTAATGTTATATCTGATACTTCTGAAGTTGTTACCAGAGGAATCAAAGGGTCTTTTTTGCATCCGTTGAGGATCAACAGACTAAAAAATAAAACTGAAAAAAAATAACTAACTGTTTTCATATACTATGGTTTATAAATGTCTTAGGATTACCTTGAAAATTGTATTATTTAATCTTTAATGAGCAAGTTATCTCAGTATAAATACAGGGGGATCAAATAATTCTTAATAAAGAGAAATTGTAATGTAAACATATTTTTGAGTTATAAATTAGTATGTTATTTTTAGACTTCAGGTTCTGTTTTAATTGAAAAAAGATCCTTTACAAACCTGGCCTTCTTCCGGTCACTAAGATTGTGTGTTCTGATTAACCCCGGATTTTGAAAGTAGAGGAATCTTTGAAAGCTCATTTTCATAACCACTTTTGCCGGATTACCCACTATTACTGAATCGTCAGGGAACTTACCTCTAAGCACACTGCCGGCTCCGATAATGCAGTTGTTTCCAATTGTGGTATTCGGAAGAATTGTACAGTTAATACCAATAAAAACATTGTTGCCAACTACGATCTTGCCGAATATGTCCTCATCACCCTCATTTTCCCTGAAACACCAAACTGCTCCGTCGTGAGTTACCAGATCTGTCCCGGCTGAAATAGCAACATGATTGCCTATCTCAATTAGATATGGTTCAGTTGAAAATGACATAGTGTTTAAATGGCAGCCATCTCCGATAATCATACCTTGTTTCCGCCAGTATTTTATTTTTCTGGCATCACTAGATCTCTTCAGAAATGCTAAATAAATTCGACTAAAAAGGCTCCTTACATCCATATTACAGATAAAATTGTACTGTTAATTGCCAGATTCGATAACATCAACTATATATTTTCCAAATAAAGGTGAAACTCTCCCTGAAAAATCTCTTCCCGGATGTGAGTTGTCTGTACTGTAAGCATTTTTGCCTGATAAATAAATGCCACCTTCTGTTTCATAATTATAAAAATCCCATAGAAAAATGTTATCATTCGTTTCATCCCATTCATCCACAACCCATCTGTAAAATTCGTATGATCTTTTTGCTTCATCTTCTCTTATCGCTGATTTTACCATTGCAGCAGGAGTCCAGACAATAAATCTGGTTTGTGGAAACTGGTGCATTTTATCTTTCAGGGCATTATACTGAAGTTTATAATTCTCAAGTCTCTTTTCCTCTGAGTTGATATCGGGATTTCCTTTGTCTTCCTGTATTCTGCTGACTGGATAACAATGCTTGAATATTATTACATCATATTCTGATGTAAGTATTTCAAGCGTAGGTTCTTCATTATAAGGCTTTTCACCGGCATTTTTTACCCAGATATTGTAATAATCATATGGGTAGTTTTTCCACCCGTAAGGTTCTTTTTTTGGAAAAATCAGATCGGAGATGTGATAATTGGTCTTATTCTTTTTGTTATAATCCCGGAAAAATTTTTTTACATCTCCATTTTTTGTCAATTTGTAAACGTATTTATTGGTATTCCCAATCCAGATGCCTGCACCGGTGCTATGATGAAGAAATAGTATTTTTTGCATTTCCTTTTTATTTGAGTTACAGCTGGTAATCAGCCATAAAATCATAATATGATAAACAAATATTTTCATCAGAATGTTTAAAATTAAACTGTTAAAGAATTTAGTTTTATACAATCCGCTGATTGACGGTGTTCTTTATTTTCTTTCCTGTGGCACTGATAGTTATACGTTCTTTAAAATCAAAAATATATGGGATCTTGAATGATGCCAAATGCTTGGCACAATGTCTTTTAATTAAATCTTCGTTAATCATCTCTCTAGTTCCATCTTTAAGAACAATTGTTGCCTTGAGGGTTTCCCCCTCGATCGAATCGTCTATACCCTCAATAGAACAATCAACCACTTCAGGAATCTGAAGGATGACAGCTTCAATTTCTTTCGGGGTTATCCGTTTTCCTCTTACTTTGATTATCTCATTTTTCCGGGCTGTAAGATAAATGAAGCCATCTTCGTCTACTTCGCCCAGATCACCGGTCCATAGCCAGCCATCCTTTAATGAATTTATAGTACTTTCGGCATCGGCATAGTAGCCCATCATTATATTGTCACCTTTGGCTATGACCTCTCCTGTTTCCCCTGGTTTTATTTTTTCTCCGTTTTTATCTACTACCCTGAGTTCAACCCCCGGAATGCCTTTTCCCATTGATCCTTTTTTTGTTTCATATTTTTCAGGAGGAAGGAAAGAAAGCCTGGCGGTAGCCTCTGTCTGACCGTACATGACAAAGAACTTTGTTTCAGGAAAAGCTTCACGGAATTCGTCTATAAATACGGGTGCTAATTTTCCGCCAGCCTGAGTAACATATCTGAGGTAAGGAAATTTCGTCTTTTTAAAAGTGTCAGACATTCTCATAAGTATTTGAAAGTGACTGGGTACACCAGCAAAACCAGTGCAGTTGTGACTTAAAAGGTTATTAATAACAGTGCCAAGGAAGATGAATGAGTTATTATAAACAATTGATCCTCCGATCCTTAGATGAGTATGCAATAATGATAAGCCGTAGCAATAATAGAATGGGAGGACTACCAGCATCCTGTCATCAGACATTAAATTCAGATATTCAATAATTGATCCGGTGTTGGCTATGAGGTTTTTGTGCGATATCATTACCCCTTTTGGTTTCCCTGTTGAGCCCGATGTAAAAATAATCTCGGCACAATTATCTGAATTTGTGGAGTTATAAGGGACAACGTTATCAAATCTGCTTTCTTCAGGGATTTCATCAGGAAGAATACACTTTAAATCGTTGACAGGTAATAGCTTATGTGTTTCACGGGTCATAAAAACAATAGCCGGCTCTGTTAATCCTGTTATGTAAGCGAAATTGTCTTTTTCTGTATTCGGATCGAGAGGTATGCAGATATTACCTGACTTAATTATTGCCAGATAAGCCTTTAAAAAGAATAAGTTGTTTACGGAGATAAGAATTATATTTTTATTGGTTCCTACCTTATTATTTAACCAGAAAGACAGGTTTAAAGAAGATTTGTACAGTTCTTTAAATGTTATTGTCTCTCCCCCAACCAGAAATGGTTTTTCAAGTGTTGAAGTATTTTCAAAAAAGTAATCAAATGCATTCATTAGATAAGTAATTAAATATTTAAAAAGCAACTTATCCTGCGTAATAATCCCTTACCGGCGGCATTCTGAGATACTCCGTAGTATTTTTTTTGCGCTGAAAATTATTAAACAGTGCATTTATACGATCTTCAGTTTCACCCATTACATCAGCGACTTCTCTGGCAGAATAGCCATTCTCAAAACCATACCAATACAAATCCATAAGGTTAAAGGGAAGCTGATAGAAGAACTCTTCCTGGGTCTGCTCTGCAGGATAGGTATCAGTAGTAGGGGTTCTTTTAATTATATCTTCAGGAATTTCAAGGTATCGTGCCAACTGATATACCTGTGTTTTGTATAAATTCCCAATTGGCATGACATCAGCGCCCCCATCTCCGTATTTAACGAAGAACCCTTGTTCCTGTTCATGTTTATTGGGCGTTCCCACAACAGCATAGTGAAGTGATTCAGCATGGTAGTATAAGATCGACATTCTGGCTCTTTGCTTGAAATTGGAAGCAGCTACAATTTTCAAATATTCGTCTACCGGAAGCAATTGTTCTTTTTGGCCGGTTTTATCAGCAATAGTGAGTGAGAACAGGGGAGGGAGGGATGTATACAATCCTGATTGCCTGATGCCTATCTTCATTTTATACGTTTGCGGATTATATTCGGGATAAATTCGTTTTACTGCTTCATCCCGCCTTTCATAGCATCTAAAACCTAAAAGCGCCGGTGTAATAACCTCCTTTATTGCTTTGACTCCGAATTTGTCGGCAAGAACCTGAGCAAGTTGTTCACTTTCAGGATTTGAATCTTTTTCAGGGATCATAACAGCCAGTACTTTTTCCGGGCCAAGTGCCTTGGTTGTAAGAGCCAGGCACACTGAAGAATCAATACCTCCGCTAACACCAATTACTGCTCCATTGCGTTTTAGATTCTTTAAAACATCAACACGAAGCTTACAGGTAATTTCATTTACAATGTTCTCTACATTGTCAAATGACAGGATATCTTTTGAAAATGGTTTTCTTGTGGTATTCATGATCTTGAGATTATAAAAGTTAATGGATTGTCTGATAGTCTGCAGTTATATTCAGGTTTTTGAGTCTTGCAGGTCTGAAAGCATTATTGTTATTCTCAATGAATTGATTATAAAGCAAATGAGTTGAAATAATTGTTGTTAAGAACATATCGTCCATTTCAGAAGTCGTACCTGCTTTTTCAATTCGTGATAGCATGGATGTAATCGAATTGAAATTGAAAATGCCTGCTTTATTAGTAAAAGTTTCTGAAAGCATTTCACCTACGTATTCTGGTCGGTCTTTCGATAAGAATACGTTTTTTACCGGAGCTCGGTAGGGTTGTTTGTGACGGTCTATAATATTTGTTGGAATTTTTCCTCTGAGTAATTTTTTCAGGAGGTATTTTTCTTTGAGCCCTTTCAGTTTCTTATTTGACTCCAGCCTTGAACAAAATTCAATTAATCTGTAATCCAGAAACGGATATCTTCCTTCAACGGAATGTGCCATTGACATACGGTCTCCTTGTGAAGATAGCAGATAACCTGACATAAATATTGTGGTTTCGAGCCATTGAGCTTTTGAAAGGGGATCCCATCGTTCAAAATCAGTTGGCAATGAACTGGTCAGATAATCAAAGGGTGAATAGTTATTAAGTTCAGCCTTAATTTGTTCTGAAAAATGTCTTTTGATGTAATTTGAATTATTCCATCTTAGTAAGTGAGAGTAGAACGGATTGTTAACATCGTCCAGTTTATACCCAAAAAACATCTTTAATGAATTTGGAGTAGACTGGCTGATCTGGGGGATATATGGGTATAATCTTTTCAGCAACAATGGTCTATAAACTGAATCGGGCTGTGCCGACCAGAACCTTCTGATCTGAGATTCCTTAAATATATCGTATCCAGCCAGAAGTTCATCAGAACCTTCACCTGTTACAACTACTTTTATATTATTTTCTCTTACCATTTTTGCCAGCAGAAACATTGGAGATGGCGCTGTACGGGTAAGAGGAATTTCGGTATGCCATACTACTTCAGGAAATGAAGCAGCAATTTCAGATGAAGAGCAAAGGTATGATTTATGATTAGTATCAAAATATTTTACTGCATCAGACTGATAGGCAGTCTCATCGTATTCTTTGTCTTTAAAACCTATTGAAAATGTATTCAGAACACCCGGTTCAATATTTTTAATATAAGCAACCGTTGCACTTGAATCAATTCCTCCACTCAGGTAAGCAGCAACTTCAACATCGGCTCTGAGTCTTATACGGACAGCATCTGAAAAAATCTCATCGAACTGATCTATTGCATCTGTAAGGGAGAGGTTATCGGATGAATTGTTGAACTGCAAATTCCAGAACTTCTTTATTTCTAGCCCTTTGCGGTTAAAGAATGCATAATGACCCGGAGAAAGCTCATAAATATCTTTAAAAGCGGTATTTGGGGTTATTGTAGACCAGAATGTAGATACCTGGGCTAAGCTTTCAGGAAGCAGTACCCTGTCAATGTTGTTTTGTGTGAAGAGTGCTTTTATCTCAGATGCAAAAGAAAACAGCCCATTATTTAAATTATAAAAAAATGGACGAATGCCTACCCTGTCACGGGCAATAAACAATTCCTCATTTTGTTTATCCCAGATAGCCAAAGCAAATTGACCATTCAGCAGCTCAAGACAATTTTCGCGATACCGGGCATAGAGCTGTATCAGAACCTCTGTATCTGACTGCGTCTTAAAACTGATTCCATCTTTCTCGAGACTTATGCGAAGTTCTTTGTAATTAAATATTTCACCGTTAAAGACAATCCAGTATCTTCCAGTGGAGTCAGATAAGGGTTGATGCCCACCACTGATATCAATTATGCTTAATCTGACACTTCCTAATGTTGCTATGGGAGAATCATAAATTCCACTTTCATCAGGGCCTCTGTAGGTTATAGATGATAGCATTTTTTCAGTAATTATTTTGCCATCTGCTACCCTCTTGTAATCAATTATTCCGGCTATGCCACACATAATTTCTAATTTTTCTTTCTTACAACAAAGTCGGTAATTGCATTGATCGATTCAAAATTTTCTTCCAGCAGATCAGCATCATTTATTTTTAAGCTATACTCTCCTTCAAGAAATGATATTAATCTTACAAATCCCATTGAGTCGAAGTAACCTTCTTTAAAAACGAGTGATTCATTTTGAATCTTCTCGCTTTCTGCAAATGTTTCATTTAGTATATATGTCCGGATTTGATCCTTTATTTTTATCGCATTATTTCTCATATGTTCTTATATTAGGAGTTACTTCTTATTATAATATTGGTTGTAGTGGCCATATTTACTTTTTTTCATACTCAGATCATTGAAAACAACATCGAAATTGGTAATTTTGTTTGTCCGGAACATATTCAGAACATCTGTAAAAACATCTTTTCTAGTGGAATTGTTTCTGCATACCAGCAAAATTAGTGAAGCATATTTCATCATCAGGGTTGCATCTGCCACCAGCCCTGCCGGGGAGGTATCAATAATAATGTAATCGAAGTTTTTCTTCAGATGAATTATTAGGTCATCGAGAGCTCCAGCTTCAATGAGTTCAGATGAATTGGCGAGCATAGGCCCTGCCGGTATAAAGGACAAATTTTCGACATTTGTGTTATGTATTATCTCCTCCCTTGATACATTGTCGGCAATAAAATTTGTAATACCCTTATTGTTATTGATATCAAAATTTGCATGTAAAGTCGGCCTTCTGAGGTCACCATCGATTATTACGGTCCGATGCCCTACAGAAGCTATTGACGATGCCAGGTTAAGTGATATGAAACTTTTTCCATCCTGGGGCTGTGAAGAGGTGACCATTATAAGCTTCAGGGGTTCAGACTTAAAACGAAGGAACAGGCTGCTTCGCAAGTTTCTAAACGATTCAGCTATTGGGGAACCTGGAGATTCCATTACTACGGAATCAGTTTTGTAAGGGTTGTTGAATATTACACTAAGTACTGACCTCTTCAGAATATTTTCGACCTCGTTTACTGAGGTAATTGTCTCATTAAAAAAGTTCATAAGTACAAGATATACAGTTGGTAATATCAATGCAATGAACACAGCCAACAGATAGTTTATCAGTGTTTTTGGCGATATTATTTCCCTGGTAATAGAACGTGCAGGTTCCAGTATTTCATAATCGGGATAGTTTGAAGCCATTGTTATCGCAGCCTCTGACCGTTTCTGAAGCAGGAAGGTATAGATTGCATCTCCGACATTAAATTTTCGTTGCATGCTTACCATGCTGAGTTCAGTCCTCGGTAATTGTGAAATCTCTCCTGACAATTTATCAGACCGGTAATCAAGTTCATTCTGAGTCAGCTTAAGTGTATTAAGATTATTCCTGACATTCTCAATTATAGCCTGTTTCTGTAGACGTATCCTGTTATCAATCTGGGTGAGAAAAAGATTTTTTTCAGCATTATTACTTCCTATTCTTGATCTTTCCGAGTTAAGTTCCTGAAGATCCAGAAGCAGTGAGTTCATTACAGGATCAGATACATTTGCAACTGAAGGAGGAGCAAGGCCCGCAATATCCTGGTTCCTATCAAAATATTCCAGTATAGAATTGTAATATCGTTCCTGAATCAGAAGATTAGTCCGGTCTGTTTCAATTTGGGTCATTTGCTCAAAGGCGCGCTGCCCCTGATAACTCAGATCCATAACCTGGTTTGCCGAACGGAAATTTTTTAATTTCGATTCTGAAATAGTCAGAGAATCAGATATTTCTGATATCTGGGTGTCAATGAAATTAATTGCATTGACAGAAATCTTATTTTTCTTTGCAAGATTATCATCCAGGAAAGTTTGAAGGTATTTATTAATAAAATCAATTGTGAGATTAAGGTTTTTACCTCGAAAACGAACATCGATTAATGAAGACCTGAGACTGACCGGCCCCACTTCAATATTGTCGAGGTAATTACGGGAAAGGTTGTCAAGGTGGTAAAACTCAAAAAAATATACTTTTTGTTCCTCTGAATTATCTTGTATAATGTCATAATTCAGTGACACGACAAACTTGAAGTATTTATTGGTTATTGTTTCATTGAATTTGCAAATGGTATCGATTTCTATAAAATTTTTCTCACTCACTATACGGTTGTCTATATAGTTGTAAAGAGAAATTTCTTCTTCTGAGGATGTCAGTCTGTAAGAATTCCTGTCGATAATATCAATCTGAAATAAAGCATCGATTGGTTGAATATGGGATTTATCGATGCTAACTTTAAATGGTCCCTCAGGATAAATCTGATTTGTCTTTGAAAAAATTCCCGGTTCTTTGCTATAATACCCCACTTCCAGATCCATCTTGTTTAGGGTTGCTGCCACAAGCGTGAATGACTTCGCGTTGTTTATATCATTTTCAAGGTTCTTTTGTTGTTCAAGAACTTCAAGACCTCTGAAGAGATCATTTGATCCCATTAATGCCGACCGGCTATCCATCATTGGACCGATAATTGAATTTACTTCGTAGACGGTTGGTGATAACCGGTTAATAAGGAAAGCAACAGAGATACATAAGATCAAACTGGCTATGTAAAAGTATTTAAGGCCAAAGATTTTAGCAAGGAAATCTTTTATTATAAAGGCATTAGAGGTATATTCATTATTTGCCATCGGAAATTCAGGTTTAATTAAAAATTTACTCCTGTAAAAAGTAAAACTGCTATTAAAGTTGTAATTGAGGATAGTACCGTTGTAAAGGTAATATTCTGATAACTTGTTGAAATTGTCTTCAATGGCTCAACGATAATTACATCATTGGGAAGTATGTAATAGTATTCCTTTGACGCTATCTTTGAATCTGAGAGATTCAGCCTGTAATGCATAATTTTCTCACCAACATGTCTGGTGAGGATAATATTTTTTCGGTCCCCATAGCGGGTCAATCCGCCGCCCAGTCCGATTGCCTCATAAATATTGATCTTATCCTGGGTGAAAGGAAATACTCCCTGACGCTGAACCTCACCCATTACTGTGACTTGATTATCAACGAATTTTACTATTATGGAGGTATTGGAAACATAATCATTCAAAGCAGTTTGTATCTTTTGAGCAGCCTGTGATGTTGTAAGTGTTCCTACATTAATATTCCCGACAAATGGGAAATTTATATTTCCATCTTCATCTACCATATAACCAATTATTCCGCTTGCCCCTCCGGAGTTCCCGCTTCTCATTTCATCTGCGGAGCTGAAAATCTGGCTTGTTTGAAGATCTATACTCAATACTCTTATATAGAGTTTGTCGAATGGCATGATAGTTTTTTGAGTCCTGGGATTGATTTCAGGACCTTGAAGTTCATCAATATCAGTAAAATAGCTTAATTTTTTGGATGGTACACAGGAAACGACAAGGCTTAATAGAATAACAAGGCCTATTTTAAAGGAAGTCAAATAAAGGTGCATCTTCATAGGTTTAGGAAATGTTTGTCTAACAAATTATTCTGTTTAAAAAAGATTTATCATTTTAAGATTTTGTATATAACAACAATTAAGTTAAAAGGTTCTTGCATGCAGCTTAAAGATGCTTTCAAGGTATGTTTTTGATGATTTTTAATTACCTGACCGGAGAAAGACTGTCCTTATTGTCTTAAGTAGTATTACAAAATCCAGACGGGGAGACCAGTTATCTATGTAGGCAAGATCCATTTCCATCCACTGCTCAAATTTTATATTATTTCTGTCAGGTTTTATTTGCCAGAAGCAAGATAACCCCGGTTTTACAGATAGCCTTCTCAACTGCCATCGTTTGTACTGAAGGGTTTCACTCTGAAGTGGGGGGCGTGGTCCTATAAGTGACATCTCACCTTTCAAAACGTTGAATAGCTGTGGCAATTCGTCAAGCCCGGATTTGCGGAGGAATTTTCCGACTTTTGTTATCCTTGGATCATCTTTGATCTTGAAAACCGGGCCATCCATCTCATTTTTTGTCTCAAGATTTTTTCGGATAGCTTCTGCATTTAAAACCATTGTTCTGAATTTATAGAGATCAAATTGTCGTCCTCTGAGACCCACTCTGGCCTGATTAAATATTACCGGTCCACGGGATGTTATTTTTATCAATACTCCAAACAAGATGAAAAGTGGCGAAAAGACAACAATCATAATGAGGGAGATAAGGATATCCATTACTTTTTTGATTGCTAGGGGATAAATGTTATGAGGAACATTTATAAAGGTCAGAAACCTGACATCCTCAATTTCCGTTTTTATTGCATTGGTAAGATTGACTTTTGAATCCTTAGCTTTAATCATAAAAGTCACTCCGAGTTCTTCACATGATCTTGCTGTTTCTCTTACCTCAATGCCATTTACTTCATTTTTTACATATATAACCTGGTCAATAAGGTCGACTTCCATCAGATCGTAAAGAACTTTCAGAAATTTTTCCGGAAGCAGAATCACCTTTTTCTCGTATTTTTCCTTAAGAAGGTTTGATCCGGTGAAAATCGCAAATACCTTATATCCCCATTCCTTGTTAAGAAGCAGGCTTTCAATAAATTTTTCCGATGAATCATCGGCTATCAGTACAACATTAATCTGGTTATATCCTTTAGCCCTGTATGTTTTAAAGACTTTGTATTCCAGTATTCTGACAAAGAACAAAGCCAGGAATCCAAAAAAAGTCAGTTCAATTATAAAAAGCTGTGATACGGATTTGACTTTAAAAATATAGTAGGCAGAAAAAAGGAGGAATAACAACACTATAGCCGACTGGAGGTATTCGACAAACAGAACGCGGTAACTTTTTGTTCTGGGAATTTCTGTGACCTTTATAAGATACAGAATAAGAAGCCACAATGGGAGAGTGCTAAGAAATAATAAGATAAGGCTTTTATCACTAAAGAAGAAAACACCCTTTTGTGAATAATTAATGAAATATGAAATTTGAAAAGCGATAGTGATAGCCATAATATCAATCGCTCCCAGTATAAAATTTATCAGGTTCCATCTCTTGAGAAATGGGATTACTTTTATCCTGTAAAGCGTGCTGAAAACATCCATGACTCTTATTGTTCCTGGTTAGATCGATGAAGTGTAATATTTAAGCTTTTATAATGAGAAAATTAAGTTAATCATCTGGCTTTAGTCATATTTTTGATAGCACTGAAAAATGTCAGACCATTAATTTCGGTCATGTCTGAAATCTTAAACCTGGCCTCTTCAAGAAAGACTTTTACAGACTTTTGAGTCATATTTCTATTTGTTCTGGAATCCATAATATCATAGATCATATTAAAGAACGGAATTCTCGATGAGATGCCGTTTTCAACGGGGTCAATTTTCCCCTGAAACTGATATTGATGGTTATCTGAGCCTGAAAACATTCCAAATGAAGATTTTCCATCGATAAAACTCCCAATGAAATAGCTTTTTTCTGGAAGGATATGATGAATTGATTCCAGAAACCCTTTTATTTCCTTTGTATAATTGAGCTGTTTCAGATTAATAAGTGTTCTAACGTTTTTCATATCTTCAGCGTCAAAATAGTAATGATGTGTTGAAGGAATAACTATGAGATTAGGATCATTGGAAAGACCTATATGCTCGAGGTAGTCAAAATAATATTCGCAGCCTTCTTCTGCAAGTTTTTCAATAACCGGATTAGAGATTGTTGTTTCATTGACTGCATAATTTCGCCGGGTCGTATTTCTGTTTGCATTCCTGCTCTCAGTCATATTTCGCAAATCCGTTGTATAAGTATTTTCCATAAATTGTATTTAATTATTTGCTCTTTATACTACTAACTTTAAATGGGTGCTTTTGTTCATTTTCTTCATCTAAAGCCTGCTTTTTTCGAACTTTATTCCATGTCTAATTCTGCTTTAGTTTATTTCTTTCTGAAACTATCTGAAATTCATCCCATTTATGTTTTTATGGTACATCCGTATCATAGTTAATTGTATTACACAAATTTGCTTACTTATACCTTATTGCAGTTACATAACTTTATAAATAACTTATACTATTCACACATTTACATAGATAGCTATTAATCAAGGCCTTGGGCTAACAAAAAAAGGATGTCACCCAAAACTAATATGCCTATTCCCAAATAAGGCGACCAATCCACTTTGTGCGGATAAGATTTTGGTGATTTCCACATTTCCCAGATCAACAAACTTCTTTTTTGTGAAAAAACTAATCCCTGTAATAAGGGTCAGAACGACGCCTATGGTTATTAATACGATCGCTATTCGTTTCCTGAAAAATTAATTTAGGTTGATTTTTCCCTAAGCAAAGATGAGCTATTCCGGGGTTTTGTATATTCAGAATTCAGGAAGAAAGTTATAAGATTTTTTAAGAAGATTCTATTATTATACAAACTTCACTGGCCCCATCAATTAAGATACAAGAATATATTATGTTAAGTCTATTCAACCAGTCTTATCATCTCAGTCGGGATATTACGGTTCAAAATTGATATCTGCGGGTGGCCATTGATATTAATTCCCCGCTCTAATAATGTCTGCCGGAGGAAAAGAAGAGCTTTTTCAGGGGTATTATTGTTTTTGCTCAGATGAGCCAAACAAATGTGACTGAGGTTTTCATTTATATTGTCTGCCAGAAAAACAGAGGTTTGATGATTTCCCAGATGACCATGATCTGATTGAATCCTTAGTTTCAAGTAATATGGGTAGCCGCTATCCAGAAGCATCTGTTCGTCGTAATTTGACTCAATAACAAGGAGATTAGCCTCCCTGATATAGGGCGCTGCTGTTTGACAAATATGCCCGAGATCTGTTACAATGGTAATCTTTTTGTTCCCTGCACAGATATGGAAACCTATTGTTTCAGGAGCATCGTGACAAATTGGGAATGCCTCGATATCAAATCCGGCGAGGTGGAACTTTTGCTGTAAAGGAATTTCACGGATGCAATCACTTGAAATCTTATGTCTCGGATCGATAATGCTTTTCCAAATTTTCCCTGTGGTGAAAGCAGGAAGATTATTTTTTCTGGTCAGTACTTCCAATCCTCTGATATGATCAATGTGATTATGTGTTACAAGTACACCCATAATAGTCTGCATGGAAATATCCATAGTTTTCAGGAACTTACGTATCGAAGTAGCTGAAATGCCGGCATCAATAAGTATTCCATGGAACTCATTTCCAAGATAATAGCAATTACCGCTACTTCCACTGCTCAGGCTGCAAAAATTGAGTGTCATCATAATAATTTACAGGTGTCAAAGATAATAGATTAACCATTGCTGTATCCTAAATGTTTCTCAGGGATTGTTATTCTAAACCATTTATCTGCCTTTTATGTTAATGGGTTATATAGTAAAATAAAACGGAAGGTTGCACTAATTGCCAGAAGCTTTATGACTGACATTCTTGAAATTAACAACCTTTTTTCTGAATTTTCCCATTTCTGAAACATGTTAAGGTAGATTAATGCTTGATTTTTAAATAAATCCTTTATTTTTATGCGCTTAAAAAGTTAAAAGAAGCATTCTGATTATGGCTATAAATCAACTTATCGGGGAAAAGATCTCAACACTTCGGGTATTAAAGAAAATTGAAAAGGAAGATCTGGCAAACAAAGCAGGACTTTCAGTGAAACAATTGGATTTCATTGAATCAGGTGTTTCAATTCCATCACTTGGGGTATTGATCCGGATTACCAGGTCGATGGGGATCAGGATCGGAACTCTTCTCGATGATACAGTTAAGGAAGGCCCTGCAATAGTGCGTGCAAATGAGCACAAGTCAACCTTAAGCTTCTCAACGAGTGAAAATGAAAACCAGGAACATCTTACATTTTCTTCACTTGCACCAAATAAGACCGGACGTCATATGGAGCCATTCATCATTGATCTTGTTCCAACTGAAAAAAATGATCTGGCAAAATCATCACACGAAGGGGAAGAATTTATTTATGTGCTTGAAGGAAATGTGACCATTCATTATGGCAACGATACTATTGAATTGGGGAAAGGCGATAGTATCTATATGGATTCTATTGTAAAACACCTGGTTACTACGGGCACGGGAAAAGCAAGGATCCTGGGCATAGTTTATGTACCGGTTTAATATTTGATAATGGAACTTATAGAAAATACACTGGGGGAGTTACTTGAAAAATGGGCAAATGAGACTCCCGATCACGAATTTATTATTTATCCCGACAGAAACTTGCGATTTACCTATGCACAATTTAATGAACGTGTCGATAAACTTGCCAAAGGGCTGCTGAATATTGGTGTGAAACAAAACGATAAAGTGGGCATCTGGGCGACGAATGTACCCGACTGGTCTACTTTTATGTTTGCCACCGCGAAGATCGGAGCCATTCTGGTCACAGTAAATACAAGTTATAAATTATCCGAGCTTGAATACATTATCAAAGATGGCGATCTTCATACACTATGCTTTATTGATGGATATCGCGACAGCGATTATGTAAACATGGTCTTTGAACTTGTCCCTGAACTTAAAACATGTGTCAGAGGTGAACTTAGCAGCAGCAAGTTCCCTGAACTGAAAAATGTTGTATTTATTGGTCCTCAAAAACACAAGGGAATGTATAATACTCATGAGCTTATACTTCTCGGATCATATGTTTCTGACAATGAGCTGGATAAATGCAGAGAGATGATCTCATGTCATGATATTGTGAATATGCAGTATACCTCGGGAACAACAGGATTTCCCAAAGGGGTTATGTTAAGCCACCATAATATTGTAAACTGCGGCCAGAGTACAGGTGATTGTATGAATTACACTCAGTCCGACCGCCTGTTGATATGTGTTCCTTTGTTTCATTGTTTTGGTTGTGTGCTGGCTATATGTGCAATTATAACACATGGATCCACGATGGTTTTTGTGGAGGAGTTCGATCCTCTGATGGTACTGGCATCTGTACAAAAAGAGAAGTGTACAGCACTCTATGGGGTTCCCACTATGTTTATAGCTGAGCTCAATCACCCGATGTTCAGCATGTTTGATCTGAGCTCATTACGGACCGGCATA
>JBBRVC010000020.1:0-36623 GCA_038247205.1 Bacteroidales bacterium
GGAATTATTAACCCTCGTGCCTCATTCTCATGACAAAGAAGCACAGATAACAGAATGGTCTGTCAAAGCGGAGGCATTTGGAAATTTTCTAATTACAATATTTAACGAATGGGTCCGCAGCGATGTAGCCAGATATTATGTCCAGATTTTTGACACTACTCTGGCAAACTTTATTGGTGAGAATCCCGGCTTATGTGTATTCTCAGAGACATGCGGCGATGCCCTGGTTATGGAGCACAATGGAGATGTATTTTCATGCGATCATTTTGTATATCCAGAATATTTTCTTGGTAATATAAAGGATACATCCCTGATTGAGATGGTTAAATCACAACGGCAGTTTGATTTTGGTATTGATAAAAGAAACACTCTGCCAGGATACTGCCTGACATGTGATGTAAGATATGCATGCCACGGTGAATGTCCTAAACACAGGTTTATAAAAACTCCCGACGGCATCCCCGGATTGAATTATCTTTGTCCGGGCTATAAGAAGTTTTTCCATCATGTTGAGCCATACATGGAATATATGGCTAAAGAACTTAAGAACGGGCGTCCACCGGCAAATGTTATGAAATGGGTAAAAAACAAGGAGAGCCAGGTTATTAAACCCCTCAGGCCTGAGAGGAATGATCCTTGTCCTTGTGGCAGCGGGAAGAAGTTCAAGAACTGTTGTGCAGGAAATCCTTTGCTACTTTATTAGTTTGGAATTCGGGTTTCATTCAATTTCAGTTTATTAATTTTATCAGTCTCTTCACAAGTTCCTGATTCAGAAACTTTCTGTCGCGGAAGAGTTAAGATGAATTTACTTCCTTTTCCCAATTCGCTTTCCACCTTAATTTTCCCACCATGTTTCCTTACAAATTCGTTACATAAAAATAAACCTAAACCTGTCCCCTCCTCCCCTTGTGTTCCAACAGAGGAGACGCTCTCTTCAATTCTGAATAATCTTTCGATATCGTCTTTTCTTATTCCGACACCATTGTCAGCAACTGAGATAATCGAAACCAATTCTTTCTGGGTTGCGCATATTACAATATTCCCCCCGGGGTTTGTGAATTTTATTGCATTGGTTATCAGGTTACGTAAAATAGTGTTTAACATTGCCTTATCGCCAAAAACCTTGAAATCGTACGGAACTTCGCTTGTAATGTTAATAGATTTTTGACAGGCGGAAGCATTTAAAAGATCTGTCACCTCCATTATAAGCTTTCTAAAATAAATCTGTTCAGGATTCAACTCCATTCTGCCTGTTTGTGAACGCGACCATTCCAGGAGGTTGGTAAGCAGCTCCATTGCCCGCCATGAAGATGCCTGAATTATTTCAGCATATTCTTCAACTCCATCATAGTTTTTATTGCTTACCTGTTCTGTCAGAAGATTGCTAAAACCTATTATGCTCGTGAATGGTCCTTTAAGGTCATGAGCAATTATGGAGAAAAACTTATCCTTGGTAGCATTAAGATGGTTTAGACGGGTTTCATTTTCCTTTAGTCTTTCTATTGACCGCTTTCGGTCAGAAATGTCGCGGATGTTACATTGAATCACTTTTTCCCGATCTTCCAGGTAAACATTACAAATAATTTCAATATTAACTTCATAGCCTTCCTTCGTATTTATAAGCATATCATCAACCCGGAGGTAGCATTTGTTCCTGAGCTCCAAAAATGATTTCCTGCAATCTCTCATATTTTTAAAGAAGCCAAGCTCCCAGAGTTGCTTACCCAGGAGCTCTGAATATGAATAGCCGAGCAGATTGACCAGATAAGGATTAACATCAATAATATGACCATTTCGTGCATTCATGACCAGGATTCCATCTTTTGCTGATTCAAAAAGCCTTCGGAACCGTATCTCCGAGTAAAGCAATTTTTTCCCGGTCAATTCACGTTCAGTTATATCCAAAACTGTCAGGTGACATTTATTATCCTCTTTAAAAACGGCGCCTTCGATCTGTACAAAAATTGAATTTTGAGAATTATTTACAAAAATTACCTGGCAGATCTGTGGTTTATTTACTTCATACACCTTAATGAAAAAATAATTAAAAATTTCAAGTGTTTCGGATGAGATAAATTCTCTGAAATTTATCTGAAGTAAATCTGATCTGTCTCCTACGAGCATTTTTGCTCCGTTCAGATTCAATCCGTCAATTTTCCCGTTTTGGTCAAGTGTAAAAAACCCCAGCGGAGCATAATCATACAATTCATTGAATTTTTCATTAGCCGTTCTGGCCTTTTCTTCTGCAAGCAAGAGATCTGTCCTGAGCCTTTCCAGCTCTACATGGTGCCCTTCAAGTTCACTAATGATTTTCAGTGCATCAGCTTCAATATATGTAAGTGATTTCAGAGATTTTTCCTGAACGTCTTCCGATTGTTTAATATCCGGTTTATTGATCCTTTTCATGATTCAGCAGCGGAAAAGCCGCTACATTTACAGATATTCTTTTACCAGCGACATAAGGTGATGCTTATCAAATGGTTTTGAAATAAAACCGGCACATCCTGAATTGATTGCCTTTTCTTTGTCATCTGAATAAGCAGTTTGGGCGATTATCTTGATATTTGGCGACTCTTCCAGAATCTGCCTGGTTGCTTCATAACCATCCATAAGAGGCATTTTAATATCCATGAGGATCATATCAATCTTCTCGCCTGAACGACAAATATCAACGGCTTCTAACCCATTTGAAGCCCTAAGTATCCTGACATCAAGGCCTGAAAGCTGTTTTTTCATCAGAATAAAATTATTGTTATCATCCTCTGCAATTAAAAGCGTTTTGGATTTAACATTTTTATTCTTCCCCTGAACCCGTTGTCGGGCTTCAAAAGGCTTAATTTTCGAGGCATTTTCATATTGTATTGTGAAATAAAAAACAGACCCTATTTCAGGCTCTGATCTCAGCCATATCTTTCCGCCTAATAATCCTACATAGGCTTTGGAGATTGAAAGACCAAGACCCGTTCCCTCATAAATGTTTGAGCCAGGTGGTTCCACCTGGTAAAAGTGATCAAAGATCATTGAATGCTGATTTTCAGGTATCCCGATACCGGTATCTGAGACATAAAACAACAGATACTTATCTTTTGGGGCATATCCGAAGTCAATCTGTCCATGAGAAGTAAACTTAAATGCATTACTCAATAAGTTATAGAGTATCTGATCCAGTTTGGTACTGTCGGTAACGATCATTGCTTCCTCATCCGGAAGCATTTTTTTCATACTGAATTTAATATTTTTACCATTTAATTTAGGTTCATATTTATTATAAACCCTGTCCATTAACTCGTTCAGGTTAATCTCAGATTTCTCATACTGAAATATTCCGGCCTCAATATTAGAAATCTCTATAATGTCTATAACTGTGGTGAGCAACTGGTTACTGCTCTGGGTTATTATTTCAGAATATGACTTACGGCTTTCATCATCCAGTCCAGGCTCATTGATAAGAGAAGCAAATCCGATTATTGCATTCATGGGGGTTCGTATCTCATGTGAAATATTCTGTAGAAAGGCTGATTTAAGCCGGTCACTTTCTTCAGCTTTTTCCTTTGCTTTAATCAACTCAGTTTCTGAGATCTTACGGTATGAGATATCCCTTAAAATTGATTGGATAGCAGGCTTGCCAAGATAATTTACAGGGAAACTTATAACTTCCACATCGAAAACCTTCCCGTCAAGGTTTATATATTTTTCTTCAACATATTCGGATGGTTCGCCAGTTTTATAGCTTTTTTTTATTCTTTTTATTGCATTTTCCCGATAGTCAGGATGTACAAATGCCATTACAGGCAGCCTGTTTATTCTTTCCAGTGAGTCGGTTCCTAGTAGCTTAAGAGCTGTGGCATTTGCAAACAAAATCCCATTGACAGAATGTATTACAATAGCATCAGGAGAGAGATCGACCATAAGCCGGTATTTTGCTTCACTATCTTCAAGCGTTTTCTCTGCTGAATTTCTTTGGTTTACAAGATCTTTCTTGTTTTGTGCTGATTTAATCGCTTCTCCAAGCCGGAACAGATTTTTTTTCATCAGGTAGTCATCAGCCCCTGATTTCATGCATGATATTGCCACCTCTTCATCAATTGATCCGGTCACAAGAATGAATGGGGTATTTGGTGCAATCTCATTTCTTATAGTAAGAGATTGCATTCCATCAAACTGAGGTATATGGTAATCTGAAATAATCAGATCAGGCTTAAAAGTACTAAATGCGGACAAATACTCCTTCCTGGTGGACACAAGTTGATGTGAAAATTTAATGCCACTCTTTTTTATGTGGTCTAAAACCAGATATGCATCTGAAGGACTATCTTCCAGAATCAGAATTTTAATCTTCTTATCATCCATTCGATCATGTTTGATATAATAATACTCTGCAAAGATATTGACAATGGCTTCCTAATATTTGCATAATAATTTAACAGTTTTATATTATTCACACATTCTTCGGAAGTTCCGGGAGGATATTAAAAGTTTTTAAAAATAAGGGAAGGTGCAATAATTTTAACTCAGAAGAATCTGGTTTGTATCCCTGAGTTGACGGAATTGAACAGGACTCATTCCTGTAACTTTTTTAAATTGATTCGAAAGATGTGAGACGCTGCTATAAAGCATCTTATAGGCAATTTCATTCAAACTCATACGCTCGCTGACAAGCAACTCCTTTACACGTTCAATCCTCTGTCCGATTATGTATTTTTCAATTGTGATTCCTTCAATTTCTGAAAATATTTTGCTTAGATAATTGTAATCAAAATTGACTTGTTTGCTTATGTATTCTGAAAAATTCGGTCTGGATAATTCTTCTGAAAAATATACAAGATGCTTAACCGCGTTCTTAATTTTGCTTATAAGTATGGTTTTATTATTTGCAATGATCTCAAGTCCTGATTTTTTCAGAGCTGAGTCTATCAATTCCAATTTTATTCCGGAAATACTTTCTTTTAATTCAACCTCTCCCAGTTCGACAGAATTATAATGAAGACCGAGTTTGTTCAATTCCTCCCTGACGATTGCTTTACAGCGATCGCTTTCCATATTTCTGATACGTAACATCATTGGCGCACAGGAGATTTTATCCAGAATTTGTACTAAAATTCGATAATGATACTGAGTAATTCTTTTGCTGATTTTCCAACTTTGTTTCGCAATTTTTCCAACATCTCAGATTCACTCCCCTGCTTGTAAAACAAATCTTTATCTGTTAATCCGGCGAATTTTCGCTTTAGTTTATCCTTCTTTTTTGTCCAATACCTCTTCATCACAATTCTTCTATTTCAAGTTCAAGTTTTCTGAATCAAAAAAGTCTTGTGTAAAAATAAGAATATATCATCGTCCGGATCTTACATAATTATTTGTAAGATTTATACAATTCACACATTTGTTGGGGAGAAATTTACAAAAGCACCTCAGAACAATCACTTTCTACGCCTTACAGCAGGTTCAGTTAGTTCCTTTTTCTTCTCCTCTTTTTGTTTAACGGTTCGTTCCTCTGTCTTCCTTGGAGCTTGACTTCTGGTACTATTCTGGTCATCAGAGGCTTGACTTCTTCTTTGAATTACCCCTCCCCTTTCAGATGCCGGCCTGATCTCTTCAGGGTTGGTTACTCTTGGTGGTGCAGACTGATCTGAGGAAGTCCGCTCGAGCCGAGGTCTGTAAATCTGTAGTTGCGAATCACTTATTCTGGTTCCGGGACGGTCAGCATCACGCACCGGAACACTTTGAATTCGCCTTCCCGTAGATCTCTGAACCTCATTTGCAGCGGGGCCTGATACATATGTTGCGTCACGGGAGTTGTCGATGTAAGTTCTGTTTATTACAGAAGAGTTCCTGAAAATCATTTCATTATCTCTCTTGTCAATAACCCTTCGGTGGATATCAGGACTTGTGAAATCTCTTTCCCGGACGAAATTCCATCTTTCAACATCCCTGCTTCCTCCGGTAATGCTAAGATTAATATTCATTCCAGGCCTCATAGGTGTCCAGCCATAATAACCATTTGCTCTTCGCCATATTACCCATGAAGGCCCCCACTCCTGACCGGGGACCCAGAACCATCCATAATAATTATCATAATCCCATCTTCCATAGTGAAAAGGAGCCCATCCCCAAGCGTAATCTGATAACCATGTCCACCCATACTCGGTCATTACCCATCTTCCTGCTGTCAGATAGGGATAAAAATTCCTGCCGGCGTCAGGTATCCAAACATATCCATAATTCTGGTATGTTGTCCATTGTCCGTATGGGCTCAGCTGATCATAAAAAAGTTGATAACTGGCATTTCTCTGCGGATAGGATTCATAACGACTTTCATAATTCTTACTGCTCTGTAATGAAGGTCGCATTACACAGGAAGTAACAAGCATTACCAGTAGGAGTGTCAATGATTTGAGTAGCTTCATTATCAGTAGATATAAATTATAAACTTCCCGAATTCAGAGTCAAAAGCAAAGCTGATTCCTCGAGGGAATCAATTGAGTATCTTGCTTTCTCCCGCAGCGTTAGTAATTCACCTTTATTAAGAGTTATGGATTCATTTCCAATATGCAATCTTAATCGACCTTCAATTATCTGAAATGTAATTGAATCATCTGCCTGAAATGATCTTACTTCTGTTCCCGGGTGTAAAATCGTCAATACAATTTTTTTGACGGGAGTTTTAAGAAGAATGATAGCATTAAGCTCTCCTCTTTTCCAGGATTTTGCGTGTTTCAGATTTTCAATTAAGGCTGGCAGATCAATTGGTAAAAAAGAGGCAGAAACAGATGAGGACGTCTCATATGATGGATAACTGGAACCTGAACTGCCCTTTTCTATAAACATATTCGAATTTTATATAAAATGATGTCCCTACAACTTTGGTTGTAGGGCACCTGAAAAATTAAATCATTCAACCACTAAAGTAACAGAAGAACAAGGATCAATACAACAAGAAGAGTACCTACCCCAACGTAGATATATCCTCCTTGTCTGCGAACATCCTCCTTAATTGCTTTTAATTCTTTTCTGAGATCACGTCTTTCTTTGGCTGTAAGGTCCGTTTTATCCATGTCCCGGATTTCTTCAACACGTTTGGTCAGATGGGTTATCTCCTCCTCAGATAATTTGTTTTCAGTTTTCGATGGAGCGATCGGATTGTCCGGAGTTGTTTCAGGATCAGGATTACTTGCCAGCGCCATTGAAGCACTTAATGAAAAAATAATTAGGCAAATCGAAAAAATTGTTCTTTTCATTGCTGTAGATATTAAATTAATAAATAGAATATAAGGATTAAAGGTAAATTATTGCACTTTTTATCCTGTTATACAATTACTTCTATAAATTACATAATTCCCACATCAGAAATTTATGTCAACCTTCGCTGTTGCATTAATATCCCGCTCCGGTTTAATCAAAAAAACCGAAAATCAATAAATATCTAATATTTGGGGATTTTAAAACTGAATCAGAGTCTGGTAATTAATTCGTAAAGTTCATGTTTTGTTTTACCAACTTTGCTCTGAACTCTTTTGATCATCTCATCCATCTTTCCCTGTTCAAAATACAGATCCTGATCCGTCAGTGTCGAGAATTTCTCTTTCAGTTTACTAGCTTGTTCTTCCCAGCTTAGAATAACCTTTTGTTTTACATTATGTGTTGCCATTTTAATTCTATTTTTCAGATTTAACTAATACAAATATGAATAATGTTTCTATTCTTTGCATTGCATAACTTCACGAAAAAGTTACATAATTCCTACATTATCTGATAGTTTGGAGTAAAAATTGCCTGAGGGTATAAAGAAGAAATGAATTAGCTCATTCTTTTTTTTGCTTCAATACACCAAAATAATTCCTTAATGAAGTTTGCAGCTCTTTTATTTACCTTAAGTTCCTCGACAGGCTTACCATTTTCATCAAATGTATTATTTACATCAGGTACGGGAAACATAGCTGGAACAGTCCATGCCCTGATCTTCCAAAGTGAGAATTGCAACGATGTAATTACTTGTGCTCCACCAAATTGACCCTCCGATGCTGTTGCAATTGCGACTGGCTTTTTATACCATTCATCATAAAGAAGATCGATAACATTTTTCAAGCTGGCAGGATATCCGCCATTGTATTCAGGTGTTACAATTATTACTCCATCGGCCGATTTTATCTTTTCAGCAAACCCGAGCACATCATCGGTAGGTGATTCCTGATATCTGAGACGCTCACTAAATAATGGAAAATTTAATTTATCCAGATCAAGAATTTCAGCAGAAGCAAGATTATTTGCTTCCAGATAATTCCGGAAAAACAAAGCTACCCTATGGCTGTTCCTTCCGCTGCGTACACTTGATGATATGATCGAAATATGAATCATTCACTGATCAGTATTATACAAATATACGACTCAGTGAATGATAAAAAAATCTTGGACATACACATGCGGAGTATTTGTTGCTCCGTATTCTTTCGCAACATTCTGCGACTCATCAGACAGATACTTAAAATCGTACCCTTTGCTTTTTGCCACTTTCTTCATTTCTTCAAACGAGTCACCCGGTGATACATTTTTGTCATTACTATTGATTGCAACAACCGGATATCCTTTATCGCTGAATTCCTCGTGAAGCTTTATTATCCTATCCTCATGCTGTTTAACAACAGGGCAGGTATTGCATGAGAACTGATTCTTCAGAAAACGCTTAACTAAATTCTGTCAACAGGCAAGGTGAAATAGAACACCGAACCCTCTCCCTGTCGTGATGTAAACCATATTTTGCCACCAAGTAATTCTACGTAAGCCTTTGAAATAGAAAGACCAAGCCCGGTACCCTCGAATCTTCGGGTATAACTGCTGTCAGCCTGGTAGAATCTGTTAAAGATCCGCTCATGATGTTCAGGTGAAATACCAATGCCGGTATCGGACACAAAAAATTCAATCATTTTGCCTTTCAGTTTGTATCCAAAATCAACCCTGCCTTCCCTCGTGAACTTCATAGCATTATTAAGCAGGTTAGTGAGCACTTTGATCAACTTGAATAAATCGGTTTTTACAATATTCTGATTTCCGGCTGGCTGGGTCTTGAAAAACAGAATATTCTTTTCATGCGCTTTAATTAAGAACTGTTCGTAAAGCGTCTGAATAACCGAGTCGGGTTTAACCTCTTCTTTGTTTACCTTGATGGAAGTGGCTTCAATGTTTGATATTTCAACAATATTATCCATGATCTCAAGCAGATGATCTGTACTTCTGGTTATTATTTCCATGAACTCATTCCTGCTGTCAGAATCATTATTAGGCTCATTCAGAAGGGTTGTGAAACCTACAATTGCATTCAAAGGTGTCCTTATCTCATGTGACAGATTTGTGAGGAATGCCGATTTTAACCGATCACTCTCTGCTGCTTTAAACATTGCAGTCTCAAGTGACCCCCGGATTTTTTTTCCTTCATCGATATCGAATAGAATGCCGTAGGCTCCTATTACCCTGCCCGTATCCTTTTCTCTGAGCGGCAAAGATGTGTCCTGTATCCACTTACTGTCCCCTTCAGGAGTATGGATCAATACTTCAGCTTTATAATTTTGAATATGGCCCTGAATAAATTCTTCACGTGCTTTAATCTTATCTGAAGGCAGGTCATCAGAAAGGGGAACAATTTTTTCCACTATACCATTGTAAACGGCTTCATTGAATTCTTCAGCCGGAATGCCTATAAGTTGCTTTATACCTGCTCCTATATTAATATAGTGTCCTTCTCCGGGTTTTGAACCGAAGATCAGCTTGAAAGGGACCCCTCCTGCATTTTCAACAACCCTGCATAAAGGATGCTCCCAGTTGCAAAACGTTTCTTCATCTTCTTTTTTAAAACGATAAGTCAATTTATCAGGCACTTTCACTTCCCTCATTCCAGTTTATATTTATCTAATGCAAAAAACCCAGGACCATACCAATTCCTCCCCAGAAATCAGCAAAGTCCACGTTAATTAACTATTCAGTTTAAACCTGAATTATTGTTTAATATAAATAGGTGTAAAATTGTTACCCTGTTTTTATGATTATTTTCTAAAATATTTTTTATAACAAAATATTTATATATTTGAAGTGTGAATGCTTCTGCAGAAAAACTGTCAAATTAGTGAAAGATTATACCGATAGCGAAATTATTGAATGCCTGAGAAACAGGCAAAATTATGTTGTTAAATATCTGTCTGACAGATATTTACCAATGATCCGCCTTATGGTTACTCAAATGGGGGGTTCACAGGAAGATGCAAAAGATGTCTTTCAGGACGGTTTAATGATTATGCTTGAAAAAATAGACAATAAAGATTTTGTTGTTACATGCAAATTCAAAACTTTCCTTTACAGTGTTTGTGAGAACCTTTGGAAAATGGTTCTTGTTAAGCGTCAGGCTGCGACCAACTATATGTCACGAAGGTTGGATAATGAAGACGAAATGGATATTTCAGAAGCAATGGACAATACCCTCTATGAAACTTTATTCTGGGATGTCTTTGAGACTATTGATGAAAGCAGCAAAAAGATACTCAAGCTATACTGGCAGGAAATGTCGCCACAAGACATTGCTGACAAGCTTGGTTTTACCAACGGATATGTAAGGAAAAAGAAAAGCGAAGCTCAGGCGCTGCTTACAGAGAAGGTAAAAAACCACCCTGAGTACAAGCGACTGATGAATTCAGGAAGTGTTGCGAGCTGATAAAAATGGTTCTTATTATACTATTATAAAATGAAAAAGCAGAACAAACATATTAATGGAAATTCCGAAAAAGCTTCCGATCGGGCTTCAGGAAATGGCTTTGACGATAATGGTACATTAAATATTGAAGATGCTGCTCTTTTCGGATGGATCAGTGACTATATGAAAGGCCGATTCGATCTTGAAGAGGTGAGAAATGATCCGGGATTACCCGAAATGGATAGTATAGTTAAATTGATGATCTCCGATTATAATAAGAACAAGTCAAAGAGCAAAAACAATGAGAATTTCATAAGGGATACCTTTTCAGAAAATATCCCTGACGATAAAATGCTCGACGAAATAAGCAATATCAAACTCGAAATAAGCAACTCAAACGTCAACGACATTTCAGCAGACTGGGTTATGGAATGGCATGAGAAAAGACAAAAACAGGGAGTGAGCGATCATAAGACCATGGAGATTAAGAATTTCATTACAGAATCACTTGATTCTGAAGAAGATGAGATAATTGAAAAAAGACCTGTAAAAAAGAAGTCTATCAGCCGGTCACTTCTGGTTCGCTATACTTCAATTGCTGCAGCTGCCGTTATCGGTGCATTTGTTCTCATAAATTCTCTCATTCCTTCATACGATTCCGATAAGCTTTTCAGTTCATATTATGAACCTTTAAGCGTCGTTTCGCCGGTTACCCGTGGAAGCAATCCTGATGCAAACAATTACGCCTCAGCTGTTGAGAGTTTTAAACTTGCCAATTACCAGGCGGCATCAGCAGGTTTTGCTGCTGCAATAATTGAAGATCCATCTGCAATAGCCCCCCGCTTTCTTTTAGGTGTCACTGAGATATCTCAGGGAAATTACGATAAAGCTATTGATCTGCTTTCAAATATAGTTACCAATGCAGGTGGATTTGGAAAAGAAACTCAATGGTATCTGGGACTGGCATACCTGAAAACAGGTGAAAAGGAGAAAGCAGCTGATTGTTTTGAATTACTTGCAAAGTCTCCGGGTTATTACAGCGACCGGGCAGAAAAAATCCTCCGTCGTCTGAAATAGAAAATCAGAAATCCTATTACCAGAATAGCACAGCTTCCTGCTGAAAGAAAAATATTTCGATTATTTCCGGTTACCGGAGAGTCATCACCCATTAATTCATAGGCAGCCCAATAATATGGATTTGCCTGTGATGGCGGTGATACTTTCAAATAGTCCAGTTTTGCTTTTCGAAGTGCCTCATCCTTTTGCATTCCCTTTGAAAGATAGTAGTAAAAATCTGAAATAATTGTCGCACTTACTTCGTCATTTACATCCCATGCCGTCTTTATAACTGATGATGCACCAGCAAGAATAAATCCGCGGGCAAGACTCATCAATCCTTCACCCTGATACAATGTGCCCGATCCCGAATTGCAGGCGCTCATAACAACCATAGGCGAATTTATCCTGTTGAGACTTATCTCATAATTATACAGTCTTCCATCATCAATGGAATCTGCCCCCCTGTCAAACATAAAGTATGAATACCTCGAATCAGTACTGTCAGTTAAGGCATGCATTGCCAGATGGAAGATTGCAGGATTTGAGCATGATTCAGCAAATTGCTTTTCCGTAGCATACCCTCCTGTAAACTTTTGTCCACGGAAAAGCTTGTAAATTGACTCAATTTCCCTGCCTGCTCCCCGAAGAGGATCAAGAATGTTTCCCTGATCGCCTTTCAGCCCGTAATCGGGAGAAAATGAATAAACTTTTTTGGTATTTTCAGCACCTGTCTTATTATTAAATACTAATGAGGAAGTGTATCCATAAGAGAAGGTGTAATCATATATCAGATAAGAAAGTCCCTCGTAATCTGTCTGGCCGGCTGCCGGTCTGGATTTAATGAATGCATCAAAAGGGAGCCAGGCAATTTCCTCATCAGGAATTATAATAAGGTTCTTTCCTTTGAAAAATGATTCACCCGGTTTGATGAGATTCTCATACATATTGTATAAAGCCGACGTATATTTTTCAATTTTAAGTTTATGGTCTCCCTCACGGTTATTGAAGTTACGGATGATTCCGGCATTCCTGAAAAATGAGGAATCGAGTCCTTTTTCAACAAAACCTAAACCGTCCCTGGTGATCAGAAAGATATAGAGCAACCTCTTACCATCTATATACTGATTGGAAACCAGGTAGTCTATCATTGTTTCATCTTTGCCAAGTTTTTTTTGAATCTCGCTCAGAGAAACCGGATCCGTTTTATGAAGAAGATCGTTATATAAAGGATAGGCCTTGTTAATCTCGCCTGTGATCTTTTCTCTCTCACGACTCATATTGAAAAGAGCGTCTTTCCATAATTGCAGTTTGCTTTCATCCGGATCAGGCACACCATTTTCTTTGCTTATAAGAAGATTGTAAGCAGCAATGTCACTCGTCAGGTTTTTTTGCATTTCAAGAAGTGAATCAGGTATGCCGGCAGTTAAAAGGAGTTCCTTACCTGTTATCTCGTTACGGAGTATAGCTGCCTTGGCTCTGGTTGCGATATTGTACATCCTCTCCCCTGTTGCTTTCTGATTTGTAAGTCCGGAATAGGTATAAGCCAGATGGGTAGCAAAAATATATGACTCCTTTTCATTTTCAGCCAGATAGATCTTGCTAGCTTCAGAAGGATAATTATCTCTTATCCTGTCTATCAGCTCAAGAGCAAGTTCCATTGTCTGAAGGCTTGAACCTAAATATTTAAGTTTCGCAACTAGGCTATTATCCTGATTTGCAATAAGTTCTAGAATCTGGGCTTTACTCTTTAAATTATCAAGTAACCGGATATCAAAAAGCGTCGAATCAATCGATGGATTAGAAAAAACATCAGGATCATTAAAATCATTAACAACTGCCATCAAAGCTTTCTGGTAATATCCTAAAGCCTTTTTATAATCAGATTGGATTTTGTAATGGTCACCGATGAGTTTATAAGACATCGATACTAGGGTGTGCTTATCTCCATAGTTTTTAATGCAGATTGACAGAGCATTATTGAGAATTTCAAGCGACTGGTCGTTCCTCCCGGCTGACCTTAAAAACAAGCCATAATCAAAATATACTTCAGCAAGTCTGTAGTATCCGCCCCCATATTGATTAATAACCCTTGATATACTCTTTAAATAATTCTTTTCCGCTTTTATTGGATCACCTGATTTGGCAAATGTTTTACCAATATTCAAATACACAAGAAACAGGCCAGGATATTTATGTTTAACTTTAATTTCTTCACTTAAATAAAAATACTTTAAAGCCATATCAAAATTCCCAGTTTCATAGTGTGAAATACCAATATTCAAGTACGCAGATGATAGTTTATCGAAGAATTTAACATTTTCATGACTAAGTTTCTGGTAAATCCGAATACTTTTTTCGAGATGTTCGATTGATAAATCGTAGGATTTCTGAATATTGAAAATAATACCTTTATTATTATAAATTCCTGCAAGCTCCAATGATTCAATCTTAACAAGAGGTTCAACCACATTATAGTTTGATATAGCAACTTCGTATTTCCCAAGCATTTGATTTACTGCCCCAAGATTAATATAAGCAGCAATAGTCTGGTCGTCTCTAATTTGATCTTTATAATTTATTATGAAAGAGAGAGTAGTTTCAGCATTTACAAAATCGCCTGATCCATATTGATTTCCAAATTGTTCAAACAATTTATCTATCTCCTGAGAACTTGTATATGTGATACAATGGGGGAAATAATTTATTAACAATATGAACACAAATTTTCTCAACCTGCCGAATTATTGGAACCCCATTTGAAAACTTCAGCAAATTAAATAAAAATTTGATCTTTAAAACAAAAAGAGCATTCCTTATTCAGAAATGCTCTCTAATGCAAATTAACAATCATTCTTTAATTAAACAGTTTGACTAGGTTCTGGAATAATAATGATTGGTTCATTACCGTTTCCTTCGCCTTCGCCACCCCGAACACAACTCATTGCTTGCAGGCATAGTATATCTTTTTCACTTAACATCGAAACTAAATTGTCAAAATTTTTAATTGATTTTCCGGATTTTTCAGAGTTTTTCATAATATCGTTAGTTTTAGGTTAAATTCTGTTGTTTAATTGCAATGATGTCAGAATTGTTACCCCAAAAAATTGAAAATTTTCAAAAAAAAATGAAAATAAATCATAATTGTCTTATAATGTGATGAATACAAATCATAAATATTGTCAAAAAAAGTTAAAAAATAATCACATTAAACAAAAATGCAATAAAAATGAGAATTTCGGGTAACAATTCACTATGCATTTCAATAAAACTATGTTTTGCAACTTCAATGAAACAAAATCTGCCTTCAGAAATATGTAAAGAATCTATAAACCAAATATTAAAAACCATATCATGTCAGAAAAATACTATATAGCAACCAGACCTCGGTTAAATGAAAATCATAGTGTTCACAAGGAGAATTGTCCTTTTTTGCCGGAAAACGGGAAAAGAATATACCTTGGATTATTCTCTGATCCACATGATGCGTTAAATGAAGGAAAAAGGCATTACAGCAGCTCTCACAATTGTTTATTCTGCTCCAAAAAGAAAGAAACAAAATTGAAAGATCTTGTTTTTGCCGAAATATCGGAAATATCAAATTTGCTCACGTCTGAGAGGGTTTCTGTTTCCCGGGAAAATACATTTCTGTGTTGCGTAAACTGACAACACTAATTCTTCGAAATCTGTTCAGGAAGAAAAGTCTTTGCAAGCTCATGGCTGTCCTTGTACTCTATCATAAGACTATCAAGTCGCTTATGTAAATTTTCCCTCACTGACTTATAGGCAGGATCATTATAGATGTTTTTCATCTCCTGAGTATCAGCTTTGAAATCATAAAGCTCCCATTCATCAATATCATAATAATAATGTATAAGCTTATATTGTTCTGTGCTTATGCCATAATGTCTTTTTACCATGTGGGGACCCGGGTACTCATAATAATGATAATAGTGCTCCTTTCTCCAGTCTGAAGGAGTTATTCCTTTTAAGACTTCAACCATGCTTTTGCCCTGCATATCGGAAGGCACTTCAACCCCTGCCATTTCAAGAAATGTTTCAGCCAGGTCAATATTGGAAACCATATCTTTATTCACACTTCCAGCTTGTGTAACTCCGGGCCATTCTACAAGCAGAGGAGTTCGATATGATTCTTCGAACATCCATCTTTTATCAAACCAGCCATGCTCACCAAGATAAAAGCCCTGATCTGATGCATATATAACGACCGTATTTTTGTCGAGTCCGGATTCTTTTAGAAAATCGAGCACTTCACCAACGCTTTTGTCAACAGCGGCTATTGAGGCAAGATAATCCTGCATATAACGCTGATATTTAAATCTTACCAGATCATCGCCGGTAAGTTCCGATTCGTAAAATTGTTTTATAATAGGATCATATACTGAGTCCCATGCAGCTGCCTGTTCAGCATTCATCCTGTTCAGCCCTGCTGTTTTGGCTTTTGTTTTATCATTATAGAGTTTCAGATCCTCTTCAAGACGCATTGTCTTTGAAATGGTCATATCCTGTGTCTTTTCAGCGGTTCCTCTATTCGAATAATCATCAAAAAGAGTGGCAGGCTCAGGAAATGTAATGTCTTTATATAAATCTAATTCGTTAGGTCCGGGCTGCCATTCCCTGTGCGGAGCTTTGTGGTGCATCATCAGCAGAAAAGGTTCATCCGAATTGGTTCTCTCTTTGAGAAATTGAATAGATTTCGCTGTTATAAGTTCAGTCACGTAGCCTGTCTCCCTGTGAGTTCCATCTTTAGTTATAAAATCAGGATTATAATAATTCCCCTGTCCCGGGAGGATCTCCCAGTGATCAAAACCTGTAGGATCGGATCCCAGGTGCCATTTTCCTATCATTCCGGTCACATAACCTGCAGACTGCAGAAGTTTCGGAAAAGTTTGCTGCGAACCATCGAAAGGGTCCTGACCATCATTTTTAATGAATCCGTTCAGATGGCTATACTTACCGGTAAGAACAACCGCCCGGCACGGACCTGATATTGAATTAGTTACAAGGCAGCGATCAAATCGCATCCCATCTTTTGCGATACGATCAATATTTGGTGTCGGAGCTATATCTTTTAAGGCTCCGCCATAAGCACTTATAGCCTGAAAAGCATGATCATCCGACATAATGTAAATTATGTTTGGTCTCTGACTTACTTTTGGCTGTTCTTTACACGCTGGAGTTAATGATGCCAGTCCAATAGCTGCTATTGAAAAATTTAATTTCATGTTATCAGTAATTTGTAAATGCGATGGTTAATGACCGTTGTAAAGGATGGGGATTCCAAGCTTATCATAGTTATTTCGCATCAGAGGATTAAAGTTGACATATTCAATGGTGATATCTTCATTAGTTTCGTTAACAAATTTCAGAATTGAATTAAGATTTTCATCTGTATCAGTAATGTTTTTGATCAACGGAACGCGCACGATTATTTTTTTTCCCGAAGAAGCAATATAGTGAAAATTCTCTTTAATAATCTTATTGGATTTTCCTGTATATAATTTATGTCTGTCAGCCTCATATATCTTCAAATCAACAATGAAGAGGTCAATATGATCCATAACAAGATCCAGATCATTTCTATTACAGAGCAGACAGGTTTCAATTGCAGTATGAATTTCCTTTTCTTTACAGAAAAGAGCTGAATTTTTCCCTGTCATTTTCATTACTGAATAATGAAGGCAGGAATTTCATATTCAATAATGTCCCGTTTGCTGCAAGGTTTGAAAGTATTCAAATAATGTAACCCATCCGGCACCCAGTAAGTCTACCCATGGAATATCGTTCGTTCTGTTGAAAGGGTTTTGCTCCTTAATGTCAAAATTCTATCAGATGGCAAACTTTTCACACTGATATCGTTTCAAAAATTTCCAATTTCCTCAATCGGCATTCGTTTCCTATCCTTTAGTACCTTAAAATGAGAAGGTGAAAGTCCGGTGATCTTTTTAAACTGATTCGAAAGATGTGCGACACTGCTGTAGTTCAATAAATATGAGATCTCCGTAAGGTTAAGTTCATCGTACATCAAAAGTTCCTTAATTCTTTCAACCTTATGAATAATAATAAATTGCTGAATAGTAATTCCCTTCACTTCTGAGAAAATATTGGAGAGATATGTATAGTGGTGATCTAACTTTTCACTCAGATAATCTGAAAAATTCAACTTATTCATCTCAGTTGTATTATGGACCATCTCAATAATCACACTCATAATCCTGTCAATCAGTATTGCCCGCTTATCGTCCATAAGTTCAAAACCAATACTGTATAAAGCCACTTTAAGACTCAGGAGCTGATCAACGTTCAGCTCTTCCATGATTTCAATTTCACCCAGGTCGACAACAATATAATGAAGTCCAAGCTTTTTTAACTCTGCTTTTACTTCCATTTTACAGTGGTTGGTAACCATGTATTTAATGTATAATTTCAATATACCCCCTGTTTTTTAAAAGATTTCTACCAGCTGTGATGTTCAGCTTCAAAGTGTTACAGAATTCAGATAAGTTATATTCTCTTCTGGTTTCCTGATCGGAAATGAATTTAATGGCAGGGTTCCACAGATGTAAAGAATGCAACTATTCTCCAAAGATATGTAACTTTTTTCAATAGAATGTGGTGAACTTTGATCTATAGTTTTTAAACAATTAACAAACATGACTGATGGGAAATTTACTTTACACAATTGCAGCAGTATTGATTGTAATCTGGCTGATCGGATTGGTGGGATTCCATGCGGGCGGGATAATTCATGTCCTGCTGGTTTTAGCAGTAATTGCAATTCTGTTCAGGGTGATCCAGGGCAGAAGAATATAATTTTTCGAAATGAGTTTAACATCTAACAATTTAATTATCAGGTAATGAACAAAACAAATGTACTATTAGGATTACTGGCAGGTGTATCTGCCGGAGCAATATTGGGATTACTATTCGCACCTGAAAAAGGTTCACTTACACGTAAAAAGTTAACTAAAAAGGGCGAGGATTATGCTGAAGGATTGACAGGTGGATTGACTGAAAAATTCAATGAGGTTATTGACACCCTTGGTGAAAAAATAAAGTATGTAAAGAATGAGGTTGAAAATGTAAATCTGAAGGCAGAAAAGAAGATCTGATGCTTTCGCATGGCAACAGAAATATCTGACATATCATGCATGAATAAGCATTTTCACCCGGACTCTTAATTTACCGAATATGCAAACAATAAGCAATATTGAAGAATTAAAGAATGAAATCCGGTTGGCAGAAAAAAGGCAATCACTAAGTGAGAAGTTGTTAAAGGAACAGCTTCTCATAACCTTTGATGCTCTGAAACCGGGGAATCTCATAATGAGCACAATAAGTGAGGTAGCCACAGGTCAGAACCTTATTAAATTAGTTGCAGGTACAGCAATCGGACTGACAACAGGGTATGTTTCAAACAGAATAATTACAGGCACTTCCGCATCTTTGCTGAGAAAGATCTTTGTTGGTATTTTACAATTCGGGGCCACAAGGTTTTTTTCCCGGAAAACCAATGCTATTGATTTTTATGGAAGGAGTAAACCACAGTACCTCAGCGATAAAAATACCCATTAAATCTCTTTAGGTATGAAAGTTTTAGTTCCTGTAAAAAAAATAAAAAAATACGCTATTGATCAATCTGTAAAGCTTAGTGAAAAATCCTATGCCGAGGCAGGCAGAGTGAGAATCTTTCTGAATGACGTTGCAAATATTTCCCTGTTTATCATACAAATTCTCAGGGAAACATTTTCACCACGTTTTGAATTTCGCGAATTCCTTCGGCAATGTTATCAGATAGGTTACAAATCTCTGCCACTTATCGCAGTGACGGGAGCCATTATGGGAATAGTATTGACGATCCAGACCCGGCCTTCACTGGCTGAGTTCGGAGCAGTTACATTGTTGCCGGGAATGGTAACTGTTTCTATCCTGAGGGAAATAGGTCCGGTTGTTACAGCCTTGATCTTTGCCGGTAAGATAGGTTCCGGCATGGGTGCTGAATTGGGATCCATGAAGGTTTCGGAACAGATAGATGCCATGGAAGTATCGGCAACCAATCCATTTAAGTATCTGGTGGTTACCCGGGTTTTTGCCTCAACACTTATGTTGCCTGTTCTTGTACTTTTTGCAGATGCAGCCGGTATTATGGGAAGCTGGGCAGGAGTAAACATAAAAGGAAATGTGAATCTGGTGTTATTTATTTCACAGTCATTCGCATCTATAGGGTTCATTGACTTCTTCCCTGCTCTTATTAAGACTTTTGTGTTCGGAGCTGTTATCGGAATAGTTGGATGTTACAAAGGATATACTGCCGGAAGAGGTACTGAGAGCGTTGGAATAGCAGCAAACTCAGCAGTAGTCTTATCATCACTGCTGGTAATAATTGTCGATATGATTGCAGTACAGATAACCGATATGATGTTATGAAAGAGCAAGAAGCCCATACCTTTTTAATGGAACCTGCCTCATCCGGTATGCCGCTGGTGGAAATTAATAATCTGAGAATATCATTCAGAGACCAGAGTGTACTGAAAGATATCTCTTTGAAGCTTTTAGACGGAGAAAATCTGGTAGTGCTGGGGAAATCAGGATCAGGAAAATCTGTGCTTATTAAATGCATTGTCAGATTGCTGAAACCCGACTTCGGCACAATAAGCGTATTTGGAAAAGATCTTAAGTCGTTAAACAGGGAAGAGCTGGATGAAGCAAGAAAAAAGATAGGATTTCTGTTCCAGAGCGGTGCGCTATACGATTCAATGACTGTGAAACAGAACCTGGAGTTTCCGTTGAGAAGGATCAGGAAAAATCTTAATGAAAAAGAGATCTCGGAAAAAGTAATGGAGGTACTTGAAAATGTTGGATTGTCAGACACACTTAATAAGATGCCATCCCAACTTTCGGGAGGTATGAAAAAAAGAATAAGCCTGGCAAGAACAATTATTATTGATCCGTTGATAATGCTTTATGATGAACCGACAACCGGGCTCGATCCGGCTACATCCGATGAAATAAGTTCACTTATAAACGAGGTGCAGAAAAAATATAAAACATCCTCACTTATCATCACTCATGATATAGAATGTGCACGCATCACAGCTGATCGTATTATTATGATTAATGATGGGGATGTTCACAAAGAAGGTGATCTTGAAGAGTTTGAAAGTTCAACAGACCCATTTATTAAATCATTTTTCAAATAACCTTTAATTGGCCAGTTATTTAATTCTCAAATTATAATCATGGAAACACACTCACCCAATTTCAAAGTCAGATTAGGAATGTTTGTTGCAGGGGGGATTGTACTTTTTGTTATTGCGATTTTTCTGATTGGAAGACAGAAAAATCTTTTCGACCCTGTTTTCAGGTTAACGACTGCCTTTTACAATGTAAGCGGACTACAGGTTGGAAATAATGTACGGTTCTCCGGCATCAATGTAGGTACTGTGGAAAGAATTACCCTTATAAATGATACAACAGTGCGGGTTGACATGATTGTTAAAAAAAGCGTTCAGCAGTTCATTAAAAATGATGCAGAAGCGACAATAGGGTCAGAAGGAATAGTAGGTGACCGTATCCTGGTTATAACACAGGGAAGCTCAGAAGCCGAATCGATTAAGGATCAGGAACATATCTTATCTGTTGAACCAGTTGAAACTGATGCAATAATAACAAGTCTGGCTGTAACAGCTGTGAATTTCGAAATGATTTCCGGTGAGCTGGCTGAAATAATGATTAATATAAATCAGGGCAACGGAACATTGGGAAGACTTATTCAGGATTCAACGATAGCTGAAAATATCAACAAGACTATTATCAATCTCCGGAAAAGCAGCAAGGGGCTGAATGAAAATATGAATGCCGCCAAAAGCAACTTTTTACTGAAAGGATATTTCAACAGAAAAGCAAAACAAGCTCAGAAAGAAAAGTTGGATTCAATAAGGTTATTACAGGATAAAGAGAAAAATTCTAAAAAAAGATAATGCACCTCTCTGAATATGTAAATTATACAACTTAATTCAGGATTTGTGTAAGATTCCTTAGGGTAAAAAGGGTCACCTTTACCACAATGAATATTCCAGTTAAATAATTAAAAACCAATACTATTATGCCAATTCTAACAGTAATTATCGTCCTTCTTGTTGTCGGAGTACTTCTCTGGCTGGTAAATACCTACATTCCTATGCAAAGAACAATCAAAAGCATACTTAACGCCGTAATAGTGATTGTCCTTGTAATCTGGCTTCTAAATGTTTTCGGTGTACTGAGCAGCCTTAAACAAATTTATATTTAACTAATAACTTTTTTAATATAAAAATCATGAAAAAATCAAATTTAATATTACCTGCCATCTTATCCCTGGCACTTTTAATTAGCGGTTGCGCCTCGCTCAGCAAGGCTGTTAAAGGTGGAGCAATTGGAACAGCAGCCGGGGGAGCAGCAGGAGCAGTAATCGGAAGAGCATCAGGCAATACTGCAATGGGAGCTGTTATCGGAGCTACAGTAGGTGGGGTTACAGGAGCCATTATAGGCAACCAAATGGATAAACAGGCTGCTGAGATCAAAAAAGAAGTTCCCGGAGTTAATGTCGAGCGTGTCGGAGAAGGAATTGTTATTGAGTTCACAAGTGACGTACTCTTTGGATTTGACGCTTCGAACCTTAAATCTGATGCAAAAGAGAACCTTGGTAAACTAATCGTGATTTTAAATAAATATCCTGATACCAATATTGAAATTCATGGTCATACTGACAGCAAAGGCTCGCTGGAATACAATCAGGCTTTGTCGGAACGCCGGGCAAAGGCAGTATCAGGCTATCTAAATAGCAATGATATTAAATCTCAAAGACTTACAACAATCGGTTTTGGTGAAATGAAACCAATTTATGATAACAAAACAGCCGATGGGCGATCACATAACCGTCGTGTGGAATTTGCAATTACGGCAAACGAAAAAATGATTAAAGAAGCGGACTGATATAAAACCGTTTAAATCATTGTCAAGTCATTATAAATAAATTAGTTAACTAATAAAATATTATGAAAAACAAGACTTTCTTTTTCCTGGCGCTCCTTTTTATAACCGGGATCAGCGCTAATTCACAGGATACAGGCATCTCATTTGGCCTTCGGGGCGGAGTGAATATGCAGAACATAAACGGAAAAGATTTAAATGGAGATAAGCTGGAATTAAGTATGGTTCCCCGATTCAACTTTGGAGTGGTTGTTGGAATACCTATATCTCCTGAATTCCGGTTTCAGACCGGAGTTATGTACTCTGCAAAAGGAGCAAAATCAAAATCAGATTTCCTTGGACTGGATATGACAGCAGAATATAACATCTCGTATATTGAAGTGCCTTTGAACTTTCTTTACAGACCGGTGCTGGGAAACGGACATCTTTTGCTTGGATTTGGTCCTTATGTAGCTTATGGATTCGGAGGCAAAGCTAAATTTTCTGTTAATAATACTTCAACTGAAGAAAATATTGTTTATACCAATGAATATCAAAACCTTAACCCTTATGACTGGAAATACTTCAGACATTTGGACTATGGTGGAAACTTATTCTTTGGTTATGAATTGAACAGTGGTTTGTCTCTGCAGCTGAATACCCAGCTTGGTCTGGCAAAAATAAATTCAGATAATACAACTTTCAATAACGAGTTGGAATTCAGAAATACCGGTTATGGGCTCACGCTGGGTTTTAACTTTTAAAATCCTTTAGCCGAAAGCTCACAAGTTAATAATGATAAAAACTTCCAGAGTTTCAAGAACTTACACAGTCCTGATAGTTATCAGGAGGCACTGAGAAATCACCAGAGGAGCACAGAGAAGAAATGCTCCTCTTTATTTTATTGTAAAGGTTCCTGTTAACTCAGCACTTTCCTTATACCCGTACCTCACTGCCTTTACCCTTAGGTTGTGAGTTCCGGGTTTAAGGTTTAATGGTCCGGAGTAGAGAAGCCAATGCGGGTTAGCCTGTTTTTCAAAGGTATAAACCAGGGAAGCACCATGGGTCGGGCAATAGAATGCAAGGGTCATTGGGGATGAATATGTTCCTCCTGTACGATAATTTAAAATGGACCGGTCCTCGATTGAATTTACAACAAAATATGGCATATCTGAAACAGGCTGTATTCCGCCTGGCCACATCTGTTCAATCATTTCAGGTTCATTCATATGTCCAAGGTCACCGGTTTCCAATGTCCACTTATTGTGGCGGTTCCTCAGATCGGTCAGCACCGGCTTTAAATCAGGGTCGCTTACAAGATTAGTAAGCTGATAAGGATCTTTTTTTACATCATAGAGCTCCTCCGGAGGACGTGTATATGCCATCCAGCTCTTTTGAGGGCCGGTGAGTTTACCTTCAGCATCCAGACGCAACATTTCCTGATAGATCGGCATTTTACTCAGGTACGGTACCCAGATCGGAAAGGGCTCGTTTGGATAGTAGTTACGTATATAAAGGTAATCCATTGTTCTTACCGACCGGATCATATCGTATGATTCATCTACCCTGTCGCGGGTAGCGAATACCGCATCCCTGGCTTCGCCCTGCTGATCACCCAGAAATGGAATTCCCTGCATATGCGCCGGAACAGGAACACCCGTAAGTGACAAAACGGTTGGACCAAAATCAATCGAACTGATAAGTTGGTCATTTACAGTACCTGAATTAGCTTTGTCGGGATACTTTATAATTAGCGGAATATTTAAGCCAGAATCGTAAAGCCACCGTTTGGCTCTTGGCAATCCATCACCGTGATCTCCCCAAAAAAATATAATTGTATTGTCAAGCTCTCCTGCCTTCTCAAGCTCGGTAAGCAGAACACCAACAACTGAGTCGAGCCTGGCTATGTTGTCATACATTTTAGCAATATTCTGTCTTACTATCTTATTATCAGGGAAATATGGAGGAACGACAACTTTTGACGGATCTGTTTTAACTTTACTTATGTCCCAGTTCTGACTTTCGTGAGTGCCAACCCAGTTAAATACTGCGAAGAATGGCTGGGTTTTATCGGAACGGTTTTTATAGTGTGCCTCTTTGCTGCATTCATCCCAGATACTTGCCGGTACAGGGTCTGCTGAAAACTGGTAATCGGTTTTGACATTGTTTGTGCAGTAGTAACCGGCGGTTCTGAGCGATTCGGTGAAGGCTTTAACATAATGCGGCGGGACAGCAGTAAAAGCTATGGGATTTTCAACACTCCGGCGGTATGAGGTTGTACGCATATGCATGCAGCCTATTGAGGTCTGGTACATACCTGTTATCATTGCAGACCTGACAGGAGCACTGATAGCGGCAGTGGTGAAAACATTTGTAAACCGCACACCCTGTGATGCAAGCCTGTCGATATTCGGTGTTTGGGCTACCTTGTCTCCATAACATCCCAGATGCGGACTCATATCTTCGGTTGAGATCCAGAGGATATTTGGTCTTTTAACTGCCTGCTGGGCTGATGCATTTATTGATAACAGTGATGCTACTCCAATTCCAAATGCTGATTTCAGGTTGATCATACTATTTATAATTAAAAATTTTGTTGGTTCATCACCTGTGAATTATTTAACAGATCCCGGTTTTCTTCTGTTTGCTCCCGGAGCCTTTGTAATATCATCTCCCAGATCCTGTCTGGCTTCATCCGCCAACACCTGAAGATCTTTTACTATTTCAGGGTATAAAGCCGCCACATTGTATCTTTCACCCGGGTCTCTTCTCAGATCATAAAGCTCAATGGAGTTAATCGAAGCATTCGCAAATTTACCCGGCCACCCGTCTATTCCCGGATTCATACCTTCATAGGACCTCCATGTATGGGGAAGCACAAGCTTCCAGAACTCTTTCTGAACTGCTTCCAGACTGTTCTGCTGGTAATAATAATAGAAGGTCTTTCTGGGTGCAGCATTTTTTTCTCCTTTCAGCAATGGGAAAATGCTTATCCCATCGATTTCCTTTTCCGGAAGAGAAGCCCCTGCGATTTCAGCCAGGGTTGGCAATATATCTATTGAACTTGCTAACCTGTTGCAGATCACACCCTCAGGAATAGTACCCGGCCAGCGAATTATGCATGGGACCCTCTGTCCGCCTTCCCAGCTTGTACCTTTTCCTTCCCGCAAGCCTCCGGCTGACCCTGCATGATTGCCAAAATTCAACCATGGTCCATTATCGCTTGTAAAAATTACCAATGTATTATTATCCAAACCATTACGCTCAAGGGCCTTCATTATTTCCCCTATTGACCAGTCAACCTCCATCATTACATCCCCATACAGGCCCTGGTTACTTTTTCCCCTGAATTTATCAGAAACCCCAAGGGGTATATGTACCATTGATTGAGGCATATACAAAAAAAATGGTTCCTTACTGTGCTGTTCTATAAATCTGACCGCACGTTCGGTATAGGTTGTTGTTAATTTATCCTGGTCAGAGAGTGTCAACACCTCTCCCACTTTCCGGTTTCCTTCTATAATCGGGAGCACAGGAAATTTCATTTTTGGACTGGCAGTATCTTTCAGATGAATAGGTATTCCGTCAAAATCGACCGGCCACATATCATTTGAATAGGGCAGACCATAATATTCATCAAAGCCATGCTGCAACGGCAGGAACTGCTCCTGGTAGCCAAGATGCCACTTACCAATTATACCTGTGTGATATCCTTTGGTCTTAAGAACTTCTGCTATTGTGGTTTCCTCCGAATTGATACCGATGGTGGAATATGGCATAAGTGCACCTGTAATCCCTACCCTGTTTGGATAACAGCCGGTAAGTAATCCGGCACGCGATGCACTGCTTACTGCCTGCGGACAGTAATACCATGTAAATTGCATACCCTGGTTTGCAAGCATGTCAAGGTTTGGAGTGTTATACCTGGTGGCACCGGTGCGACCAATATCACCGTAGCCCAAATCATCCATCAAAATCAGGATGATATTAGGAGTTGCAGATTTTAGTTTGGGTTTCTGGGCTGTTGCCTGGAACGAGATAATAGACGCCATTCCGATTCCAAATGCAGATTTTAATGATATCATAAAAGGTAGATTAGATAACTATTTAAGCACTATATCCTTTATTACTTCTGAGCCTGCTCTCTCATTTAATTTCTCTTTGAGAGCCTGCCTTAACATAAGCAATTCATTCCTGACAACTGAAGAACTCAGGTGAACATAAAGCACCTGATCCTTAATATATACTTTGGATGTTCGCGATGATATGGCCCTGCCCACAACTTCTTCCCATGAACTTATGAGGCCCACTTCGTTGAGCTTTCCCTCGAGCTTCATCTCTTTCACATAATCCTTTAATGCTTCTGCAAGAGATATAGTTTTACTCCTTCTCATCTATTTCCCGCTACCTTTATGAATAACCTGTACGGTTCCATCATCAGAAATTCCGAATAATCTGTAATCTGTGTTATGTGCTGACAATATATCCTGCAACCTGTTCTGGTGGGTATCAGTAATAAAGATTTGTCCGAATCTGTCATTTCCCACAAGTCTGATTATCTGTTCCACACGGTCTGCATCAAATTTATCAAAAATATCATCAAGTAACAAGATAGGTGAAAATCCTGCTTTCTTGCTAATGTAATCAAATTTTGCAAGTTTAAGAGCAACAAGATATGATTTCTGCTGACCCTGTGAGCCTAGCGACCTTACAGGATATTCATTCATAAACAACGACAAATCGTCTTTGTGGACACCCATTGTTGTGTATTCAAGGAATCTGTCTTTAGGAAGGGAGTTAATAAGTAAGTCAGCAAAGCCGGCTTCAGAAAGATGAGAACAGTATTTTAATTCAACCTTTTCCTTTTCAGAAGATATAAGGGAATAGTAGTTCTGGAAGACCGGAACAAGCTCATTTACAAGTGCTTCTCGTTCGTCGTAAATGTAGCTTCCGTATCGGATAAGTTGGGCATCCCATATTGAAAGTACCTCATTATCAAACCTGTCTGATGATCTGAAATCCTTCAGAAGCTTGTTCCTCTGCTGCAGTACCTTGCTGTAGCGAAGTACTGAATCGAGATACCCAGCATTATACTGGCTTATTATTTTATTCAGGAATCTCCTTCTCTCTTCACTTCCCTCGAGGATAAGTGAGCTGTCGGCCGGCGATATCATAACTACCGGGTATCTCCCGATATGGTCAGACAGTTTTTGATACTCCTTGCCATTTCGCTTCAGCAGCTTTGGTTTCCCTTTCTGAAATGCGCAATAGATTTGATCATCTTCTCCATTTTTTTCATAAACACCGTTTATAATAAAATATTCTTCACCATGACGAACACTTATACTGTCTATATTATTGAAAAAGCTTTTGGTAAGTGATAAATAATGAATAGCATCGAGGATGTTTGTTTTTCCTACTCCGTTATTTCCGACAAAACAGTTTATTTTCGGTGAAAAATCAAGCTCATTAAGCTCATAGTTCTTGAAGTTGGTCAGTGACAGTCGCTTAAGATACATAGAAATCAGGTTAATTTAACGGATCCATCTTTTGCCGTGGCTTCAGAGGCAACAGCAAAGGTAGAAAAAGAAGCGGCGAATAAAAGTGACTAGAGTGAAGTAAAGAACTATAAAGTGCCTGGAGTGCCTAGAGTGTCTAAAGTGTAAGTACTCTAGTCACTCAAAGTACTCTAAGTACTTTAAAAGATGTGATTTACAGTCAAAGGATGATTATTTTTCACTGTTTCCGTTAATCATTTGACTAATTGTTTTTTAATTATTCGAAAAAAATTACTTTTGCGGTGGAAAAAATCTGAAGTGTAATATTACAACTGATATGGTAAAGAATAAAAAGGAAGAGAATCCACAGGCAATTGCAAATGTAGAGCAAACCTTGTCAAATACCGAACATTTTCTTGAGGAGAACTATAAACCCATCCTGATAGTGCTTGGAGTCATCATTGTTTTAATTGGTCTGGGATGGCTTGGTAAATTGTATATAGAAAAAAGAAATGATGAAGCCCAGTCACAGATGTACCAGGCAGAAAGATATCTTGAGATGGATTCTTTAAGCCTCGCATTAAATGGTGATGGCAACTACCTTGGATTTCTTGATATAGCAAATGACTATAAGTTCACTCCATCAGGCAACCTAGCAAAATACAGTGCAGGTATCTGCTATCTTCATCTGGGTGAATATGAAAATGCGATTGAATTCCTGAATAAATACAACAAGAAAGATAAGGTTTTAGGATCTCTGGCTATTGGAGCAACAGGTGATGCCTACATTGAAACCGGCAACACTGTAAAAGGTATCTCATTATACCTTGAAGCAGCCGAATATGGTGACAATTCATTTAATACACCACTGTTTCTGATGAAAGCCGCTGAGATTTATGAGCTAACAGGCAAGTTACCGGAGGCGCTGAAAATTTACGAACAGATTCAGAAAGAATATCCTGAAAGTTCAGAAGGAAGTTCAATAGAAAAGAATATTGCAAGGGTAAAACTTCTTATTGAGTAGAACTTTTATAACGTCTCATTCGTTATTTACGCATCCGGCTCCGTGGAAGTGAGACCGATGCGTTTTTTATAAATTTAAAAATATGAGTACAAATAATTTATCGGCATACGATAAGGATAGTGTTCCAAGCGCAATAAAAATGCGTTTCGGCATAGTAGTGGCCGATTGGAACGATGATATCACCATGCCCCTGCTGGAAGGCGCCACAAGAACCCTCAAAGCTCATGGAGCCAAAGATAATAATTTGATTATCAAGCACGTACCGGGATCTTTTGAACTTACTCTCGGAGCACAGTTTCTTGCCGAATATGAAGATCTGGATGCAATTATCTGTCTGGGATGTGTAATACAGGGAGACACTCCGCATTTCACATATATCTGTCAGGGTGTAACCCAGGGAATCACACAGCTAAATCTTGAATATAATATTCCTTTTATATTTGGAGTACTTACCACCAATACTCACGAACAGGCTCAGGACAGGGCAGGCGGCCGACTGGGTAACAAAGGTGATGAAGCAGCAATAACAGCTATTAAAATGGCTGCTCTCCAGCGTGAGATAGAGAAATAACCTACCTCAACACTTTTCTTACGAAAGCAACAGTAAAGTAAGACATAAGGAATACACCAAGAAACCCTTCCAGGCTTGATATCACTCGTGCTCCCTTGTAGGGATAGTGATCACCGTATCCTATTGTAAAGAAGGTAATTGCACTATGGTAGAATGATCTTGACCAGACTCCCAACTGGTCTGGTGTTGAAGAAATTATATCTGCATCGGTAAAATTAATCATCAGTACATAGACCAGACTAAAAGTAAGGTATCCAACCACCATAGATATTAAGACACGCACCGGATTTGTGGCATAGAGGCCTGCGGCATCAAACACAAGCCATTTAAAACCATGCGGTATATGACTGGCAATATTTACTATACCTCCCTTTTCTTTCTGTATTGTCAGCCATGAGCGGGCTTCGTATCTTTTGAACATCACATATGCTTCATCCTCATCTTCATATTTACCTGTTCCTCTGAAGTTTTCCTTGAGTATTCTGAACTGTTCAGCCTTTTGCCATAATGTAGTTCCTTCCTGATTCAGAATTGCATTTTTACACTTGTTCTGTTTCCAGTCTATGTAAAGTTTGCCGATCAATCTCATGCCCGACATATCGATTGTCTTAATCTGAACAGGGAAGTCGTATGGTTCAAGGTCAATAATATCCCGGATAACTGTATCCGATACATCCAGTAGCTTAGCCTTTGATACACGCAAGTCCACATAATGATCAAGATGGCAGGATTTTAGTGAGAGAATATTGAATTTTGATTCATTAAAACTTACCTTTCCATCACCGAATGAAGTTCTTTCAAAACTAACATCAGTGTTCTCCATTTCCATGAGATTGAAGTTCTTGGACCCGGAGCCCATTTCTACTTTTTTAAACTGGATCTTGCCCGATTTACATCCGGCACCTTCAAAGTTAACCTCACCATTTCCGAAAACTGAACGGTTAAAATTTATCTTCCCTGATCCGAAATCAACTGTTCTGAAATCAACCCTGCTATTCCCGAATTCGGTTCTCTCAAACATAATGTCACAATCATCAAAAACAGAATAATGAAAATCAACTTTCCCGCCGGTAATCCTGGTGACTTTGAAATTAAAACTACCACTATTAAAGCGAGTATTTATAAAAAGCAACTCACCGCTGTTAAATTCCGTATTTGCAAAATTCACCTCCCCATTGCCAAATTGAATATCCTGAAAATCCTTAATTCCGTCACCTGCAACAGCATTCTTGAACAGAAAATCGCCATCCCCAAAGACCGATCCTGTAAATTCAAAATTTCCATCCCTGAAAAAAGTTTCTGAAAAAATTACATTTCCGGGACCAAAAACCGATCCGTTAAACAGTACTCTGCCTTTAGCAAAATGGCTTCCCCTGAAGCTTATTCCTCCGTCTGAAAATGACGAAAATGAAAAATCTGTAGCAGTCCTGGCTTCAAAAAAGGAATTTCTGGCTGAAAAACAGGCTATCGGGACAATTGCTTTTTTTTCAAGGCCATTCTCCCTTCTGTAGGTGGCTAATGAGAATTCAGTGACATAGCAATTATCAAGATTTACCTTTTTCCCCTGTTTTATCAGGTCATATATATAGCCTGATTCTACAGCGCCAAAAAGTTCTGTGCTAATCTCTTCACCCTTCTGATCAAAGAAAACAACAGTTGCAGACCTGGGAAAAGTTCTTCCATCATTGGCAGTGAAAGCATTATCGGTAACCTCAATTGTGTAACTGGAATATCCTACGGTCATATAAAAGAGTAATTTTCAACCAAATTATAAAAAATAAAATGAATAATCTGCGAAATTATCTTCTAACGGAGGCATAACACATTATAGGTACAGTTTCCGCACTTATTCCAAATATCTCCGGCCATAGAAAATGGTTGTTCTGTACTGAATATATTATCTGCAAGAGAGATCAGACCGGGAAGAAATTCCTGTCGTATCTGGTCATAACTTCTGACAATAAATTCATTACGGCTATCGTCTTTTATCACCAGACTGCCTATGAGTTTATCGCCATGGTTCTTTTTCACATTATAGATTGTTGGACAGACTCTTACTCCTTTATTTTCTGCTATATAAGCTTCGCAATAAAGCAAGGTCTGGAGCCATCCATCTGCATCTTTTTTTCTCTCTTCCGAAAACAATGACTGCAATGATTTAATACTATCGGCAACAATCCCGGTTTTATAATCAATTACTCGTACAACATCATCTTTAACATCTATCCGGTCTACCTTTCCTCCTATCTTCAGCCCGGCGATATTTCCTGAATTTACGGTGAAACTGAAATTTTCTTCTATATTCAATATTGTAAAAGGAGCATAATTTTTATCGGCGTTGAGTATCCTGATAAAATACTTTAACAGAACATCTCTGACAATCAATTCATTTCCGTTAATAAACACATCTATTGAGCTGTTAAACTTTTCACAGAAGACTTTATCTATAATCCCGGAAATTATTTCTTTGTCAGACAGGATAGTCTTAAGAAATTCAGCAGTTATTAGTTTCCCTTTTAATGGAAGATAAAAATCTGTCATAATCTCATGAAGCAGATTACCCAGCATTGCCGGATCTATATCGGCAGGATATTTTTCCGGCTCTGTTAAATTATTAACATAACGGTAGTAGAATTTCATTCTGCATCCGATCCAGGTGTTGATAGCAGAGGGTGATAAAACTTTGCTGCCTGCTCCATTAAGAAATCGCTTTTTTAACTGAAGTGAATGATCAGCTGTACGTGTAACTATCTCATTTAATGATGTATGTGTTTTAATCTCATAATTCAGATCAATAAAATCCGGTTTAAGAACCGGTTCATATTTCATTTGAAGAAGAAATCTGCTCATTTCACCACTGCGTAATCCATCAGGGTTCGAGTTATAAACAAATGTTACATTTTTAGCCCGTTGTAATAACCGGTAGAAATGGTATGCGTAAATTGATTCCTGGTGGTTAATGGATGGGAGTCCGAAAGCCTCCCTCAGACTGAAAGGAATAAATGACGAACCGGCAGATACCGAAGGAAGAATCCCTTCATTTACAGAAAGGATAATTAGGTTCTCAAAATCAAGGACTCTTGTTTCCAGAATCCCCATTATCTGAACCCCTGATAATGGTTCTCCTGAAAACGGTACAGACTGGGCTCTCAAAAGTTTTTCAAATATCCTCATCCACGTCTCAGTAGATATAATGATATCCTGACTTTTTGAAATCGTCTCCAGCCGGTTCAGAGTAAGAACTACCCTGTAAATGAATTCATTCCTCAGATTCCTTTTTGCGGTTGAGGCTTCCTTCTGATCAGGATCTTCCTGACTATCAAGAGCTGATGATGAAAGGATATCCTTTATATAATCGGAAAGAATCGAAGGAGTCGATTGCTTCTTAAAAATCCGGCTCAGCTGTGGCGAATCGGAAAATCGGTCAGACGGTATCCATAAAGTCCCGGACTTCAGTATTCCATTCACCAATTGCTCATCGGCCCGGTTAATAAAGTTAGCCATGAGTCCATTACGCAGAAGCAGGTTGACACTACGGTAACCAAAATACAAAACTCCATCTCTTTCAGAACTATTTCGTTGAAGGTCAAGCAGGTCTCTGACTAAGGAATATACATCTGTCTGCTTCAGCGGATAGCCCATTGTAATGTTAACATTACCAATATCTTCCGGGATGCTGGTTAGCACGGGCATTAAAAGATTTTCATCGGCAAGGACCACAGCTGTATGATGAGCGTTTTCTGAAGTAAGTTCTGTAATACCCTTTAACAGGGCGGGGATAAGTTTGACCTGCGCAACATCAGATGATGCATCAATAACCCGGCGGGATACTACCGAAGAATCGGCTGAAAGAAGAGTGTCAAAACTCCAGTCGGTCGGCATATCATTTCCGAACTTTTTGAGATTGTCCTTCATAAAATACCCTGCAGAATTCAGTTTTCCCGGTATGATGTAAGAGTTATCATAATCCCAGTAAAAACATGCCTTATCCAGTTTCTTCAACCTTGTCATTATAGCCTTTTCGCACTCGTTCAATGCATTAAAGCCTATGAAATGGATTTTCTTCCATTTTACTGCTGCTTCACTTCCTTTGTCAAAACTTTCAATTACATCACGGAAAATCATCCCTTCATAACCCAGGTTTTTCTGCTGAAGAAAATTTCGGAATTCAATATAAAGTTGATCCAATACTTCCCAGGTGGCTATGAAACCTGCCTTTTCTTTTGTAGGCTTTTCTGCCTCGAAATTTACCCAGAACCTTTTAATGATCTCAATCTGACTGTCTGTCAGGCCTCCGAACAGTTCATCAATTTTTTTGATATCCCTGACATTTGTAAAAAGACTTCCTGCATTTACCAGGTACTTATCAATATCGTCAAAGTCATTGAGCATCATATCGCCCCAGAAGAAGAAGTCATCGAAATTCTCAGGTGACTTTTTTATTCTGCGGTATACTTTGTAAAGCTCTGTCAGAAGTATCTCGTTTTCAGCATTCTTCAGCTTTGAAAATGAACGAAACAACTCATTTATTGTCACAATAGCCGGGGTCCAAACGGGCTGTTTGATCTCTGCAGACAGGTATTTAAGAAAATAGAGACCGGCTCTTCTGTTAGGAAACACAAGACAATGGTTTCTGAGGTCGTTGCCATTCTCAGCATATATTTTTTTTGCAATACGTTCCAGGAAGCCGGTCATCTTAAATTCTGATTAATTATTATATAGTCGTCCCTGCCAGGTATCATATTCCTCAAGTCTTTTTTCAATAAGATCAACTATCTGGTCTGTCCTCTTATTCCATAAAATATCTCCCGAAATAAATCTTGGCGGAGTTTCACCAGAGAAGCGTTCAACAACAATAGACGGGTTGAGCCTTTCAAGAAACCTGACAAAAAATTCAAGGTACTCCTCTACTGAAAAGAGATAAAAATCGACAGGGTTAGTCAGAAATTCATTTTCCATTAAGGTGCCTTTAATAATCTGAAGCTGATGAAATTTAACAGTTGTAATAGGAAGCTTTGAAATAATATCTGCCTGTGCAAGCATATCTTCCCTCGATTCCCCTGGTAAACCAAGAATAAAATGAGCGCCTGTATTAAGTCCCAGCGCCGCAGTTTTCTCAAGTATATCAACTGCCTCGGCAAATGTATGTCCACGGTTAATTCTGAGCAGTGTTTTTTCGTAACACGATTCTATTCCATACTCAACAGCGACATAATATTTGTCAGAAAGTTCCCTCAGATAATTCAGCTTTTCATCATCAATACAATCGGGACGGGTTCCGATAATAATTCCTGCTACACCCGGGAAGCTCAATGCCTCTTCATAAAGATCTTTTAGCTTTTCAAGCGGAGCATAAGTATTTGAATAAGCCTGAAAATAAGCCAGATAAGCTGATGCCTCCTTATATCTTTTCTGATGAAAAATAATTCCTTCCTCAATCTGAATAGCTATCGGTTTTTCGGGCATGCAGTAAGAAGGATTGAAAGCATCATTATTGCAGTATGTACAACCTCCCACACCTATTGTGCCATCCCGGTTAGGGCAAGTGAATCCGGCATCAATTGAAACTTTTTGAACTCTTATTCCATACCTTCGTCTGAAATAGTTGGAATAAGCATTAAACCTGCGTTCATGCCCCCATGGAAAAGTTCTTATGTTAATTATATCAGGCATTTAAACAGAAACAATTAGATTTTTGTCAACATACCACAGAAAGCCTTCCACCCGGGAGTATCCCATTTCATTCAGCAACGACCTGTAATGTCTGATCTGATTACTGTGATATGGATTCTCATCCCCGAACTTGAAATCGATTATAATCGTTTTATCATCCCTGAAAATAATCCTGTCAGGCCGGCGTGAGCTACCGGAAGGAACAAGAATTTCAGCTTCACTGAGAATATTATTACCCGGAATGAACCAATCAGAAGCCGGTTGAGTACTTATTAGTGAATTAATTTTTCTTTCAAGAACATCATATTCTTCCTGTGGAATTTTTCCTTCCAGTACAAATTTTTCAAGTGCAACAGGTATATCAATGGAACTTCCAATGCTTTCGAAAACCTCATGCATCAGCTTCCCATAATTGATTTTATCCAGTTTATCTGAACCTCCCCTGTCAAAATAATTTTCAGCATGCAGCTTCAGTTTGAGTGATTTAATGCCGTTAGTTACCTGATAATCTGCTGAATTGATATGATTTTTTTCTGATCGATTACTAATAAATTTTCCAATTTCCCCAAGTTCAAACACCCTTGTTTCAGTGTTAAAATATTCACAGAGGTTTATCTGAGAATTATTGACAAGTGGACTGGAAGTAATTGCATTTCTCAGAACTTCTGAAATACCGTTATCTCTTGAAAGATTTTCAGGAGAAAACCCATATATCGCATCCTTAGCTCTTGTCATCGCGACATAAAGAAGATTTATATTATCGAGGTATGATGAGAATTTTTCATTCAGATAAGTTTCTGCAAAAATTGTATCAGCCAGGCATGACTTGTACTTCACAGGTATGATCCCCAGATCGTTGAAAGGTGGTCTGTCTGGAGTTACCCAGAGAAATGGCTGACGGTTGTTTTTATGATCAAGGTTCCATGAAAGAAATGGTAATATTACGATCCGAAATTCAAGTCCTTTTGATTTATGAATTGTGAAAACCCTCGCAGCATCCTGATTTTCAGGAAGAACCACAGATTTGCCTTTACCCTTTGATTCCCACCATTCCAGAAATGACCGGAATCCCGGATTTCTGTCTGAGGTAAAATTTACAACACAATCCTGAAAAGTATTAAGATATGCAACATTCCATGAGTATTTACCAAGTCC